>JAABVD010000133.1 GCA_014529615.1 Opitutia bacterium
AACGGTAATTTCCGCGATTGATCACATGATAGAGACCATCACTACTTTCAATTCGAGGATTTCGAGCCACCCTCAAACCCCAATTGAAAAAAGATCAGAGGTCAAATATGAAATATGAACATTGACCCCTTTTGGCTTTCTATTTCACAACGTAGGAGAACAAAATATCCTGGTCGCGCAGGTAGAGCTTGCCGTTGGCAATAACCGGGTGCGACCAGGCGGGCTTTCTGCTACGGTCCGGTTGCTCGAAACGGCCACGCTCCAAATAGCCATCCCGGTTCGGTTCGATCAGCAGCATGGTACCTTCCTCGGTGCGGTAGTAAATGCGCTCATCTGCAAACATCAACGAACCTTTCGGCACCCCTTGTTTATCCCGGTCACCTTCGTTCCAGAGGGTTTCACCCGTCTGGAAGTCAAGGCAGACCAGGTTACCACCACCGACGTCACCATTGGCGCCATACAGGCAGCCATCGACCACGACCATACCTCCATGATGGTTTTGCATTTCGCTTGAAGTCCAGATCTCGTCGGCGCTGATATCGTCGTTGTCATCGGCAGCTAGTTTCACCAACACACCTCCGCCTCCATAAGCTGAAGCGGCGCAAACGAAGCCATCCTGATAAATAGGTGTTGAACAATTAAGACCGGTAGGAGTGACGGGTCGATTATGCTTCCAGAGCAACTCTCCGTCCGAAGCTGCAACTCCGACAAGTCCCTTGGCGACAGACTGCACATAGTGCCGCTGATTATTAAAATCAACCGCCAGGGCCGAGGCATAAGCGGCTTTGGATCTCGGGGGACTTACAAATTGGGCACCGACTTCCTTTTCGTCTAATAGGCCGTCCCCATTTTCGTCCAACTTTTTTAAGGCATCCACCGAGTTCTCGATTTCGGAAGCGTCGATTTCACCACTTTCATCGGTATCCAGTCCGGCGAGCACTTTGAGAGACCGCATGTAACTACTGCCCCTTCGTCGACGCAGTTCACTGCTTTGGCTCTCCGCTTCCTCCTCATTGGATTTCTCGCGTAATTCATCTGCCGTGAGTTTGCCGTCCCGGTTTCCATCCAGTTTTCCGAGAATCGATTCAGAACCACGAATTTCAGTTGTGGAAATCTCCTGGTTACCATCTGTGTCGAGGGCAACAAGCAAGGGTGTGGTTACCATGATACTGGTTGGATCAGGCGCGTTATCATCTTCGTGCGGCACCTGGCTCGTCCAGATCGTCTCTCCATTAAACTTGTTCAGGGCTGCCAAGGTTTTCTCTTTTCCGCCGGGTGTGCAAATGACTTTGTCACCATCCACAAGCGGAGATTCATTGTATTTGAAAACGGGAATGCGTCCGTCAAAATTTTCGATGAGATTGCGTTGCCATAGGATGCTGCCATCCTCCACCCGCAGACAGACAAGGTCGCCACTACGGCCAAGGACATAGACCCGGTCACCGTCTACCGTCGGTGTACATCCGCCACCTTCTTTTCCTTGTGACAGACCGTCCGTGTTCACCGTTGCAAGAAGCGTGACCCATAATTCCTTGCCGTCTGTCTCCGAGAGAGCCCATACGACTTCGTTGTCCCCACGGTGGCTCAAACCGAATATGCGGCCATCGGCTATGGATGGCGAACCGAAGCCGGTGCCTATTCCACTGATCTTCCAGGCGAGTGGCGGACCGCTTTCAGGCCATTCCTTCAGCAGATTGGTTTCCCTGGATACCGCATTCCGATCCGGTCCCTGCCATTGCGGCCAGTCAAATGAAGCTGCGTTGGCCAAGATTGCCGATAAGCCAAAAAGAGTAAGGGAGAATAAAAGAGAAGAATAATTCATCTGATAGGAAATGGTTGATGTCGCATGAAGCTCGGTAGCATTGGGTGATAATTGCCCCAAAAATATTCCTGTCTTCTACGCATAAAATCGCCTACATTATTTATTGGAGTGGATTATTGATAGCAAGTTCTTGTCTTCTTTTAGCGATGTTTCCTGTGTTCAGTCCGCACTAAAAGCCGGTGGGGGCTTAAAAATGGGGGAAATTTACTTGTATTTCCGCCTCGTTACATATAATTGAAGCTACGAAAGTATGTTTATCTTCAGACATCTTATAGGACAGTCGAAATGCTGCGGGGCCAGCCTCCGCCACGCCTTGTCGACCACCATGGCACTGGTTCTTACGGTAGGTGGACCGGTGTCTCAGGCGTCCGCCAGCGACAGCGAAATTCGGAGCTCCGATGAAGTCACGGCGGCGGACCGTAATTTCTGGTCGTTCACGAAACCAGTGCGCCCTGAGGTCCCCGAAGTCAAAGATTCCTCACGGGTGCAATCCGTGATCGACCGATTCATCCTGAGTAAGCTTGAAGAAGAAGGCCTCGGTTTCCATGAGGACGCGGACAGCCGCACATTGATCCGGCGTGTGACCTATAATATGACCGGATTACCTCCCGAACCCGAGGCGGTGGAGGCGTTCGCGAACGCTCAGGATCCCGCGGCCTACGATCAATTGGTGGATCGATTACTTGCCTCCCCGCGATACGGGGAGCGATGGGGCCGCCACTGGCTGGATGTGGCCGGTTACGCCGAATCGAGCTATTTCATCGGTGACATAATCCGGCCGGATTACTGGCGTTACCGCGACTATGTTATCCGGGCGTTCAACGAGGACAAGCCCTACGATGTGTTTGTGCGCGAGCAGCTGGCTGGCGATGAGTTGTTCGACTGGAGAAACGCCGAGGTCTTCACGGTGGATCAGATTGAGAAGTTGGTGGCCACCGGTTTCCTTCGGACCACGCCCGATGCCACCGTCCCAACGCAGACCTCCACCCAGTTTGAGAAAATCTCTGCCGTGCAACAGGCCGTGGTGGAGGTGTCGATGAAGGCCCTGATGGGGCTGACCCTCAATTGCGTCCGCTGTCACTCCCACAAGTACGATCCGATCCCGCACGAAGACTACTACAAGCTATCGGCGCTTTTTGAACCGGCCTTCGATGCGGATCCGGAACGGTGGTTGGCCGGAATCTGGAGGCGGGACACCCCGGGACCCATCCGCGCGATCCCCTTGACACCCAAAGCTGAGCGGGACGCCTACTTAGAGCAATCCGCGGTTTGGATGGATGAGAGCGCCGCTTTAAAACAACAGTTGCGTTACGGATTGCCGCGGCGGTGGCGGAATCAATTTCTGCGGGAAAACAGCGAGAAGATCCAAGATGAAATCCGGCGCGAGCGAGTGCTGGAAATCATCTCGCAAGGACAGGACAATATATATGAAGTAGAAGAAGCGATCCTTGTGGAGACCTTCCAAGAGCTGGGAGGCACAGGTCAAGATCAGCTCAAGGAACTTTATCCCGAATACGAGCAACAGGATAAGCAGTTGAATGAACGCCTTGAGGAAATATATGAAGAGGCAGCGCTGCCGCCCATTGCCTGGGGGACCTTTGACGTTACGACCTCTCCGTCTCCGACCCCGCTGTTGCTGCGTGGAAACTTCAAGACCCCGGGTGATCCGGTGACTCCCGGCGTGCTCCGGGTGCTCGACGATCCCGAACACCCGTTTGACTGGGAGGGGGCGGCCGCGAAATCGCCCCAAGGCACCACCGGCCGAAGGCTCGCCCTGGCCGAATGGCTGACCGATCCCAAGCATCCGCTGACCGCGCGCGTCATGGTGAACCGCATCTGGCAATACCATTTCGGAGAAGGACTGGTTCGAACACCCGACGACTTCGGCGAGCGCGGGAGCCGCCCAACCCATCCGGATTTACTCAATTGGCTTGCGGTGGAATTCATGGAGTCGGGTTGGAGCATCAAGCATATCCACCGCCTGATCCTTCGCTCAACGGCCTACCGGCAAAGCTCGCGCTTCGACCAGACCCGGGAGGAGGCGGATCCTTCCAATAAGTTATTGAACCGGTTTTCCAAACACCGGCTGGAGGCGGAATCGATCCGCGATGCCATGCTGGCCGTGAGCGGCCAACTGGATTTGACCATGTATGGTGAATCCGTTCCCACGGAACGCCTGGAGGACGGCCTCGTCGTCGTGCCGAAGGACCATCCGGGTCGAACCCGTCGATCGGTGTATATCATCACTCATCGATCGGGGACTCCTAATATTCTCACCACCTTCGACGCCCCGATAATGGACACCAATGCGCCCAAACGCAGGGCGTCGGCCATTTCGCAGCAGGCGTTGGCGGCCATGAACAGCCCATTTATGCACGAGAGCGCCGAGGCCTTCCGGGAGCGCATCGAGAGTGAGGGTCACGCTACGTTCGAGGAGCGGTTGAACCGGATCTGGATGCTGGCCTACTCCCGATACCCGACCGACGAAGAAACCAGTAGCTTGCGGGCATGGATGCAAAGCGAGATGGATGCGAGCAACCCGGAAATCGGTCAATCGGATGATGTTTGGAAAACCCTATGCCACGCAGTCTTGAGCTCAAACGAATTTCTTTACCTCAATTGATAAAACCCCTTTCAAAATGAAACCTTGTTCAGACCCACTTTGCGACCGCCTGGCCCGCCGGATGCTCTCGCGCCGTCAAATGTTGAAAGACTCCGCCGGAGGTCTGGGAGCCCTGGCCCTCAGCTGGCTCACCGCACAGCCTCTGATGGCTTCCGGGGGTAACCTCCCGCCGGTGCACAACCTCTTGTCGAAACAGCCCCACTTCGCCCCCAAGGCCAAGCGGGTCGTATTCGTTTTTCTGGGTGGAGGCCCCAGCCAGATGGATCTCATGGATCCGAAGCCGATGCTGACAAAGTATAACGGACAGCCGATTCCGATATCCGTCACGCAACGGGCCACCAACAAGACTGCGAATTTGATGGCCAGCCCTTACAAATTCCAGAAATACGGTCAGTCCGGCATTGAACTCTCGGAGTTGTTGCCCGGCCTCTCCAAGGTGGTGGATGACATTGCGGTGATTCGTTCCGGTGTGACCACGCGGATCGATCACGGAGAGGCCATCCTGATGACGCACACGGGACGTCCGATCTCGGGGTTCCCGTCGATGGGGTCCTGGATCACTTATGCCCTGGGATCCGAGAATGAGAATTTGCCCGCTTACGTCGCCATTCCGGACACCACTCCGGTCAAGGTTCAAAGCACAACCTCCTCGGGCTGGCTGCCGGCCTTGTACCAAGGTAGTCCGTTCAATGTCACCGGCAACCCCATTCATAATCTTCAACGGCCCGATTCGGTTTCCACCCAAGACCAGAAACGGTATCTTGATTTGACTCAGATGTTGAATCGGCGTCATCAGGAAGCCACCCAAGGCCTTTCGGCCCTCGACGCCCGGATCCAGAACTTCGAGCTGGCCGCCAACATGCAATTGGAGGCGATGCAACAGATCGATCTCTCGGGCGAATCCGAGGCCATCCGGAAGCTCTACGGACTCGACAACAAGATTACCGAAAAATTTGGAAAACAGTGCCTGGTTGCACGGCGGCTCCTCGAGTCCGGAGTGCGCTTTGTCCATCTCATTCGCAACGATTGGGATCATCATAGTGATCTGCACAATCGACTCACTCAATCGACCCAGGAGACCGATATACCCGTCGCCGCGTTGGTGCAGGATCTTAAGGTGCGTGGTTTGCTCGAGGATACCCTGGTGATTTGGGCGGGGGAATTCGGACGGCTTCCCGTCTCGCAAGGGGCCGACGGACGCGATCACAATCCCTTTGGATTCAGCTTTTGGATGGCCGGCGGTGGAGTCAGGGGCGGCACCATCCACGGCGCCACCGATGAATTCGGCTACGCGGCGGTGGAAGATCCGGTCACGATGGCCGACTTCCACGCCACCGTCATGCACTTGTTGGGGCTAGACCATACCCGTGTGACCTATGAATTCGAAGGCCGGGACGAGAGCCTCACCGGTGTGGAGCGGGCGGAGGTCATCCACAATATTCTGGCCTAACCCACGCATGGGTGGCTATGTTGGGCTATTTCGTTGTTGGCTGCAAGGGATCCGGGCTTTCAATGCCGGAATTCCGTTTCACATGGTGACAAGGGGTGGTATCACTATCGATAGCTATCGACCGGAGGCAATTCCGCTCCCGTCAATCCGGTAGGCTTTTCCTCCCCGATGACAGGAATGTTCAGTGTTCCAATGCCTTCAATGGAGGCCTCGATCTTCTCCCCGGGTTGGAGGAATCGCTGGGCGCCGCGTACGGCGGTGCCTGCACCTGTGCCTCCCGAGGTTCCGTTGTTGATGACATCGCCCGGATATAGGGTGATGATTGACGAGCCGTATTCGATGATCTCCCAAATCGAGTGGATCATGTCTCCCGCGGTAGCCTCTTGCATTTGTTCGTCTCCAATTTTGAGGCTCTGCTTCAGCTTTTTCATCGGATCCCCATAAAACTCTTTAGGCACGATCCAGGGACCTTGGGGAGCAAACGTGTCGTGACCTTTGCCTACAAACCAGTCGGAGCGAAGTGGGTTTCCTCCCGGAGGGCGACCACCTCGATCGGAAATATCTAAAGTAACCATGTATCCAAAAACGTAGTCTTCCGCATCATTTGCTGAAACATATTTTGCCGTGCGGCCGATAACCGTGCCCAACTCAACCTCCCAATCGGTGCGATT
>JAABVD010000134.1 GCA_014529615.1 Opitutia bacterium
TTCCAGGTGGATCCCAGAAATTCCACTTTGAGGAAGTCGTGTGTGCCGCCGAGGACGACGCCCCCCAGCGTCTTGATGAACATCAGGCGGGTTCCCTTATTGGTAAACAGGATTTTGTCCCGCGTATCCCGTGCCAGGGCCAGGGCCACACGCGAAATCTCGCTCTGAATTTCGTTCCTGTCCGGGACGACTTCCTCCTCGTTGAAGTAGGGCAGGAATCCAGGGGAGATCTGCTGAAAAAAATCGAGGGTCACGTCCTCCAGGCTGTAGGACAGGCGCCCCTCTATGAGTTCGATCAAACGCTTGCGCATGAATACCTCGAATCCTATCCGGGATTCATCGTACAACGTACTGAAATATTCCGAACTTTGTTTGAATAACTGGAAACCAAACCCCAATTGGTAAAAATAATTGTCCAGAAAATAGGGTTCTTCCCAGTAAAGCACGGCCTGGTCGGATAAGGATCCTACCTCCAATCGCAGACGGAGCTTTTGACCATCGCCCTGGAAAAATGACCTCCAATTGAATATATCAAAATTTCCCTGGGTGATTTCGATGAATCCCACGGCCCGTTGAATGGAGGAATACCCGGCCCCGAAGGTGAAGTTGCCCGTGCGGCCTTCTTCCACCGTCACTTTCAGATTGCGCCGCTGCGGAATATTGGTGGGCTCGTCCGTCGTCTCCACCGTCTCGAACCAGCGCGTGTTTTCAAGGCGTTGCTTGCTCACTTTCATGCGCAACAGGTCAAACGGCATTCCGGGAGCAAGGGAAAGTTCCCTCAGGATGATTACACTTTTCGATTTGGTGTTCCCTTCAATTTTGATGGACTCGACCCGGAACCGCTCCCCTTCGCTGACCACATACTCGATATCGATATCTCCCGTGTCGATATTGGGGATCCGCTTGATTTCCACCCGCGCGTCGAGATAACCCACCGAACCGTAAAAGTCGCTCAAAGACTCCCGGTCCTCATCCAATTCTTCCGGCAAATAAGTGCTGCCTTTTTTCAGCTCCAGCGCCGCCAGCAGCAACTCGGAAGGAAACAGCTCGTTGCCCGAAATGCTGACGTTTCCGATTTTGTACTGACGGCCCTCTATGACCGGAATATACATGTCGAGTTTCCCGTCCCGGCTGTAATCAAACTGGATTTCGTCCTCTAGAATTTCCACGTCCAGGTATCCCTCGTTGCGGTAAAAATCGCGAACTTTCAAGAGATCCTCCTGGAACTCGTCGTCGTCCAGCTTGCCCGAACCCGTCAGCCAGGATATCCAGTTCCATGGCCTGGTCTCCATCTCCTTGATCAGTTTTTTATTTTTGAAGGCGGTGTTTCCCTGAAAATTAATCTTGCTGACCCTCACCTTGGGACCCTCTTCGATCCTGAAGGTAATTTCCCCAAAACCCGTCTCCAGGTCGCGATCGATTTCGTAATCCAACCGCACCTGGGTAAAACCCTTCTTCTGGTAATAGGCGTAAAGGGTTTGGGTATCCTCCTTGACCAATCGTTCGTTCAGGGCGGCATTGACCTTCGAGGCAATTTCCTTCTCCAGGCGTTTATCTTTTATGCGGGAATTTCCGTCGAAGAATATGGCCAGGACCCGATACTTCGCTTTGACCCGAAAAATCAGATCGATCAGGTTTTCCCGCACTTCAAGACGCTTTACATCGATGTACTCGAATAAATTGGTGTTGTAGAGGCCGCGAACCGAGTCGTCCACCATGGCCTCGGAATATGGCACCCCGGGACTAACCTGAATATTGGCGCGAACCACTTCCTCGTTAACATTCTGGACCCCGATAAACTCGATTTCCACGTCCCCGACCACCACTCCCTCCTGGGTTGCCTGGGCGCTCAGGTTTTGGACCGAAAAATGGGAACAGGCTAAACTTAGAATCAGAGCCAGTTTAGTAATCTGACCCGTGACGGCGTGGGGCTGCATAATTTTCAAATCGGGTACATTCCCTGCGGAACGTTAATTTCAACTCTCCTACCGGCCCGTTACGTTGTTTGGCAATGATTAAATCGGCTACATTCTGAATGGTCGAGTGATCGTCTTCGGAATCCCTCGGTTTACTCAAAAGTAACACCACATCGGCGTCCTGTTCGATGGATCCGGACTCCCTCAAATCGGATAGGCGGGGTTTGCGTTTCTCTTTTTCCATCTCGCGGTTCAACTGACTAAGGACAAGGACGGGCACTTCAAGTTCCTTGGCCAATCCCTTAATTCCTCGAGAGATTTCCGAGATCTGCTGTTCCCGCTGAACGGACGTGTTGGCGCCACTCAAAAGTTGCAGATAATCGATGATGATAAATCCAACGGGGAGGCCGGTCCTGCTTTTGATGCGGGAAGCGATGCGGCGGGATTTCCCCCGCAGTTCCATAATGGTCAGATTACTCGAATCATCGATAATGATGGGCGCCTTCTTCAGCTCGACTGCGGCGGTGCCCAGAGCCTGTTTGTCCTCGGCGGAACAAAATCCCTCCTGCAACCGGTTCATGGCCACGCGGGAGCGGGCACAAAGCATGCGCATGCCCAAATCCTGATGCCCCATTTCGAGACTGAAAATAACGGTCGGAACACCCTCCCCTCCCTTGGGCAAAGCGACCGCCTCGGCTATATTGAGCGCCAGACTGGTTTTTCCCATGGAGGGACGGGAGGCCAGCACGATCATGTTGTTCTTTTGCAATCCGAAGGTCAATTTGTCCAGATCGCGATATCCGGTGGCCAATCCTCGCAAGGCGCCCTTTCCTTCGAGAAAGGAATGCACCATGGCCACCGCCGCGTCCACCGTTTGACTGATGTCGCGGGAAGCGTCCTCGGATCGGTCCATGCCGATATCGAATATTTCCGATTCCACGTCCTGCAAAAACTCCTCCAGGTTTTCCTGCTCCTCGAAACAGCGTTCCACGGTGCGGGTAGAGGTGCGGATAAGCCGCCTGAGCAGGTATTTGGTGCGGACTATATCGAGAAAATAACTTGCGTGGGCCGTCGTTTCGATCCGGTCGGTAATACGGTTGATGCCCGGCAGGCCACCCACCGTTTCGAGCTCATTCCGATTGGACAACTCCTCGCCCAATAAAATTTCATCCACGGCCGATTTCTTGGTATAGAGGGAAAGCAGGGCATCGAAAATGATCTGGTGCCGGGATACGTGGAAGGCCTCGGCCGGCAGATTTTTCTCCATGCATAACGGCATGACCAGATCGCCATCCAATATACAGGAGGCGAGCAATCCCTCCTCCGCCTCCACATTGTGGGGCATGGTCCGGCCAATCAATCCGCCTCTGGAAACCGTATCCTCCGGATAGTCCCTTTGGGAGGAGCCCCTCACGGGGGAAGTTTTGGTCGAACCAAGGGAAGTGGCCATGGATCAGCTCTTTCTGGCTGGGTTACCCGACCGGTTCGTCCTGGTCGTGGGCCGGAACTACTTCAAATTCAAAATCCAATCCCACCTCCGGGTGGAGTTTGATGCGGGTCACGTGCTTGCCCATGGTCTTGATTGGATTATAGAGCTGGATCTTATCCCGGTCGATTTCCACGCCCTCAGCGGCGATGTGATCGTACAAATCCCGAGCCGTAACCGCCCCGAACATTTTACCTTGCTGGCCGATTTTCGCCTGGATGGCGATGTGAACGTCTTCCAACTTTGCCTTCAGGGCGAGGGCGGTTTCGATCTCATTGGTTTCCCGGAGAGCACGGGCCCTTTTCAAGGACTCGATCCGCTTGCGGTTCGCCTTGGTCAGGGGGATAGCCAACTTTTGAGGTATGAGGTAGTTGCGGGCGTAACCCGCCCTCACTTTTGCCTCGTCTCCTTCAGCGCCCAGGCCTTCGACCTGGTCGATCAACAATACATTTGCGGTAGCCATCGGTAGAATGGGATCAAGTTAAAAGGGGACGTCGTCTTCCTCCATTTCATCCCTCTGCTGTGGCGGGCTGCTTGCTGGGGCGGCAGGCGCGCTGCTGGGACGTGGCGGAGGGCTGCTGCGCTCGACGTGTGAACCGTGTCCCCCCGAATCGGCGCTATCCTCGCGGCCCCCCATGAACTGGAACCTCTCCAGCACCACGAAGAGCTTGCTCCGCTTCTCCCCCTGCTGGGTTTCCCAAATATCCAGCTTGAGACGGCCTTCGATCAGTATGGGACGGCCTTTGGTCATGTATTTGGAAATAATCTCGGCCTGGCGACCGAAGGCATCCACGTCGACATACGTAACCTCCTCTCTGCGCTCGCCATCCTGCGAATTGAACACGCGGTTGGTGGCAAGGGACATCTTACAGATGCTCAATCCATTGGTGGTGACCCGCAGTTCGGGATCGCGGGTCAGATTACCCATGAGAATTACTTTATTGAATGAAGGCATGGCAGACAGGGGTTTAAATTTTAGGATACTTCAGGTTACGATTGAACCATAATACGGTAGACGGTTTTGTCCAAACGGAATTTTTCGACGACCCTGTCGGCAAAGAATGTGGGGGCCTTTATCATGAGCAGAAAATAGTGGCCCGAGGGGAAGTTCGCGTCGGTTACCCGGGCAAAGTCACGGCGGCCCAGGTCCACCGTTTCCTCGATTTCCACGTCCATGGTTTCCAGCGTGTTCTTTACATCCTCGATGAGTTCCTGCGCAGGTTTTTCCTGATCGCGGGTGTCGAGGATTATGGTAGTGTTATAAGATCTTTTTGTCAGGGTCATTTCGGTTTTCACGTCGATTAAACTGGTTCATGGCAGATTCCGGACCCAAGTCCATCAAAACCGCCAATGCTTGGAGATAATGCTCCATTTTTTTTTGAATCAAATCTGCCTCTTCCCGCGTCAACTTGCCCAGAACAAAATCGGCCAAACCGATTTCGGGTGGGTACTTGGCCCCGATTCCAACGCGGAATCGGATGAATCGGTTTCCCAGGCGCCGGATCACGTCCCGAACGCCGTTGTGCCCCCCGGGGCCGCCCTCGCGGTTGATCTTGAGCCGCCCGAGTTCCAAATGGATATCGTCGTAGATCACGATGACCGATTCCGCCTCCACCTTGAAGTAGCGAACGGCCGCGTGCAAAGCCCCCCCGCTGGCATTGACAAAGGTTTGTGGCTTTACCAGGCGCCAGGAAGACCCGCTCCGCTGCAGGGAGGACACCTCGGAAAGGAGGCGCTTCTCCAATTTCCAGACGAGGTTGTGCCGGCTGGCCAACGCATCGATCACGCGGAACCCCAAGTTGTGGCGGGTTTCCGCATAGGGTATCCCGGGATTGCCCAAACCGGCGAGAACCGAGACAGACATTTTCAAAGAACGGTTATAAAATTATACTTGATCAACCCTGGGCCCGGTCGACTCCGGGGGCGCCAACGGCAAAACCTGCCGCCCCTTCCATGTCCGCTTCGGCTTCCCCTTCTTCTACTTCCGGAAGTCCTTCAACGGCTTCGGGTTCTTCCTCCCGCGCTTGGCCGACCACGCTCATCACGACGGTCTCCGGATGCATGGTGTATGCGATACCCTCGACCTCGGGCAAATCTCTCACATGGATACTGTTGCCGATGTTTAATTCCGTCACGTCGACGTCGATATAGTCGGGCAGGAATTTGGGCAGGCACCGCACTTCGACGTCGTGCAAGTGGAAATCCAATGTGCCTCCTTCATTTTTGACCCCCGAGGCCTCTCCCGCCGCGTGAAGGGCCACCCGTGTGGTCACAGCATGATCTTCCGATACCTCGAAAAAATCCACGTGAATAAACGTATCCTTGAGGGCATCCCGCTGCACCTCCTGGATCAGCGCCATTACCTTATTGTCGCCTTCCTCTATGGTCACCAGCGGGGTCAAATCCGCCAATTGGTGCCAGAGCTTGGCAAAAGACTTCGTGTCCAAAGTAACCGGTCGGGATTCCCCTCCGGCATAAATGACCCCCGGGGTGGATCCGGAAGATCGCAATCGACGATTGGCTCCTCGACCAAAGGCTTCACGGGGGCTTACGGCAATAGATTGTCTGGGCATTGTAGGTCAAAGATTAGGGGCTGAACAGGACCGGATCCGGATAAAGGAAAAAGAGAGCGAGCGTAGCGCTTGCCAATTGGAAATCAATCAAAAGATCACAAAAATTATTTCACTCCGGGGAAGGCACAAAGGCACAGGGGCACAAAGGCACAAAGTGAGGGAGAATTGGGCATGGAACATGGACCCCGCTTCGCCCAGGGGCTACGGCAGGACAAGTTGCACAAGATGAACAGGATGGGAAAGCGCCCCTGGGCGTATTCTCCCCTCCCCCATTCCTAATTCCTAATTCCTAATTCCTAATTGGCGCCCCTGGGCGCCTACCCTTCTCCCTTCCCCCTGCGCCCTTGGGAGCTTCCCCCTCTGTGCCTCTGTGCCCTTGTGCCTCTGTGCCTTTCTCCCTCCTAATTCCTAATTGGCGCCTTTGGTGCCTTCCCATCCTGTCTATCCTGTCCATCCATGTTCAATTCTTCCCCCCCCCAATTCCTTCTTTCTGCACAAATTGAAAGTAGCACTTGCAAATTGTGCAGAATCCCGGTGGATTCATTCCCATGATCGAGCGC
>JAABVD010000135.1 GCA_014529615.1 Opitutia bacterium
TCCGGTTCCCAGGTGCCCGTAACGCTTGAGGACATCCGGTTCGCGCCGCACCACCAGGCAGCATTTGCAATGGGTCTTCAAATGGGTCAACCCATATACCACGTGAACATCCGCCTCCTCCAACTCCCGCGCCCACTGAATGTTGTTGGCCTCATCAAACCGCGCTTTCAATTCCACCAGGGCGGTGACCTGCTTCCCGTTGAGGGAGGCTTCTTTCAAGGCGTTGATGATGGGGCTGTCCCCACTGGTGCGATAGAGGGTTTGCTTGATGGCAAAAACCTGAGGATCGCGAGCGGCCTGTTCGATGAATTCGACCACGGGAGTAAAGGAATCGTAGGGATGATGCAGCAGGATTTCCTCCCGCGACAAAACGGAAAAAATGGATTCAGCTTTGTTCAGGGGAGGCCTGATGTAGGGAATGAACGGCTTGAACTTGAGGTCCGGACGGGGGACGATGTTCTCGAAATTCCGCTAACGCATCAGATTCAACGGCCCGTTTATGGGGAAGACATACTCCTTGGACAGCTTGATTTGCGACAATAACTCCGCCAAAAGCAAATTATCCACTCCGTCCTCGATCTCTAGCCGGACGGGATCATTTTTTCTCAAATTCCAGAGCTCTTCCTCAATTTTCGTGAGAAGATTCTCCACCTCTTCCTCGTCGAAATATAGGTCGCTGTTACGGGTTATGCGAAATGCGTGGGCCTCCTTGATGCGATACCCCGGGAAAAGGGTATGGGCGAAAATCTTCACCACGTCGCTTAAAAAGATAAAACGATGGGCCTTGGCGGAAGTCTCGATTTCCACCACGCGATTGAGGATTCGGGGCACCGGTATGACGGCCATCCGCATGGGCTCTTCCTCTCCTTCGCTTTTTTCCTTTACCCAGGCCAGGAGGTTGAGGGTCTTGTTGCCGATTTGAGGGAACGGATGGGTTGGATCAATAGCCAGGGGAGTCAAAACGGGATAGACTTCCTTTTGAAAATAGCTCTCCAACCAGGAAATCTCCCTCTTGCTCAGGGTCTCGGGAGTCCGGAATTCGATACGCTTGTGCTTCATGGCGGGAATCAACTGCTCCCGCCAGCACCGGTACTGATCATCGACCAGGGCAAAAACGATCGGGTGGATCCGATCAAGTTGCTCCCGCGGAGTCATTCCATCCACGCTGAGTTCACTCACATTGGAATCGGCCTGCTGCAGGAGGCCAGCTACCCGGATTTCAAAAAACTCATCCAAGTTGGAACTGACGAAGGACAGGAACTTTACCCTTTCCAGGACGGGGTATTTTTCACTGGCGGCCTGCTCCAGAACGCGCCGGTTAAACGCGAGCCAGCTCAGTTCCCGATTGAAATAGGGAACCTTGCGGCGCTTTGACTTGGATTTGTTGCTCATGAAAACCTATTATTTTGACATGTCATTTCCGCTAAATAAAGCCCAATTCTTCTGATTGGCCTCAACTGTTCGGGGTTGAGCACAGTTGCACCGCTTCGCCCCGACCCCTTTGGGCCAAAAAAGTTCCCCGGCTTGTACTGATTCCGGGGGCCGGCCGGGTCAGGTTTCAGGATTTGGGCGGAATCAGATCCGGGTAGGATTCGCTCAGGAATCGGAGGATGTCCCGGGTAGAGATGATTCCTTCGAGCCGGCCATAGCGGGTGATGGGAAGGTGGCGAAAGCTCCCGATGGACATCCGATCCAGGGCGAAGGCAATGGGAGCGCCGAGGTCGAGCTGTTCCGGATGGGCCGTCATGAATTGGGAGATGGGCAAGGATGCCCTTTCGCTGTAGCGATCGGTCAGGCGGTTGAGCGCGTCGCGTTCGCTGAAAATTCCCACAACCTTGTCCTTGCTGCCGACCAGGACGCAGCCGATGTGTTGTTCACAGAGTATGCGAATTACCTCGGCCACGGTCGCTTCCGGAGGCACGATAACGGGAGATTTGGGGTGGAGAGCGGCGAGCGAAGATTCCATGATACTGGCCTCGATGGCCGAGCTGGGGCGTGGCAGATCGAGGTCCGTCAGATCCATACTACAGTCATCGCAGGTGGCCGCGCCCGACATATTGTCGTAATTGCAGAAGGGGCAATTCATCTCGCTATCCTTTCCGGGCTCATCCTCCTTCGCGAGCCGAAGGATACCTGGCGTGGTCGGGGGGGAGGTTGTAGACCATGGTCGGGTGAAGGTCGGCCAGGAAATAGGCCACTTGCCCGACCGAGATGGTTCCGATGGGCCGACCGCGTTTGCCGAGTACGGGAAGGTGCCGCATTCCTCCGGCGTACATACGGGCCAGTACGCGGTAAATCGGCTCGTCGATTCGGGCAACCGTCGGATTGGGGGTCATAAAGTTCGCAACGGGGAGGTCGAGATCCTCCTCTGTAAGCAAAATCCGGGTCAGGAAGTCGCGCTCAGTGAAAATGCCCGTGAGCTTCCTTCCCTTCAGAATGAGGAGGCAGCCGGACTTTCCCTTGCGCATGCGCTTAACCGCGGCCCGCATGTTCTTGCCCTCTTGGACCTTGACCGGTTTAAAATACCCGACGTCGGCCACCGTTTCGTTTTTCAATATTGCATGCAGTTTCATGGTTCACCGAGGGGGGATGGCCGGGCCGGCGACGGGGCGGCATGATACCGTTCCCCATGCCGAGCCATGGCTCTTTCGGACTGATTCGAGCATAAGGAAGCCAGTATCTGTTTTTTTACCGGTGAAGTCAATGATCTTGGGACAATCATCCCGGGGCAGAGGCCGGTTTCGGGACATTCCCTTCTGGCCTGGAATAAAAAGGTATGGTAGATGCTACCCCAACCTTCTTTTTTAATGGAATGAAACGCGGAAGACATATTTTCGGATGGGCCCTCTGGTCCTTACTGTGGGTCAGTGGATTATCGGGTGAAAATCGCCCACACATTATTTTGATGATGGCAGACGACCTCGGATGGGCCGATGTCAGCTACCATGGCGGCGTGATTGCGACGCCCCATCTGGATGGATTGACCCGTCGCGGAACGCAGTTGGATCAGTTTTACGTGCAACCCGTTTGTTCGCCTACGCGCGGCGCCCTGCTGACCGGGCGTTACCCTATGCGGCTCGGATTGCAGTGTGGTGTGGTGAGGCCCTGGGCAAGTCATGGACTTCCCCTGGATGAGCAGACGCTGCCTTCTGCTCTGCGCCGGGTCGGCTACACCACGGCCATTGTCGGCAAGTGGCACCTGGGGCATTTCCAAAGGGATTATTTACCCCTGCAGCGCGGTTTCGATCATCACTACGGTCATTACAACGGAGCTTTGGATTACTTCACCCAAATCCGCGACGGGGGGCACGATTGGCATCGCGATGGCGAACCCGTCTACGAGGAGGGGTACACCACGGACCTGATCGGGAGGGAAGCGGCCCGGATCATCGCGGAACAGGACCCGGAAAAGCCGCTTTTTCTCTACGTTCCCTTCAATGCGCCCCACACACCCCTACAGGCAACCGAGGAACATCTTGAGCGCAACGCCCATATTGCCGAGGCGGACCGCCGTACCTTTGCCGCCATGGTCACCAGTATGGACGATGCCGTCGGCGCCATTATCGAGGCGGCCGATCGACATCTGCCTCGCCGGAACACACTGATCTTCTTCTGCTCCGACAATGGCGGAATTCCACGGCTGGGTTCCAATGGCAAATTGCGCCGAGGTAAAGGCACCCTCTACGAAGGAGGTGTTCGCGTAGTCTCCATCATGGCTTGGGACGGGGTTCTGGAGGCGGGATCGGTGGTTCGAGAACCCCTTCACATTGTGGACCTTTATCCAACCTTGTTGAAGCTGGCCGGCGCGGAAGTCGAGGACCAAAAACCACTCGATGGCAAAAATGCCTGGCCCACCATCTCCCAAGGCGAAAAGAGTCCGCACAAGTGGATCCTCCTGAACCTGACCCCCTTTCACGGCGCCATACGGATGGGACAATGGAAGTTGATCCACAACGGAGATGTTTTGACCAATTTTACCGCGCCGGGAGAAAAGGAGACCTGGGAATTGTTCAACCTCGGGAAGGCCCCGTATGAAACAAACGACCTGCGCCAAACGCGCCCCAAGGTATTTCAAAGATTGCAGAAGAAGCTCGCCCAATTGGCGGGCGAGGCCCGGGAGCCCAATATTGTGCCCAACAGCACTCCTCCGGGTTTTACCTCCCCTGAGGTATGGGGGAGCGGGGATTAGGATTTGGGAATCCCCGGGGATGGGGCTCTCAATCGAGTTCCGTCAACCGGATATTGCGCCACCGCACTTTTATACCCGCCTTTTCGGTGTTTTTTCCGATGCCGTGCAGTTGTAAGGCGATATAGCCGGTGGCGGTCAGATCGTCGCGAACGTCGGCCACCGGAACGCCATTGAGCCAGGTGCGGAAGTGATCGCCATCGGCGATGATGCGAAAGTGGTTCCATTCACCCTGCCGGAAAGCTTTCTTGGCTTCCTCGTTTTCTCCAGGAGTGTGCAGGAATCCACGGCCCCCCTCTTCGTAAACGGCGCCGCTCCAGGCCCGTTCAGTGGGATCGATTTCGATCTGGTAGCCCCAGAACCGTCCCGCCGGCCAGACCCTCTCAATAACATCCTTGCTTCCATCCGGTTTAAAGCGACCGCCCCAACGAATAGTGGTGGTTTCGGCCGAATAGGTGTTGCTGCGAATCTGAATTCCTGAATTGAGCATGGGGTCGACCAGGAATTCCACTTCCAGTTCGAAATTGTCGTACATCTTTTCCGTGGCCAGAAAGCTGTTGGGAAGCCCCATGGCCGCTTCCCCGACGATGGCTCCGTCTTCGACGTAGAATTTTCCCCCGCCAAAGTTTTGCCAGCCGTCGAGGCTTTTTCCGTCAAAGAGGTCGACCGTTTTGGATTCGGCGCCCTCGGCGGGGCAGCAGGAGGAAAACAGAAAAATGGCAAGGGAAAGGAGGGAAAGGGAGAGGATGGTCTTCGGATTCATATTTATGGCTGGTTGAAGGTTGCCCGTCGGGGGCTGTTCTGGTTCTGGAAGTCGATGGTGAAATTTTCCGCGGCGGAGTCGATAGGAAAATCTGCCGAGGTCGATAACGGGATCGAGTAAGAGGGGAGAGGAATTGAACATGGATCCCGCTTCGCCCAAGGGCTACGGCAGGACAGGTTGAACAGGATGGACAGGATTTTGGAATGGGAAGGGATTAACCACAGAGGACTCAGAGAGCACAGAGAGGGGAAGGCGCGCCTAGGCGCGTTAATTAGGAATTAGGGGGGAGAAAGGCACAAAGGCACAAAGGCACAAAGTGGGGAAGCGTCCAAGGGCACTGGAAGAGAAGGGAAAGGGAATAACCACGGGTTACACGGATAAAGGCGCCCAGGGGCGCCAATTAGGAATTAGGAATTAGGAATGCTTCGATTTGGAGGTTGGCGGATGGAGGGGATGTTCTCGGGGAGGTTGATGATGGTTGAGATCAATTAACAACGTTCCTTTCAGTCACTTGGTCCGGCTGCGCCGGAACAGGATCGCTTCGCGAAGAGGAATTCTTTAAAAAATTATCCTGCTGGAGCACAGCTCCATCCTGTTGCCGTCTTGTCCTGCCGTAGCCCTTGGGCGAAGCAGGAAGGCATCAAGCGAAGCGTTGTTAAATTAAAATCCGTGCTCATCCGTGAAATCCGGGGTTATTCCCTCTCCCCATTCCTAATTCCTAATTCCTAATTTGCGCGCCTTGGCGCGCTTTCCCTCTGTGGTTAGTTCATTCTGAGGTGCCGAGGCGCTGAGAGGGAGATTTAAGAATTGACCCCTTTTTCCCCTTTCCCAACCTTCCCGACCTCCATGAGCCGAGCTAATCGCACCGCCATATCCCCCAAACGCAGTGAGGACTATCCCGAGTGGTATCAACAGGTGGTGCGAGCGGCGGAGTTGGCGGAAAATTCCCCGGTGCGGGGATGCATGGTCATCAAACCCTGGGGTTATATGCTCTGGGAAAACATGCAGCGGGTCCTGGACGACATGTTCAAGGCGACCGGACACAAGAACGCATATTTTCCGCTTTTCATTCCGGTGAGTTACCTGGAGCGGGAAGCCCAGCACGTGGAAGGATTCGCCAAGGAATGCGCCGTGGTTACGCACCACCGCCTGGAAGCGGGGGAGAAGGGAAAATTGGTTCCGGCGGGGGAACTGGAAGAACCCTTGGTGGTGCGGCCCACCTCCGAAACCATAATTGGGGAAACCTTTGCCAAATGGATTCAGTCCTACCGTGATTTGCCCTTGTTGATCAACCAGTGGGCCAACGTGGTGCGTTGGGAAATGCGCACCCGGTTATTTCTCCGCACGACCGAGTTTCTCTGGCAGGAAGGGCACACCGCCCACGCTATCCGGGAAGAGGCCATCGAAGAAACCCTTTGCATGCTGGATGTCAACGCGGATTTTGCGGAGAACTGGATGCCCATGCGGGTAATAAAGGCCGAAAAAACGGAGGGGGAGCGAGTCCCGGGGGCCGGGAACACCTACAGTATCGAAGCCCTGATCCAGGATCGCAAAGCCTTGCAAGCGGGCACCT
>JAABVD010000136.1 GCA_014529615.1 Opitutia bacterium
GCCTGCTAACCTAAAATCGATCAAATCATGGCTAATAGCGTAAGCAATTCGACGGAACCCAAGTCAAATGAATCGGACCCATCCAAACCGGTGAAATACATTTACGACTTCGGGACAAAAACCGATGGCAGGGGAAGTCAGAAGAACCTCCTCGGAGGAAAGGGAGCCAACCTGGCCGAAATGAGCCGCATCGGGTTGCCCGTGCCACCCGGGTTCACCATTTCCACCGAAGTTTGCACCTACTTCTATCAAAACGGCCTGCAGTATCCGCCTTCCCTGGAAAGCGATGTGCGGGCCTCGGTGCGCCTGATTGAAAAGCAGCAGGGAAAAAATTTCGGCGATGCCGACGATCCCCTTCTTTTTTCCGTGCGTTCGGGCGCGCGCGAATCCATGCCCGGAATGATGGATACCATCCTCAACCTGGGTTTGAACGATGAGACCGTAAAGGGTTTGGTCGCCAAATCGGACAATCCACGCTTCGCATACGACTGCTACCGACGGTTTATTCAAATGTATGGTGACGTCGTCATGGGGGTACAACCCGAATCCGAGCACGTGCACGAACCATTCGACGAGGTCATGGACGAACTGAAAAAAAGTGTCGGGGTCCAGCGGGACAACGACCTCACCGAGGACCACCTCCTACTGCTCATCCAACGTTTTAAGGACCTCATAAAAAAGCGCACGAATTCGGAGTTTCCCCAGGACGTTTGGCAGCAACTCTGGGGAGCGATGGGAGCCGTATTCAGCTCTTGGAATAACGACCGCGCCCTGGTCTACCGCCAGCAATACCATATCCCGGGCGACTGGGGAACCGCGGTCAATGTGCAGACCATGGTTTTCGGCAATCTGGGCGACACCTCGGGCACCGGCGTGGCATTCACGCGGGATCCGGCCAACGGTGAAAAAGTGTTTTACGGAGAATACCTTATCAATGCCCAGGGGGAAGACGTCGTCGCCGGTGTGCGCACCCCCAAACCCATCGCACAACTGGCCCGGGAAATGCCCAAATCCCATGCCGAACTGGAGGAAGTCCGGACCAAACTGGAAGAACATTTCCGGGACATGCAGGACTTCGAATTCACCATCGAGGAGGGCAAACTATATATGCTGCAAACCCGCAACGGCAAACGCACCGGCTTGGCTGCAGTGCGCATCGCGGTTGAAATGGAGAAGGAGGGCCTGATGACCATCAAATCGGCCGTTACCAAAATCCCGGCCGATTCCATATCGAGCCTGCTGGTGCCCGTTTTCGATGAAAAGAGCCGCCAATCGGCCAAAAAAATCGCCTCCGGTTTGCCGGCGGGTCCGGGGGCAGCTTCCGGCAAGGTCGTATTCTCCTCCAGCACGGCGGAACGATTGACCAAGCACGGAACCAAAGTGGTGCTGTGCCGCGTGGAAACTACCCCGGAAGATCTTCGCGGAATGATCGCCTCCGAAGGCATCCTGACTTCGCGCGGCGGGGTTTCCTCCCATGCCGCCCTGGTGGCCCGCCAGATGGGCAAGGTTTGCGTATGCGGAGCCCAGGAGGTCCAGATCAACTACGAAAACCGAAGCTTCAGGGCTGGTAACACCGTTCTACATGAAGGCGACTTCATCTCCATTGATGGCACTACCGGGGAAATATTCGCCGGTCATCTGGATACAGCGCCCTCGGAAGTTTCTCAGGTCCTCTCGGGAGAATTAAAGCCAAAAAAAAGCTACACCTACACCCTTTTTGAAACCGTCATGAATTGGGCGGACCGCTATCGAAAGCTCCGGGTTCGCACCAATGCCGATACACCCGAACAAGCCAATATGGCGGTGTCATTGGGGGCGGAAGGCATCGGCCTCTGTAGAACCGAGCACATGTTCTTTGAAGGGGACCGCATCAATTATATGCGTCAAATGATTTTGGCGGGGGATGGAGATGAACGCAAAGCGGCCCTGAAAAAACTCCTCCCCTTCCAACGAAAAGATTTCGTGGGCCTGTTCAAGGCCATGAACGGCTATGCCGTCACCATTCGCCTGTTGGACCCGCCTCTGCACGAATTCCTTCCCCAGGACGACGCAAGCCGTCGCGCCTTGGCCGATACCCTGAATGTTTCCCCCGAGGTGATCATCGACCGCGTCAAGAACCTGCACGAACAAAACCCCATGCTGGGTCACCGGGGATGCCGGCTCGGCATCTCCTATCCGGAGATCACCGAAATGCAGGCCCGCGCCATTTTCGAAGCGGTCGCTCAGGTGACCGGTCTGAAACCCGCCGTAACGGTCCTTCCCGAGGTAATGGTTCCCCTGGTGGGTTTCGCCGACGAATTGAAAAATCAGGTTAAAATCATTCATGAAGTGGCCGCCGATGTCATGGCCAGGGAGAATGTGACCTTCAATTACCTGGTTGGAACCATGATCGAAGTGCCCCGCGCCGCCTTGAGCGCCGAGGAAATTGCCGAAACTGCCGAATTTTTCAGTTTCGGCACCAACGACCTGACCCAAACTACCCTTGGAATGAGCCGCGATGATTCCGGTTCCTTCCTGCCCGATTACAAGGACCTGGAAATTATCAACCAGAATCCATTCGCCAGTATCGATCAAGCCGGGGTGGGCAAACTGGTGGAATTGGCTTCGGAAAAAGGCCGAGCCAAGAGCAAGGGTTTCAAACTGGGCATATGTGGGGAACATGGAGGCGATCCAACCTCCATCGCCTTTTTCCACAAAACCGGGTTGGATTACGTCAGTTGCTCCCCTCCCAGAGTGCCCGTGGCCCGTCTGGCTGCCGCCCAGGCCGCCCTGGCACAGGCATGATTGACCCTCCTTCACCGCGACTCAATCGTAGAAGCGGCATTGGGCCGCGATCCCGAGAAACGGCCTCGCAGGAATCGCGGCGCAATGCCGCTCCTACGGGAAATTACCCGATTCCTTTGACCTGGGCTGATAATTCATCCATGGTGAACCAGAACGATGTTTGAGGTAAGGGATAGGCCGAAAATGGTCCAAAGGGCCCTTTTGGTCGGTGTCCGCCAACCCTCCCGGAACGGAGATGACGTGTCCGACATGCTCCTGGAACTCGCCGCCCTGGTCGAGACCTTGGACATTGAAGTGATGGAATCAATGGCCATATCCATTCGTAAGCCGCATCCGCACTTTTTCATTGGCCGGGGAAAAGCCCACTCCATCATGAATCACGCCAAGGCCGAAAACTACGACTGTATCGTTTTCGATCATGCCCTCACTCCGGCCCAACAGCGCAACTGGGAAAAGGAGTCCCGAATCTGTGTCATCGACCGCACGGAAGTCATTCTCGATATTTTTGCCCGCCGCGCCCAAACCCGCGAAGCAGTCGTGCAAGTGGGGCTGGCCCGCATGGTCTACAGCCTGCCCCGCCTGACCCGGGCCTGGACACACTTGAGCCGGCAAAGAGGAGGAGGAAGCAAAATGCGCGGTCAGGGAGAAACCCAGTTGGAGGCCGACCAGCGCATCGTGCGGGATCGCATCGCCTCCCTCAAAAAGCGCCTCGAAGTTATCCGTAACCAACGCAAGACTCAGCGGAAGCGACGGATGAAGAAACCCTTACCTTCCGCCGCCATCGTCGGTTATACCAATGCGGGGAAATCCTCCCTCCTAAACTGCCTTACCGGAGCCAATATTCTGGCCGAAAATAAACTGTTCGCCACCCTCGACCCGACCACCCGCCAATTCCTCCTGCCTTCGGGGCAGAAACTGCTCCTCACCGACACGGTCGGTTTCGTGCGTAAACTCCCCCATAATCTGATCGAGGCTTTCAAGGCCACCTTGGAGGAAGCGGTAGTAGCTGATTTCCTCATTCACGTCCTCGATGTTTCCAATCCGGAGGTGGAGAGACACATTCAGACTACCATGAGGGTCCTCAAGGAATTGGGAGCGGATGAAAAACCCATCCTGACCGTCTTCAACAAGGTGGATATCTGCAGGGACGCATTTTTCCTGAAACGACTCCAGCTCCAATACCCCAAGGCTGCCTTCGTCAGCGTGCGAGAAAACAGGGGTATCGGGAAGCTTGTCCAAGGCATGGACGACCTGCTCGAATCCAAAACGGTTTACGCAGAATTCGTCTTTCCCTTTGACCGCTACGACCTGGTCGCCCAACTGCACCAGGCAGGGTGCGTAAAAGAAGAAAAAACAAGAGACGAAGGCGTATTCATCGCTGGCCACATTCCTCCGGATCTGCGCGACAATGTGCGAAGTTTCCGCCTCAACGGCTCAGAAAATCGCACTTCGTCGATCCCGAAACAGTCATAATCCTTCGGCCAGGTTTGGGTGCCTCGCCTGGGTCAGCGCGCCAAAGCGCGCGAATTAGGAATTAGGAATTAGGAATTAGGAATGGTGGAGAGAGATCACGATCACGATCAAGATTGAAGGCCAACCTGTCCTGCCGTAGCCCTTGGGCGAAGCGGGATCCGTGGTTAATCCCAAATCCTGTCCATCCATGTTTAATTTCCCACTCTGCCAATTCTTCAGCCTTTAGCCTTTAACCTTCAGCCTTTTTGTCCCTCTCAGCACCTCAGCATCTCAGAAACTCTATTCAATTCCTTCTCCAAGTCGTTGATTTTTCGATCAGGATCACGATCAGGATCACGATCAAGATTGAGGGCCATTCGTGGTTAATCCCCTCCCCTCAGAATCTCAGAAACTCTCCCCATCCGTGCTCATCAGTGAAATCCGTGGTCAATCCCTCCTAATTCCCAATTCCAAAATCTTCATTCCAAAACAGCAGGCTTCCACTCGGGTATGCCAATTTCCTTCAGTTGCTTTTCATACCGCACCGCCTGAGGTTGAACGGGAGAATAGGGAACATCCTCATTGACCAATAACGGCAGGGTTTCTTCCCACCAACGGTCAAAGGCCTCGCGCAAATCGGCCACCACCTCGGGGTGTTCTTCAGCTACGTCCGCAGTTTCATACGGATCCACCGAAATATCGTAGAGTTCCTTATTGTTTACGAATCGCCAACGCTGCGTCCGCACAGCACAAGATTTAAATTTACTGAGATTCGGATCCTCGCCTTTGTTCCACCGGCCCTGGTGAACAAAGAGGTAACGATCCTCCCAAGGCGCTTGCGTATCCCTGAGCAACGGAACCAAGGACCTTCCATCAACAGGTTGAATGTTATCGGGAACGGAGATGCCTGCCAGTTCCAAAAAGGTTTTAAAAATATCGATATGGGCCGAAAGAGCTGAAATATCCCTTCCTTCATCCAGCACCCCCTTCCAACGCCAAAAGGCAGGAACATGGGTGCCACCCTCATAAGGTGAGCCTTTTCCCGTTTTAAAACCTGCAGTGAAAAACCTGATGGGCTTCCCATTTACCTTCCCGCTCCTGCCGGCCTGCCCATTGTCCGTCATAAAAATTACCAGCGTATTGTCCCAGGCCTTCCACTCATCGAGTTTTTCCATGAGCAGGCCAAAGTTGTCATCTATGTTTTCAATCATTCCGTATCGGCCGGCCGTATTATCGTCATAGCCGAGTTCAGTGAAACGAGCCTTATAACTCTCCGGAGCGATCATGGGACCATGCGGGGCATTGGGGGTAATATAGGCAAAAAACGGAGTTTTCGATGCGTGTTGCTCCCTGACCCATCCCAGGGCGGCTTGAAAAAAGACATCGGTACAGAATCCATTGGTCTGCACAATGGTATCGTTGTGCAGAATCACATTATCAAAGTAGCGTCCTTCGGGAACCCGATTGGGCGGGAAATCAGCACAACTTCCTTCATAAGATTGACCAATGCCACCCGCCCCATGGATGAAAGTTTCGGTAAAACCACGGCTATAGGGTTGGTATTCGTCCTCATCGCCCAAATGCCACTTGCCAAAGATCCCCGTTTCGTAACCGGACCGGCGTAATAGTTCCACGAAGGTGGTGGTCGAAAGCGCCATGCGTTCCCGTTCCCGGATGGTATGGGTAACGCCATTCCTGAACTCGTGGCGGCCACTCATCAACGCCGCCCGAGTCGGAGCGCAGGTAGGGCTTACGTGAAACTCGGTAAAGCGAGTCGATAGCTCATAAAAACGGTCCAGATGAGGCGTCCGCAAAACCGGATTTCCCATACAGGAAAGGTCGCCCATGCCCTGATCATCCGTCATGACCAAAATAATGTTAGGCCGGATGCCGGCCAATGAATCGGATGCGGTAGTCTTGCCACCCCAGCCTATGAGAAGCATTGAGAAAAAACCAACGCCAAACGCCCATGTTGAAAAGATTTTCATAAACTGCTTTCTATTCCAAAATAAGCTGATTATCCATTAAAACATCTGTTCGGCCCAAAAAAAGTCATAATCGTTCCTCGTGGCTGAATGCATCGCCTGGATTTGCTCTGGCCAAGCCGCAAAGCGCGCCCAAGGGGCCTCACCCTCCCTATCCTTTTGAGCCTTTTGTGCTTTTTGTGTTTAATCCTTCCCCTTTCCCCATTCTGCCAATTCTTCAGCCTTTTTGTCCCTCTGTGGTTTATTACTTCTCCAAGTCGTTGATTTTTCGATCAGGATCA
>JAABVD010000137.1 GCA_014529615.1 Opitutia bacterium
ATTGCGGTGAGGCTGTTTCGTGGGAGCGCGGCGTAAAGCCGCGCCTACGTTTGAAAGCAGGCAAATATGTCTGCGCACCCCTTTCCGGCCATCGCCGGCTTTGCCAGAGTCTATTCCCCACTCCCCCCATCCCGTGCATCCTGTTTATCCATGTTTTTGACTCGGATTTTCAGGACCGATCCGTTACTCGGAAAATACTTTTTTCAACATCGGGTTCTGTTTGGCTTCCTCGGTGATGCGCAGCACGGAATCGAGATCGACACTGCCGTAGACTTTCACTTCCGGGCGCTCCTTTTGAAAAAATGCCATCGCTTCCGGGCTGACCCGGGTATTTCCCAGGTATAACCTTCCGGATTGCGGCACTCGTAAATTTGCCAGTCCGGCGTCGGTAATGGAGCTGCCGAACAGGTTAAGATACTGGAGAGAATGAAGCTGGTTGAGTGCGGTGACGATGTCGTCTTCGAATGCGCCGTTGCTCAAGTCCAGGTGGGTGAGATGGCCGAGATCTCCCAGGAGTTCAATGGCGGAATTTGCAACGGCGTGACCGGGGAGTCTGAGTTCCCGCACATGGGAAGCCAGGGCTGCCAGATTCATCAGGGCCTGTTCCGGCAGCGGACTTGGCGCTTGCCGCAGGTCGACGATTATTCCGGCCGCTTTATTGCCGCGCTTGTGGATGATGGCGCCAAGGGACCGCAGGTTGGAAAGGGCCGCTCGTTGATTTTGGTCCAGGAGTTCCTTCAGAGGCAGGGAGTTGCGTTCGGCTGATTTGCTTCTGGCCCCGTAGTAGATCCAATGGGCAATTTTCAGAATCTCATCGGGGGTTGGAGTGTCCTCATCCTCCGGCGGCATGGCATATTCGTCGCTTTTGGGCAACAGGAGGTATTCCAGCATGGGGCTTTGCATGGGCTGAAATGGAATAATGGGGGCTTCCTCACTGCTTCCCCCTCGCATAAGCCGTTCGTAGGAATCGAGGCGGAATTTGCTCTTCTGTTTCTCGGGGCCGTGGCATTTGACGCAGTACTGCTCCAAAATGGGGGCGATATCGGCGTCGAAATCGTAGTTCTCCCCGGCCAGGGCTGAAGAAAGGCAGGCTAGGGCAATCAGGGCCGATAATAGAGAGGGCCGACTGATTTTGCGGGTTCCACTACTCACGCCAATATTTCGGGTATGATTTCGCCGTGGACGTCCGTCAGGCGAATGTCGCGTCCACTGTAGCGGTAGGTGAGATTGGTGTGGTCGATACCCAGCAGGTGAAGCATGTTTGCATGCAAGTCGTGCACGGTCAGTTTGTTTTCAATGACCCGGTAGCCGTATTCGTCGGTGGCGCCGTAAATGGCGCCGCCTTTGATGCCTCCCCCGGCCATCCACAGGCTGAACCCTTGGGGATTGTGATCGCGGCCGTTGGAGCCTTGGGCAAATGGGGTGCGCCCGAATTCTCCGGTGAAGACAAGGAGTGTGCTCTCCAGAAGCCCGCGAGCTTTTAAATCCTTGATGAGGGCTGCAATGGGTTGGTCTACGGACAGGGCATTTTTCTGATGCCCGTCCATCAGGTTATTGTGTTGATCCCAACGGTCCCCGTTCCCCGGGTTTATGGTCAGTTCGACAAACCGGACCCCGCGCTCGACCAGGCGTCGCGCCATCAAGCACTGGGCGCCGTAGGCCCGGGTGTTTTTGTAGGGGGCGTCCAGGCCGTAAAGCTTTTTGGTGGCTTCGGATTCATGGGAAAGGTCCGATACGTCCGGCACTTCCATTTGCATGCGAAAAGCCAATTCGTAGTTTTGAATGGCCGATTCGATAGCTTCCACGTGGGCCAGCCGGGCTGCCAGGTCGCCGTCGATCTCGTCGAGGTATTGGAGCTTCTGTTTTTGGATGGAATTATTCCGTTCCCGAATGGATGTGTTGAGCAGGACCGGTTTTTCCGGGAGAAAAACGGAGGCGGCATGATTTGCGGGAAGAAAACCATTGCCGAAGGCCTGCATGCCCCCCGAGGGCACCTGACCGCCGTGAATGACCACATAGCTGGGCAGGTCCTGGCTGAGCGTTCCCAATCCGTAGGATACCCAAGCTCCCATACTGGGCCGGCCGGAGAGCTGATGCCCGCAATGCAAGGCATAGTTGGCATTGGGATGATTGGGTGAAAAGGCCGTCATGGATCGGATTACGCATAAATCGTCGGCACAGGATCCGATGTGGGGAAAGAGATCGCTGATGGGGATCCCACTTTCTCCGTAATGCTTGAAATCCCAAGGGCTCTTGAGCAAATTCCCGTTATCGTTGAAAACGGTGGGGTCGACGGTGAACTTGGGCGGCTGACCGTGTTCTTTGGCCAATTGGGGTTTGGGGTCAAAACTGTCAACCTGCGATACGCCGCCATCCATGTGGAGGAAAATTGCGCTTCGTGCTTTCTGCGGGTGATGGGGAGTTTTGGGATAGAGGGGTGAGGTTGCGCTGCGCAGGTCTCGTTGCATGAGCCCGGAAAGCGCCAGGGTTCCAAATCCCATGGAGCTTTTCTTGAGAAACTCTCTGCGGCTGAACATTGGGCTAAAACAGATAGATAAATTCTTTGCGATTGTAAATCAAGTGACAGAGATCGGTCCAGGCTTGTCGGTCTTCGATCGAACATCCGTATGCTTCGGCCAAAGTATGGAGCAGGTTTTTCGCCCAGGACAGCTCGCGTTGAGTGGCCGGCCGGCTGTAAGCCTTGAGGTGCATGGCATGTAGCCGGACTTCCTCGGAAAGATCCGATGCGGTCAAATTCTCGGCCCAGGCTCCGGCTTGCTGGTGGACGAATGGATCGTTCATCAAGGCGAGCGATTGGGCCGGCCCGTTGGTCACGGAGCGGGCTCCTATGGGTTCCGTAGCATTTGGTAAATCGAAAGTCCGCAGAAACGATGGCAGGTAGTTTCGTCTCATCTCAAGGTAGACGGACCGGCGGTTTCCACCATCGAGAGGACCCGAATTTGGTTTGGCCCGGCTGTTGAGGAGATCCTCCACGTAAGCTTCTGTACTGGGTCCGAAAAGGGTGGTATCCAATTCACCGCTGCAGGCCAGGATATGATCGCGTATGGCCTCGGCCTCCAGGCGTTTTACCGGCATGTGCTGCAAGAGTGTATTGGCCGGGTCCTCCGCCAGTGACTCGGGACTGGGCAGGGAAGACATCCGATAGGCGCTGGATAGGGCCATTTTTCGGATCATGTATTTTATGGACCAATCATTGCGCATGAAATCGGTGGCCAGGAAATCGAGCAGTTCCGGGTGCGAGGGAGCCGTGCCCATTTTTCCGAAGTTGTTGACCGTAGTGACCAGGCCCTGTCCGAAAATATGGTGCCAAAGCCGGTTCACCAGGACCCGCGCGGCAAGGGGATTGTCGGGATGGACCACGTGTTGGGCCCATTCCAAGCGACCGCTCCCCGGGCTATTAATGTATGCCCCTCCCAGACCATCGAGAAAATGCCTGGGGTTGGGTTCCCGGCTGGGATTCTTATGGTTGCCTCGAATGTAGACGGGTTCGTCGTGTTGGTCGCCGTCGACCAGGCTGCGGGCGAATCGCGGGATGGGAATTTCCCGAGCCAGTTCGCGGTATTCTGAGAGGGCCGAACGCAAATTTTTGTGACGAACCGTGTCGGCTATAACCAAGCCGGCTCCGATAAACGCGCTGAGTAATTCCGCATCGGCAGGGTCCAGCTTATTGTTCCGCCCCTTGTGCCAAAGTTGTTCCAGGGTGGTTGCAATGGCAGCTTCCTTTGGGTTTGGTGCATCATCCCGGACTTGGTTTTTCCAGAACTCGTCCCAATCCGGACCCTGGTCGAAGCGGAAGGTGAGGTATGCGTTGTCATCGAATTTCGGCCCTTTTTCCTTGGACCCGATAGAATGGGTGGCTTGTCCATTTTGGAATATTTCCAGGTAAGCCGGCAGACCTTTCCACAGGTAGGTTTCAAATTGGATGGTCTGCCAGTAATCGCTGTTGACGGGAAAATAGAGGCCCTTGGTGGTGGGTCCGCGCCCCGTCAACTCGTAGTTGCGAACCACCAGCCGGACAGCGGCAAACTTGCCTTTGACTTGCAGCTCGATGGGATTGCCGTCCAGGATGAAGTCGGGCGACCGGATGGCGCCGCTGACGCGCGCGGCGTATTGGCCTGCTGCCAGGGTATTGCCCAGAATGCTTTGAACGGTCCCAGGACCCGAGCCACTCAAAATCAGCGTTCCGGGAGTTTCAGGCTGCTCATCGAAGGCCAGGCCCTGTAGCTTCCAGTTGTTGGGGGAGCGGGCAACTTCTGCAAAGGAAGCGCTCAATTCCCCGGTAGGATATTCGGTTTTGGCGGTTATCTCCGAACCCTGGAAAAGGGGCTGCAACTCCGGCCAGCGCCGTTGCATTTCGGGCGATACCGACAGGAGAATCCAGTTGGTCAGAACGCCCGCTTTGTGTTCATCTCCCATTTCGCTCCTGGCATATGGTTCGATAGCTGATCGCAATCCAGCGAGGAGGGCTTCTTTGTCCTCCTTCTTCTTTTCGGAGATTTTTGTCTCCAGCGCCTGAACTGCATTTATCAATTCCGGGTTCTTCAGTAACCGATTTCTGGCTTCCAGGTATATTCCCGCCCGTTCTACGTCCTCCCGACCTGCCTCGAAGACAGCGGATCGAACCTTCGGCTTTTCCCTTTGCAGTTTCCGGAGTGTCTTTTTTTGTACCGCTTCCGCTACGGTGTTCTGGTAGGTGAACCGTGAACTGCGCAGCATGCCATAGAAGGAGTAATAATCGGCCGTGGTAACGGCATCAAACTTATGGTCGTGGCAACGGGCACACCTCAGAGTGATGCCAAGAAAGGCCTTGCTGACGACGTCGATCATGCCGCTGAAGATTCGGGCTTCGTCCTGGTGCAGATCCAGAGGGCCGGGTTGCATTTCCGTCAAGTAAATGTAGCCGGGTCCCTTGACCGATTCATTGTCCCCGGTTCCAGGGTTCAGCCTCGGTTCTGGCAGGAGATCTCCCGCCAATGATTCCAGAATAAATCGATCGAAGGGAACATCCTCGTTGAATGCCCGAATCAGGTAGTCGCGGTAGCGATAGGTGTAGGGCATGGTGTAATCGTCTTCAAATGACTTGGTCTCGGCATAGCGGGTGAGGTCCATCCAGTGACGGGCCCACTTTTCGCCAAAGTGTAGAGAGGCCAGTAGGCGATCCACTTGCTTCTGGTAAGCGTTCTCGGACTGATCGCTTACAAATGCATGCAATTCTTCCGGAGAAGGGGCCAGCCCGATAAGATCGAAGCTCAATCGGCGCAGAAGTGTTGGACGGTCCGCCGGTCGGGCCGGTGACCAACCCTTTTCTTCCAATTTCCGGAGGATGAAACGGTCGTAATCATTGGACGGCCAGTTCTTTTGGCGAACCTTTGGCGGGGCAGAGTTTTGCACCGGTTGAAGCGACCACCATCCTTTGCGTTCGTCCAAGTCGAAATCCGGTTTTACAACTCCTCGAGACGGCTCTTCCAGGCGCGGGTCGGGGGCTCCACGGTCGATCCACGCCACAAGATCGTCGATGTAAGATTGGGGCAATCTGGTTTTGGGCGGCATCCCTTCGAAGTCCGGGTGCCTTCGCACCATATTGATGAGGCGGCTTTGCGCCGCGTTACCGGGGAATATGGCCGGACCGCTTTCTCCCCCTCTCAAAAGGCCTGGTTTGGAATCGAGAAAAAGTCCTCCCTTGAGTTTTTCCGCCTCCACAGAGTGGCACTTGTAACAGTTTTCCACCAGTATGGGGCGTATCCTGCTTTCAAAAAAGGCCAAGTCATCCGGGTCGATCACGTTGGAGGCGAGTGCGAGTTGGGAGGAACAGAGCGCTGCCAGAGCAGGGATTTTCAAAAAATATCCCATCTGGACTTCCATTGTTTTACAGTATTTCCGATCTTGGGTTTGGACAGGAATTTCCAAGCTCCCGATCAATGGTATTCAATTAATATCTGATGAAGAGATCCAGAAGATTTTCCCCGACGGATGACTGTCTTTTGGGTTCACCAAGGGTAAGGCGCTTTACCTTTTTTGGAGAAAGAGTCGCAATAAAGCTCTGCGTTGAGATCGAGACCGAATTGACCATTTAATCGGGTTAAAGTATTGCGGTTGGAGCATGAAAGTAAATTTGGCGCTGCCTCTGATCATCCCCTGGTCTTTCCTTTTCTGTGCCCAGGCTGCCCCGTCCGGCCAGGTGGATTCGGAAGGCTTCCAGGTGCATCAGTTGCCTTCCCCCTTCCAGGCTTCGGATACGACGCTGCGGGTACTTTTACCGGACCAATTCGACTCCGATAGGCGTTACCGGGCGCTTTACGTTTTACCCGTTCATGAAGAAGGCGTGCGCCGCCATGGTGATGGGCTGTTAGAGGTAAAAAAGTATGGTTATCACAACGAGCACCGGCTGATTTGCGTGGCTCCGGAATTTACCTCCAAGCCCTGGTTCGCCGACCACGATCTGAATCCCGACAAGC
>JAABVD010000138.1:0-6472 GCA_014529615.1 Opitutia bacterium
GTTCCACAATGAATCAATCCCGAGGCATACCGTTCATCAATCTCAAGGTTGTTTCAGTGCTTTCAAGCATCGAGCATCAAGCATCGAGCATCCAGTTTCGTAATATGTTATAAAAGCCATGCAGACGATTGTATCAAGATACCTGAGTAGTTACCTCCCTGATTTAATTCTTGAGGTTTCGCGCCGCAGGAGGAACGTTAAACCCGCATGTCTCACAAAATTCGGAGCGCAGTAGAAGATTTGTGAGACATGCGGGTTTAACCCTTGTCTTTTTACAGGCTGCTAGCATTTGTCCATCAAATGATCCAACGCTTCTTCAGGCGTGTTCATCAAATCATCGAGCGTTTCGCCCTCTTTTTGGAGGACGTAATTCTGGATCGCAGAAAGGGAAAACGCGTGACGGTCTTTGCCGGGTTTCTCAAATTGTTTTCCTACCTCTTCAGTGGCTTGGTGCAGTTGCGGCTCTGGTTGTATGAGAACCGTTTATTCCGGACCAATCACCTGGGTTGCCTGGTGGTGGTGGTGGGCAACCTGACCGTGGGGGGAACCGGCAAAACCCCCGTGGTGGAGAAGTTTGCCCGCTCTCTGGCCTCCCGCGGGCGCAAAGTGGCTATCCTCAGCCGTGGTTACAAAAGCAAGCCGGTTCCATTTTGGAAACGCTGGCTGCGGCAGTTTTCCCACATGGGCGATCCTCCACCAAAAGTGGTGAGCGATGGGGAAAGGGTATTGCTCGACTCCGAGGAGGCGGGGGACGAGCCCTATATGCTCGCCCGGAACTTGCCCGGTGTCATGGTGTTTGTGGACAAAAACCGGGTCAATGCAGGGTCCTTTGCCATTCGCAAATACGGGGTGGACACCCTGATTCTGGATGATGGGTTCCAGTACCTGCCCCTGAAGGGTCGTCTCAATCTGTTGTTGGTGGATAAAAACAATCCCTTTGGCAACGAGAGATTGCTTCCACGGGGAATTCTGCGCGAGCCGATCAAACACCTCAAACGAGCCACCTATGTCTTCATTACCAAATCGGATGGCGCCTCCGATCCGGAGCTGGTGCGTCGTATAAAGTTGCACAATCCGGGGGTGGACATTATCGAATGCACCCATCGTCCCCAATACCTGGAGAACCTGGAATCAGGGGAACGAAGGGAACTGACCGATCTCAAGGGCCGGCATATCGGAGCTTTCAGCGCCATTGCCGACCATTTCAGTTTCGAAGGGGTCCTGCGCCAATACGGCGCTCAGGTGATCTTTACCCGCCGTTTTCTGGATCATCACCGTTATACGGCGGAGGAGTTGGATCACCTGTTCGAACAGGCCCGAAGGAAAAACCTGGAGTATCTGGTCACCACGGAGAAGGACGCGGTGAGGATTCCGGCCGGTTTATCCATGCCCGTCCCTCTCTTGTTCCTAAGGGTGGAGATCGACATTCTTTCCGGAGATAAAGACTTTGAAAAAGCGGTTTCCCGAATCTGTTTTCCTGAAAATCCAACCCATTCCATGGCTTGAAGGGGAAAGTTGGCTAGCCCGCATTTCATCATTCCTCCCCCCCTCAGAAAGAACTAACCACAAAGGCGCCGTTGGCGCCAATTAGGAATTAGGAATTAGGAATGGGGAGGGAGAAGGGTTTTGAACATGGATGGACAGGATGAACAGGATATTAAATTAAACAACGCTTCCTTTGGTCGCTTGGTCCGGCTTCGCCGGAACTGGAATTAACGGAGGGCGGACATTCTTGTCCGCCATTACCTCTTTATGGCAGGTTGCCTGCCGCTTCTCCTCGACGCTCCAACAGGAAATAGGAAAAATAGCCACAAAGCGGCGCCCACGGCGCGCCTTCCCCATCCCCATAAATCTTGATCTTTATCGTGATCCTGATCGTGATCTCTCTCCCCCTCTTCTCCTCCCCGCACCTCAGAATGAACAAACCACGGATCCCGCTTCGCCAAGAGGCTACGGCAGGACAGGTTACACGGATGGACACGGATATAAAAAATATATCGCAACCGCTCAGGTATCTATAACAATAGTCCGCATGGATGTTTTATTGATAACCTGAACGAAACTGTAGGAGGGGCTTTACGCCCCGATTTTCCAAGTGACCTCACCGTAATCGGGGGATAAACCCCCTCCTACAGCTTATAACCAATTATTCAAAGCTTATCCCAAAATCCTCTCCCATCTCCATAAATCTTGATCCTGATCGTGATCTCTCACTCTTCTCCCTCTCCCTTCCCCCAATTCCTAATTCCTAATTCCTAATTCCTAATTGGCGCGCCCCAGCGCGCCTTAGCGCCTTCCCCCCCTTTGTGCCTTTGTGCCTTTGTGCCTTTCCCCGGCGTCTTTTGCGCTTTTTGTGAGAAATGCGGGCTAGGAATTTCGGGAGATTTGTGATTCATTCTGGTAAATTGACGGAGGCATATTGCTAGGAGATCTTTAAACAATGGCGCAATTGGCAGAAGAAGAATCAATGCAGGATCTTGAGATTAAAGATGCACAGCTCATTTTTAATGCCGTTTGGCATAACCTGGTGCAGAAGTACGGACACCATGGCCTACGTTTTCCCAAGGAAATTATTTGGTTGAATGGCGCTCCGGGGTCGGGAAAAGGGACGCAAACCCGGTTTATCATGGAATTCCGCGACCTCACCGCTGGGCCGATCGTGGTGAGCGACCTGCTCACTAGCCCTGAGGCCGAAAAAATAAAGGATGCCGGGGGAATGGTCGGGGACAGCGAGGTGGTTACCCTGGTCTTTGAGGAACTGCTCAAGTCGAAGTACGAGAGCGGCGTGGTGGTCGATGGATTCCCGCGAACCAAAGTGCAGGTGGAGTGTTTGAAGCTCCTCTACCAGGCCGTGAGCAGTTTGCGGCTCGAATTTTACCAAACCTCCTTGCAACAGAAGTTTCCCAAACCGATTTTTCACATCATGGTGCTCTTTGTGGATGAACGGGAAAGCGTGGCCCGCCAGATGTTCCGAGGCAGGCAGATTCGCCAACACAATGAGAAGGTGCGCGCCTCCGGAGTGGGGGAACTGAAAAGGGAACGCGCCACCGATTTGGACGATGCGACTGCTCGTCGCCGCTACCGCACCTTCAAGGAAGGCACTTACGAGGCCTTGAAGGATTTGCGGCAAATTTTCCACTACCATTACATCCATGCCCACGGCTCCATCGAAGAAGTGGAGGAACGGATCCTCAGGGAATTGCGCTATCAGAGTTCTTTGGAGTTGGGGGAAAAAACTTTTGATGTGTTGCGCGTCATTCCGGTGTCTGGGGAAATCGTGCTCCATGCCCGACAGGACCTGGTTAACCGGTTGGATCGATACGCCGAAGAGCAACCTCAGCTTCTTGCCAGCGTAATCCAAATCATCCGGGTTAAATTTATGCCCATCATCCTGCGTCACGCCATATCGGGAAAGGCTCAGATCAACTCGGAGAATGCGTTGTTCCACGACCCTTTGGCCTTGCAGATCTTGTTGGATGTTTTTTCGGAGCGGGGCTATCACACCACCATTGATGTGAGAAAAGTGGAGGTGCCGGAACGGGTAGATTTAAAAACGGGTGCGATCCTTTTGGCGGTGAAACGAATTTATAAGTTCCAAGTCAGGTATGCCGGGAGTGAGATCCGGCGTGGGTAATTACCGGGAAAGGAAAGTGCGCATTTATGGATCCGCGATATTTCGACTTGGCTGAGGTTTTGACCAGGCATTCCACCCGTTTGCAAGAGGGGGACCGGGTTTTGATCGATTGCTTCGATATACCCGTCGCCATGGCCATCGCCCTGTTAAGGTCCATTCGACAAAAGGGAGCCCAGCCTCACGTCACCTTTCATAACGCCCGGGTCAACCGGGAGCTGCTTCTGGGGGCCACGGAAGATCAATTCGCTTTCGATGCCGGTATGAAACTGCGCCAGATGAAGGGAATGGATGCCTATATCGCCCTGCGAGGGGCGCACAATATCTTCGAAAATTCAGACGTTCCGGCCGACCGGGTGGCAGTGGCGCAAGCGGCTTTCAAACCCGTCCTCGATTATCGCGTGGGGCAAACCCGTTGGGTGGTTTTGCGCTGGCCCACCCCGGGAATGGCCCAGCAGGCCTTGATGAGCAGCGAAGCTTTCGAAGATTTTTACTTTCGGGTGTGCACCATGGATTACGGCCGTATGACCGAGGGCATGGAAAGTTTGAAAGCGCTCATGGAGTCGACCGACCGTGTTCGGATCAAAGGGGAGGGGACCAACCTTGAATTTTCCATCAAGGGCATCGCCGCTGTTACCTGTGGGGGTTTGAGGAATATCCCCGACGGAGAAGTGTTCACCTGCCCGGTGAAAAACAGCGTCAACGGCGTCATCCGGTTTAATGCCCCCACCGTTTATCAGGGAACTTCCTTCGACCGCATTCGCCTCGTCTTCCGTGAGGGCCGGGTGGTGGAGTGTTCTTCCACCAATACCAAACGTCTGGAGGAGATCCTCGATACCGATGCCGGGGCACGCTATATCGGAGAATTTTCCCTCGCTTTCAATCCCCATATCACCCGGCCCATGCGCGATATCCTGTTCGACGAAAAAATGGCTGGTTCCTTTCACTTCACCCCCGGCCAAGCCTATGAGGAAGCGGATAACGGGAACCGGTCTCAGATCCACTGGGACATGGTTTGCCTTCAGACCCCTGAATGCGGGGGAGGAGAAATCTATTTCGACGGCGAGTTGATTCGCAAAGACGGGCAATTTTTGCCCGAGCCCTTGCGGAAATTGAACCCGGAATATCTTCTGGGACAGGCTCAAGAGTAAGGGTTTTAAGCTGTAGGAGGCGCAAAGGCGAGCCCCGGCGCGCCAATTAGGAATTAGGAATGGGGGAGAAGGAGAGGGAGGGGGATTAACCACAAAAGGCACAAAAAAACACAAAATTCCTGGACCAATTACATCCCCAAAAATCTTGATCTTGATCGAGATCCTGATCTTGATCTCTTTCCCATCACCCATCCCCCTCCGCCTTCCCGAGAGCCGACCATTCCACCGCCAACCTCCAAATCGAAACATTCCTAATCTGCGCGCCCCAGCGCGCCTCCTCTCTCCCTGCAACTCTGTGCTCTCTGAGTCCTCTGTGGTTAATTTTCTCTCTCTCAGCAACTCGGCATCTAAGAAACTCAGAAACTCTCCCTAATTCCTAATTCCTAATTGGCGCCAACGGCGCCTTAGTGCCGGCATGGAAGCTTGAAGGCGGGGCTTTATTGGGCCATGTCTGAATAAATGGAGGAAAAGTGGCAGGTCGAAGGCGGGGTGGAAAAAATGCGTGCCGACAAATGGATAAGCCGGAAGTTGCCCCAGGTCAGCCGGACCCACGTCCAGAAAGCTTTTCAGAAGGGATTGGTCAAAATTAATGGAGGCCGCGTTGCCAAGTCGGCCAAGCTCAGGGAGGGGGATGTGGTGGAGTTTTCCGGGTTGGAAGTCGAGCGGCGGGAATTGTCTCCCGTGGATTTGCCCTTGCATGTTCTGTTTGAGGATGAACACCTCTTGGTCCTGAACAAGGCCTCCGGAATGGTGGTTCATCCCGGGGCGGGAACCCATGACCAAACCCTGGTCCACGCTCTGCTGTTTCACTATCGGGGCCGGCTCAGCGCCCTGGGCGGGGCGGACCGACCCGGTATCGTCCACCGTCTCGACCGCGATACCTCGGGAGTCATGGTGGTGGCCAAGAGCGACGCCGCCCACCGGGGACTGTCCGCAGCGTTTGCGGCCCGCTCGGTTGGCAAGACCTACCTCGCCTTGGTGGCCGGAGTACCGGAACGGTTGTCTGGCGCCCTTCGAAAACCCATGGGCCGCCATCCCGTTCATCGCTACAAGATGAGCATCCGCCCTGACGGCAAGAGCGCCCATACCGACTGGCAATTTGTCGAATCCAGCCGAGACCGGATTTCCCTGTTGCGATGCGACATCCACACCGGCCGGACGCATCAAATTCGTTTGCACCTCGCCGATATGGGCCATCCCATTTTAGGAGACAAGGTTTACGGCTACCGCGGCCCTGGCCGGGATCTCCCCGTTGAGCCGGCCCGGGTAATGCTCCACGCTTGGCGATTGGAACTGGTACACCCCCTTACCCGGCAAAGGCTGCGCCTGGTCGCCCAACCTCCGGATGATTTCAGGGACCTCTATCCGGGGTTGGAACCTCTCCTGAAAACCCTCTAGCCCTCATTCCCAATTCGCGCGCCCCCGCGCGCCTTCCCCCTCCAAACTTGATCTTGATCGTGATCTCTTTCCCTTCTCCCATCCTTCCCCCCCTCAGAAAGAACTAACCACAGAGAACACAAAGATTTGGAATTAACCACAAAAGGCACAAAAATAATTGATAGTTTAACAACGCTACGCTTGATCCGGCTGCGCCGCAACAGGATGGAGCTGCGCTCCAACAGGATAAAACTAAAAAAATCCTTTTCGCGAAGCGATCCTGTTCCGGCGCAGCCGGATCAAGCGACCAAAG
>JAABVD010000138.1:6775-9422 GCA_014529615.1 Opitutia bacterium
TTCCCCCCTCTGTGCTCTCTGAGTCCTCTGTGGTTAATTTTCTCTCTCTGAACTCTTTCCTCTTCTCCCAGCGCGCATACCATCCTTCGATCGTTTCCGCATCGGGTTCGCCTTCAAATGTGATTATCCGGTAGCGGGCATAATAGGCCATGCCGGGCCTGATGATGACGGAACCCTTCGCTACGGGGCCAAAGACAAAATAGGGCATGGTCGGGTGAATGCGCACCGCTTGGGGGTGCCGAAAATTTCCGGGATGGTCCATGTAAACCACCCCGACGGTTTGCCCGTCCACCGGCCCGTACACGGCCAGCCAGCGCGGTGTGGTGTGATTGCCCTTTTCCCGGTCCCTGATGCCCTGGCCCGTCAGAATTTTCATGGGGCCCTCAAAATAATCTTCATCCTCTGAGTTCCAGTGTTTGGATCCACGGAAGGCCAACCCACCGTAGCGATAGGGGTGCAGGTAAACCTCATCCGTGGTGGCACAGCTCTGCTCGGTTTCCAGATCGATGATGAAGGGATTGCGGCTTTCCTCTACCGAGACCTTCCAGATCTCGTCCAAGGCAGGCCCCTGGTCAGCGCTGACCTGTTGAAGATGGGTGGTGAATCCGTTTTTTTTCCGCGCCAGCACGGCGCGGTGTTCCACATTGCCCAGTTTGCTGGCCTGGTTCCAGAAATCGACCGTTTGGTGACGAAAGGTGGCCCGGGCCCAGGCCGAAAAAACCGCGTGTTGGTGCACGTGCCCCACCGGAAAAGGATCGGTCAAAATTTTCCCCGAGGGCGAAAACAGTGGGTGAATAAATCCGCTGCGCGCGTAGACCGGATCCACCCCCGTCGGAGGGGGAACAACTGCGGTATGGTAGCGGAGAACAGGTTGTTCCCCGACCGATACCTCCAGGCTGCCGGGAAGGTTTTCCACCCTGACCTCGGAATGAAGACCCGGAGAGAAGACCGGGCTGCCGGCCAGGATAAAACAAAAGGTTCGAAGGCAGGAGTTTACGCTTTTCACCCTACCAGATTATCCTCCTCGTCCGGGAGATTCCAAGAATAAAGGGTGGGACCGCTTCCTTCCCGCTCCGAGATTGCCAAACGTTCGAAAAATCCCTTGGTTAATCGCCCTTTCTCTCTGCTTCCCCTTCACCGCCAAATTTCTGCCATCCGGAATGACCCCGTTCAACTCCACCACGAACAGGCTGCTGCCATCGCTATTTTTTCTCTGGTTTTTCGGGGGATGCCTGCTCCTGGGCCAGCCCAATGCAAAGCCCAACGTCCTTCTCATTCTGGTGGACGATCTGAAACCGGCAATTGCTTCCTTTGGTGATCCCGTGGCCATTACTCCCGCTCTCGACCGCTTGGCGGCCCGGGGAATGCGCTTTGATTTGGCCTATTCCAACCAGGCCGTATGCATGGCATCGCGTTACAACCTGATGTTGGGCAGTCGCTCCACTTCGACGGGATTATATTATTTTGGCGCTCAATTCCGCGAGATCTATCCGGATGCCGTTACCCTCCCCCAGCATTTTATGAACCATGGCTACGCCGCTCACTCCATGGGAAAGGTTTTTCACATTGGCCATGGCAATACCGATGATGCCGCTTCCTGGAGTGTTCCCCATCTCCCCGATAAGGTGATCGAATACCTCTTGCCGGAGAGCAATCATGGGGTGCTCACGCGGGAGGAAGGATTGTTCCGCAATCTGGGAGGGCGGGATGAAAAGGGCGATCCTCGACCGCGCGGCGCTGCTTGGGAGTGGCCCGACGTTCCCGATGGAGCCTATGCCGATGGCCGGATTGCCGCCGCCGCCGTAGACCGACTGGGTTGGTTGAAAGAAAACGAGAAAAAGCCTTTCTTCCTGGCGGTGGGGTTCGTGCGGCCCCACCTCCCTTTCTCGGTTCCCAAGCGGTATTGGGACATGTATGACCGGACATCCTTGCCCATGCCCGAATTTGTGGAGGCTCCCCGAGGGGCCCCCTCCTATGCGGTAAAGCGGCGGGGAGAGATCATGGCCTACAAACCGATTCCAACTACCGAACCCTTTCCCGAGGAAGTTGTGCGCCAAATTATCCACGGTTACTACGCCAGCGTTACCTACATGGACGCCCAGTTGGGGATACTTTTGCGCGCTTTGGAAGAACACGGCTTGGCTGAAAACACCATCGTGGTATTGTGGGGAGATCACGGCTGGCACCTGGGTGACCTCGGTTCCTGGACCAAGCACAGCAATTACGAACAAGCCAACCGCATCCCCATTATCATCTCTGCTCCGGGGGTCACCGAGCCCGGTTCCGTTTCGCGCCAATTGACCGAAACGGTCGACCTATATCCGACCTTGGCCTCCCTGGCCGGTCTTCCCCCTCCCCAAACCCCACAGCCTTTGGACGGCCTGGATTTGACCCCGGTTTTGCGGGACCCGGGCAAGCGCGTCCGCCCCTACGCCTACCACGCTTACCCCCGGGGAAGGAAATATTTGGGCCGCGCCATTCGAACCAGCCGCTACCGCATGGTGGAGTGGACCCATTGGGAGACCTCCACTGTCGAATACGAACTCTACGATTACGAAACAGATCACCTCGAATCCGTAAACACGGCCCACTCCCACCCCGAGGTTCTGGCAAAGATGAAACAATTTCTCCAGCGAGAGCCCCCAGC
>JAABVD010000139.1 GCA_014529615.1 Opitutia bacterium
GAATCGTTCGATATAAATGCTGACGGCGCCTTGGACATCGTTGCGGGAGGTAGAATGGGAACCGATGGAAATTTCACAGGCCTTATTTGGTTTGAGGCCCCAGCGGCAAAAAAGGACCGGCGCAGACTCGAAAAGTGGAAGCGGCGCACAATTGATCCGGATCTCCAAAGCGGCCATGGATTTGTCTTTGTCGACATCGATGCCGATGGAGATTTGGATATCGCGGTCGGTAATGCCGACTGGGATACGACGGAATATGAAAAAGCCATATTCTGGTACGAAAACCCTGGCGCTCCATCCGATCAGATCGGGCTGCCTTGGAAAAAGAGAAAGATAATGCGGACCATCAGGTTTTTTGCCAAGAATCAGCTTGGTGTTGGAGACATTAACCGGGACGGCAAAGTCGACCTCGTCGCGCAATCCGACAACCTTATCTTCTACATGGAGCAAATCGATCCGGACCATTGGAAAATCCATGAAATCCCTAAACCCGAAATTACTCGCTGGGTTACCCGGCCCATCAAGATGGTTGATCTGGACCATGACGGAAAGTTGGACATCGTAGGCATGACAATTCATAACTTCGGTTACACCCCTTTGGGCAAAGCATCCGTTTTCTGGATGCAATACCAGGGTGACGAGCCTGGAGTCGATAATTGGATTACCCGGGTTATAAAGTGGTCCGACGGGTTTTCTACGTCCAAATCCTGGCAAGGGGAAAAGTGGGACCACATGCGTTTCGTCGACGTGGACCGTGACGGTGATCTGGATATTGTCGGGAACTGCGAAGAGTACTACACCGTGGAGGAAGGTGGGCGAAGAAAAACGCTCCTGGGCGTGGTGTGGTTTGAAAATCCAACCCTGTGAACCTCTGCGCCCTTCGCGAGAGTCAATTCCCCAGCATTTTATTTGCGTCATCTGCGGTTTATCTCTCGCCAATAACGCAGAGACATGGATAAGAAAAACCCACGGATCCCGCTTCGCCCAAGGGCTACGGCAGGACAAGTCATACGGATGAGCACGGAAAAAAATAGTTGTAGGAGCGGCTTTACGCCGCGATTGCTTCGAGACTGTTCCCTGGGGTCGCGGCGTAAAGCCGCTCCTACTCGCGGGCTCTTTGTTAGAGTCCATTCCCAATCCATGTAATCTTGATCGGGATTTTTCACCCCATTCTCCACTCCATCACTCCAACATTCCCTTCTCCCCAATTCCTCATCTGCGCCTTTGTGCCCCTTTCCCTTCCAAGAGCCCATTGACTCCTGGTCCAAGATTCTGTCACCTACTCAAATTAATGCCATGGCAACCGTTTTCAAAGAGGGAAAAAGTGCTGAGGATCGGTTCGAAGCCGATCAAAAAGTCCAGGAAATCGTACGAGCCATTTTGACCGACATTCGCGACCGCGGTGAAGAAGCGGTACGAGAGCTATCTCACAAGTTCGACAATTGGAATCCGGAGAATTTCAAACTCTCCGACGATCAAATAGAGGAGATCACCAGCAGCTTGCCTCGACAAACCATTGATGATCTGAAATTTGCCCAAGCTCAAGTTCGCAAATTCGCCGAGGTGCAACGAGCAGCCCTTCGGGATGTCCAGGTCGAAACACTTCCGGGTGTCATCCTGGGGCACAAGAACATCCCGGTCAACTCGGTCGGTTGTTATGTTCCGGGTGGGCGATATCCCATGATCGCCTCTGCCCACATGAGTGTGTTGACAGCCAGCGTAGCGGGGGTTAAACGGATTATCGCCAGTACCCCTCCGATCGCTGGAGCCCTTCCCCAAGAGACCATCGCCGCGATGCATTTAGGCGGCGCTCATGAAATTCACATCGTAGGGGGTGTTCAAGCCATCGCACGAATGGCTTTAGGCACCAAGACCATGCCGGCCGTAGACATGGTCGTCGGCCCCGGCAATGCCTACGTGGCCGAGGCCAAGAGGCAGCTTTTTGGGCAGGTCGGTATAGATCTGCTAGCCGGACCTACCGAAGTTTTGATCGTTGCCGATGAATCGGCCGATGCCGAGATGGTCGCCACCGACCTGCTGGGGCAAGCTGAGCATGGCCCTACCTCCCCAGCCACTTTGATTACCACAAGCAAAAGGCTGGCCCGGGAAACAGAAGCTGAAATCGCCCGCCAATTAGAGACCCTTCCCACGGCCGATATCGCTGCCATCGCTTGGCGCGATTACGGACAAATCATTTTGGTCCAGGACCACGCCGAAGCCCTCGTCCAAGCTGAAAAAGTCGCCTGTGAGCATGTCCAAATCCTGACCACCAATGATGACTTCTTCCTCGACAACATGACCAACTATGGCGCCCTTTTTATCGGCCCGCGCACCAATGTGGCTTATGGTGACAAGGTCATTGGCACCAACCATACCCTGCCAACGAAACTGGCGGCTCGCTACACCGGGGGTCTCTGGGTCGGTAAATTTATCAAGACCGTGACTTACCAACGGGTCTTGACCGATCAAGCCAGCGCCATGATCGGCCAATATTGCTCCCGCCTGTGCCAATACGAGCGTTTCCTGGCCCACAAAGCCCAGGCTGACTTGCGGGTAGCCAGGTATGGTAATAAATCGCTCTAACCCGTCATGAGGAATTGGTCGACGCTGTGGTTAAAGGGCAGCCAGAAAGATCTAGAAGAGCTGCTCAAAGCCATTTGATTCCCTTCCTTGATACCTATTTCGGAAAGGTAGTGAGAAAGGTATCATGATTTTTTCGAAATTCCCATGAATCGGCACACATTTCCACCCTTTTATCGGGAACAGCAAACAGTATTAAACCGTGGAGGAAGGTGAAAAACATGCCTTTACACGCCGACCGAAATGGGGTAGCATCAATTTCATTCCTCTCCTTGTGCTTAAAGAGTGACCAAACCGGGCTATTCCATTAACAACTACCTGACTATGGCAGATCTCCGTCTTTCGATTTCTCCCTGTCGGGGCCATTTCCTGGACTTCTTCCTTCGTGCCATCACAACTCTGATTTTGTTTTCGGGGCTTGTTCTCGTTGGTCAGGAGGATACGGATCAGGACGAGGAAGAGATTTATGCTTTAGACCCCTTCACCATCGCCGAAGAAACCGGCCAGGGCTACAGCGCCACTCTTTCGATTTCCGGAACGAGGACCAGGATTCCCATTAAGGATCTCCCGCGATCACTGAATGTAATCACCTCCGAGTTTATCGAGGATACCGATAGTTACACCCAGGGTGAAATGCTTGAATTTACCAGTAGCGTAACCAGGATACATGGGGACGGCTCTGGTGATAGAGGGGATAACAGCATAGCCATTCGGGGTTTTGAAGTCGGCGCCCCGTATCGGAATTTTTTCCGCTATCGACAGCCCATTTGGGCCATTAACGTCGACCGAACCGAGGTGATAAAAGGTCCTGCTTCTACCCTTTACGGGATCGCCGGACCGGGCGGACAGGTAAACTACATCACCAAACGGCCCCTTTTCGTTAAACGCGGATCCATAGATGCCGGCGTTGGCCTTGAGGCAAGAGATTCTTATCGACTCATTGTCGACTACCAGGATGTCTCTGGTCAAGGGACGGACAATGCTATCGGCTACCGTTTTGTCGGGGGATTTCAGGAGAGTGAGGGTCCCAAGGATCGAACCGCGGAGGATCATCAATTGTATGACCTGTCCCTCAACCTGAAACTGTCGGAGAGAGAATCTCTCATTTTCGAATATGAATTCAGCAGGTTCAAACTGATTCCCAACGGCGGCACGCCCGGAACGGAGACGGCGGACGCTCAAAATCTCATCGAAGAAAGATTCGGGCAGAGTTTTATCGACGGGGTAGAGTGGTTCACTCCTCCTGAACTGCAAACCCAGGAGGCCGATCAGCTCATTTTCGAAGTCTTTTACGCTCTGCCGGAATTTACTTTCAACAATCGCTATGATTTCAGGGAGGTTGCCAGCAACCTGTTGACCTTCGAGTACCACCGGGAGGTGTTCTTCAATTGGAACATGAATCTGGCCTACCTCTACAACGCCCTGGAGCTCGACGAAATTGATTCTATCGATGAGAATTTAAAAGGAGGACTACAGGACCCAAAGGTCGGATTTTCACCCCCGGTAGAAGAATTGCCTATGGGTCACCTTCGTACCGGTGGACCATGGGACCCATTTACGGGAACGGTTTCCCAATCGGGCCGCCATGACCTTGAAGATATCGAAAACCACGCGCTCCAGTTCACCCTCACAGGTGATTTTGAACTGGGATTTTTGCGTAACACCTTTTTGGTGGGGTTCTCCTACGACAGTGACAAGCGGGACGCCATGCAATTTGAAACCAATGGCGTTAAGGTAAATAATGTCCAGGATTGGAAAAATGTAAACTGGCGGGGTATCGTAGGTGTGGAAAATGCCGATGTTCTCCGTCAGTTCCCCGTCCGGGACGAATTGGGCATGCCCGTCATTGAAACCATAGTCCTTCCCGGTGGGAGGGAATTCCAGCGACCCGTCTTTGAAGACGAGCCCCGCGCCTTCCTTCTGGAGTGGGAAGACCGAATGGCGGTCGAACAATCGTTTCAGGGTCAAGCCTATTGGATTACCATGAACTCCGCTCTATGGGACGACCGAATCCGATTCGTATACGGCATGAGGCGGGATGAATTTACCCAGGACATTTATTCGGTAATAAACGACAGGTTTCTTTTTACCTTGGACAGTATCGTTCAATCCAAGCAAACGCAAAGTTCGGACAGCCCCCAGTTGGCCTTTCTCATTCAACCTTTTTCCTTCCTCGGCCTCTACGGTTCCCACAGCGAATCCACTATTCCCCAGTTCGGCCTTTGGCGAGACCAATTCGTAGATCCGAAAGACTCACTGCCACGACCTCCCCTCGAAGGTGAAAGCTCGGAGATTGGACTGAAGTTGAACCTGCTCGATAATAAAATCAGTGGCACCTTCGCTTACTTTGACGCCAAGAGAAATAACCGGGTTGCCAGCACCGGATCGCCCGACCGATGGGGAGCCTGGCAAAGAATTTTAAGCGATGAACAAGCTGAGGGCTACGAGATGGACCTTCTCCTCACTCCCCTGCCCAACTGGCAAATTCTGCTCGCGGCCGCTTTTACCGATACACTCCAGATCAGTCCCAGAACGGCGGAGCCCAATCAGGATACTTCCCGCCCCATTCCCAATATTTCGGATCGGCAGTACAGCGCCTTTACCAAATATGATTTCCCCGAGGGATTGCTATCCGGCTTCTCCTTGGGCGGAGGTTTCAATTACGCCAGCGACAAGACCTGGATCCGTAGCGATCAAATCGCTCGTATCCGAGACATACACGCTCAACCGTATACCATTTATCGCCTCTTTGCCGGATACCGGTGGCAGGCATCGGACAGGGAATTCAACCTGCGCCTCAATATTCGCAACCTGTCAGACGAATTCTTCTGGATCAACGCCGCTCAATTGGGAGAACCCCGCGAAGCCCGCCTTTCCCTCAGTGTCGACTTTTAGGATTTTGGTATTGTAATACCCCGAATAACATGGCTTTTAAATAAATCAAACAACCCGTTCAATACTTATGAAAATCAAAAGTGTAAAAAAAATCCTCGCTTTTTCCGGCCTTACTTTTTGGTTCGGATCTTTTATGGCGCAAGGTGAGGTTGTCCAAGTCGGCACGCTGGTCGACCCGGATAACGTCATTATCAACAATATTACTCCCCCTCTATTCCAGGAGGTTGGCAGTATTCCCATAGTCGGAGGCAGAACCTATGTGCGCGACGTGGATATTTTTACGGGCACGAGCGGTGTGCCCACAAATCCTGACGGCACCCCCGTGGACCCCTCGTTGACCTTCGAAATTCTCACCACCACGGTCAATGATGGTGTCAATAACAATTCCATCACTGCCATGGACGAATGGAATCTTGTTACGACTGCGGGACGAAGGAGCTTCAGTGACGATCCTGAAGACCAAGGGGGGAGACCGCCCTGGCAAACCGGCAATTTTGGCGGTAGGGACACCTTTACCAGCACCAATGATGACGGTCCCGATTTCATCATTATTGAAAATGCCGCCAATGATGACCTGCTCGTCCAAGCCGTTTTTCCCGATGGCACTACCGGGCAATGGACTGGATTAATTGTCGGAGATGATCAGCAGGCCGCCCTGTGGGGTGACACAGGCTTAGTAGGCCCTGCCACTTCGGTTGGAGAAGGTCAGGGGAAGTTCGGTGTCGGCTGGAGAGTCGAAGACCTGCTGGGCGCGGATGGGAACCCGTTACCCCAGGACACCGAAATCTTTGCGCTACGCTTCAACGACCCTACTCAATCGCCGGATACAGGGTTGGACCCCTGTTTGCTCGTCGCCGTCATCATAAGTGATACTGTTACTGGAATGTGGCAAAAAGTCACGGACTTTGAGGACCCCGATGGCATGTTTGCGGAATTCAATGGCCTCGACAACAATGTTGTGGGAGGCAAAATATGGAATGTGGATGCCGAGG
>JAABVD010000140.1:0-1817 GCA_014529615.1 Opitutia bacterium
GGGGCACGAAGTAAATCATCTTGATCGTGATCGTGATCATGATCTTGATCGAAAAATCAACGACTTGGAGAAGGGAATGGAACATGGATAAACAGGATGGACATGGATGGGGGGAGGCGCCGGGAGGCGCCAATTAGGAATTAGGAATTAGGAATTAGGGAAGAGATCAGGATCACGATCAAGATCAGGATCACGATCAAGATTTTGGAACCAGCATCCAGCATCCAGCATCGAGCATCCAGGAATTGACCACAGATGGGCACGGATTAGCACGGATGAGGGAGATGGGGGGGAGAGATCACGATCACGATCAGGATCAAGATTAGAAGGACGGACAGGATCCAGGATTTTTGTGGTAAAAAAAACTTGGCGTTCTTTGCGAGAGTCCATTCCCAATTCCTTTGTGCCTTTGTGCCCTCGCGCCCTTGGGCGCTTCTTTGCCTATGCGGCGTAGACACCTCCGTTGATGTCGATGGTGGCGCCGGTGATGAAACCGTCGTATTCGGAGGCCAGGTATAGGACGGCTCTGGCCACGTCGCCGGGATTTCCGGCTCGTCCGAGGGGGATAGCCGCAACGGTTTCCTTGGCCGATTGCTCGGAGGTGTGGGTGGCGTGAAAGGCAGTGCCGAGGATAAGGCCGGGCGCCACGGCGTTGACCCGCGTTCCCTGAGGGGCCAATTCGGTGGCCAGTGCACGGGTGAAAGTCAGAATGGCCCCCTTGCTGGTGGCGTAGGCCAGGGATCCGGGATGACCGCCCTTGCGGCCGGCCAAGGACGCGAGATTGACCATGCTGCTGGTTTCGTTTTTGGCCAGATGGGGCGTGGCCGCCTGGGAAACGTAGAGCATGGAACTCAAATTGATGTCGATGACCTTGCGCCAAAAGGCCGGTTCGATTTCTCCAAGCCACTTCCGTTCCACCAGAGAACCGGCGTTGTTTATGAGAATATCGAGCCCGCCCAACCTGGTGGCCGCTTCATCGACCATTTGGGAGGCTGTATCTTGTTGCCGTAGGTCTCCCGGCAAGGGGATGGCAACGCCTCCCCGACCGTCCGCTTTGGCGGCAATCCGTTCGGCATTGTCCGAACTGGAGAAGTAGTGAAGGGCCACTTGGGCGCCAGAGTCCAGAAATGCCTGGGTGATGGCCTCGCCAATGCCCTGAGCTCCGGCCGTTACCAGAACCCGTTTACCTTCGAGTTTATCATTCATCATGTCTTGTCCTTAAAACCAACCGAGTTCCCTGCCTCGCCTCAAGGCCACATTGATCTCGGGGAGGTAGGGATGCCACATTTTTTCCCATTCAATGCTCACGAAACCCCGATATCCTTTGTTTTGCAACAACTCCAAGGTATCCTCCAGGGGAAATCTCCCATCCCCCAGGTTGACATAGGTGTAGGGATGGCGGACCGATGGCCGGGAAATGCTATCCTTGATGTGGACATTGACCACCGCCGAACCCAGGACTTTCCAACTGGTTTCAATCGTATCCCCCCCTTTGGCCCAAGTGTGATGGGTATCCCAAATATAATTGAGGTGCGGGATCGATTGGTTGATGCGCCGGATGGCCCGGTGATGAACCAGAGCGCTGTGGATCTCTACCACCACCTCGGCAAGCCATCCGCTTTGCTCTTTCTCCCGCCTCCACCACTCCATGGTATCTTCGGCCTGGGCCAGGGCCGCGTCGTCCAGACCATCCTCCGCCGTTCCCCCATCGAATACGCGCAACATTCTGGTCCCGATGGCCTCGGCCCAAGGTAAAAATTCCAGGAAAGCCCGCCTGCTCTCCCCATCGTTTCCAATCAAGGACAGGGAAGTGTCCA
>JAABVD010000140.1:1972-8420 GCA_014529615.1 Opitutia bacterium
CGGTAAAGCGGGGTAGCGCTGGGGGCCGGCGCGGGTGGGGAAAGAGTTCAGAGCGCAGAGTTCAGAGAGAGGGAGATTAACCACAAAAACCACAAAGGGGGAAGCGCCCAGGGGCGGGAAATTGAAATTGACCACGGATTACACGGATGAGCACGGATTTGGAGAAGAGTGCAGAGAGGGGAAGAATTTGGAATTAGGGGAAGAGATCAAGATCAAGATTTCACGGATGAGGGAATTTAATTTGGAATGGACTCTCCCAAAGCAACGCAAAGACGAGAAGAATTGGCCACAAAAGGCACAATAACCCAAAATGAGGGCGCAGACATTTTTTTGTAGGAGCGGCTTTATACCGCGATTGTTCCGGGGCTGTTCCGTGGGATCGCGGCATAAAGCCGCTCCTACAGTAAAGATCTCTCACCCTTCAGCCTATCCCCTCCCTCTCTATGAACTCTGCACTCTGCACACTGAACTCTTCTCCCTCCCTCCCTTCTCCCTCTGGGAGAGGGTGGCGCGAAGCGCCGGGTGAGGGTTGCAACGCATTACCTGATTCGCGCGCCCCAGCGCGCCTATGGGATGTCGAAGGATTTTATGTTTGACCCAAGGAGGTTCGGGAATGTTCTCTCTAAGCCTTATAATTATTAAAAGGCCAGGCTTGGGGGGCTTGGGAATGGGGTGATGTGTCCTTTCAAATTAAAGAACTTGAAAGGCCTCTGTTGCTTGGTGGGCCTGACCGGGTTTTCCGCGGTTGGTTTTGCCGAAGTCCTGGTCAATCTCGATTTTGAAAACGACACGGTGGGGCAGCAGCCGGAGGTAGAGGGCGCCACGTTCTCACCGAGTTCCAACAATTCGACCAATGGATTCGTAGTTATCGATGGCACTTCCGATCCGCCAAATCCCTTGAGCGGTAAGAGTCTGTACATATACGACCAGAACAACGGCGGCTCCACCCACCTTCGGTTCCCCTTCAATGGGGGCACCAATCGAACCGAGGTGCGGTTAAGTTTTGATTTCCAGAGGGCATATGCGGCGGATGATACGGATACTCGGGTTCACGTTGCTTTGGGGCGAGTCGAGAATGGGAATAGGTTGAACAATTCGGATTTTAGACCGTTTGAAATCAGGATCCTGAACAACGGGGATTTGTTTATTAGAGCCTTGGAGGGCACCCAGCAGGTGGGAAGTTATCCCACCGATTCGCCAAACCATATCGATATACTGGCAAATTCCCACGATACCAATACGGTGGATTACGATTTGGATGGTTTGGGAACGGGCGCAGTTTTGCCCAACACACTCCATCTCTTTCTCAATGGGGATAAAATCAGAGAGTATGATTTTTATGTAACTCCCGATCCGGAAAATGCGCCGGAAATCATATTCAACGAGCGGGATGATGATTTGGGGCAATTTGCACTTTACCAGGATACCAGCCGACAAGGTGGAATTGTATTCGATAATATTATTCTGAGCCCGATTAATGAAATTATTGGACCGCCGGCCTCTCCCGAGTCCTTGATCTTGCGCAACTCCACGCCCTTCTCAGTCGAGTTGGAATGGACAGATGCCTCCGATGATGAAACGAGATTCATCATACAGCGCCGAACCGGAAGCGCGGGCAATTTTGAGTCTTTGGCATCGGTAACCTCAAATGTCACCACCTATACGGACGCGTCCGTTTCTCCTCAGGGGAGTTATACTTATCGTATCCTTGCCGATAACGGATTCAAATCCGACCCTTCCAACGAGTTGCTCGTAGTTACTCCTGAACAGGTTTTGCCCATAATCCTGGACTTCGAGGCAGATGAATTGACCGTGATGGGTAGTACCGCTTTATTTTCCGTGCGTGCGGCGGGTAGAGATCCTCTCACCTATCAATGGTACAGGGGAGAATCCGGAGTTGTTACCCAACCTGTTGCCGGGGCCAACCAGGCCTCCTATAAGACCGGGCCGCTTACGGAGGACTCAAACTTCTGGGTGCGTGTGAGCAACCTTGAGGGTCATGTCGATAGCCAGACATTTTCCGTGGAAGTTCGGGATGGAATTACCTATAGGGTTACGACGCGAAGCGAAATTGAAAACACCCTAGAGATGGCCATGCCGGGTGATACGCTCGAGCTGCCCAATGGAACCTATGAGGACCTCGTAATTGATCTGCGAGGGCAGGGCGAAGAAAATGCGCCTATCACCTTGAGGGCCGAGACTCCGGGCAAGGTAATTCTTCGCGGGGAATCGCGCGTGCAAATTGGAGGTCAATGGCTCGTCCTGGAAGGCCTGGTTTTCACGGGGCCCTACAGCGGCAATGATGACGAGGTCATTCAGTTCAGGTCGGGAGGAAGGGAATCGGAGGATTGCCGGGTAACGGATGTATCCATAATCGACTACGTTCCTGAAAACGGCGAAAAAACCGTGTGGATTTCGATGTATGGGGACCGCAATCGGGTGGATCACTGTTATTTCTCGGGTCACAACGTTTTGGGTGTAACCCTGGTGGTGTGGTTGGACGGGGAACCCAATTACCACCGGATCGACCACAATCACTTTGCCAACCGCATCGATGGTGCAGGGGAGAATGGTTGGGAGACGATACGGATTGGAACCAGCACCTGGTCCATGACCAATTCCCGCACCACCGTGGAATACAATCTGTTTACTGAGGTGGATGGCGAAATTGAGATAATTTCCAACAAGTCGTGCGAAAACATTTATCGCTACAATACCTTCCGGAGATGCTCCAGCATGTTGACCTTGCGCCATGGCAACCGCTGCCTGGTGGAGGGCAATTATTTCCTGGGGGGGTATCGGGACCGTAGCGGAGGCGTAAGGGTGATCGGGGAGGATCACGTGGTGATCAATAATTACTTCGAGGGAACCATGGGTCGCGACGGAGCGGTTATTACGCTGTATCCGGGTGTGTCGGGCGGCCAGTTGAACGAGTATTTTGCCGCCCACAATGCCGTTGTCGCCTTCAATACCATGTATGATAATTCTGCCGCCTTCATCGACGTAAGCGCCAATTTGGGCACGCGGGATCGCACTATTCTTCCGACCGGAATGTTCATCGCCAACAACATTTTCGCCGCGGGTTCTTTTTCCAGGGGGGATTTTGTGGAGGGAACCGGGGCCGGGAGTCACTCCTGGACGGGCAACATGATTTTCGGCAGGACGATGGGGGCCGGCCTGACCGGAGGATTCCAGGTGGTCGATCCCTTATTGGAACGGGATGAAGGGGCAGGCATTTATAGAATAGGCCGTGGGAGCCCCGCCATAGATGCGGCCGCGCCCATCTTCCAAGCGGTGGATCTGGACATCGACGGACAGGTCCGCAGCGGCGCCTTGGACGTGGGGGCGGATGAACGATCCGACGCGCCGAGATTGAACCATGGACCCTTGAGGGTGGGCCAAGTCGGACCCGGTTACGTTCCCGCTCTGCGCCTCAATACCACCTTGGCCGTTCCCTTGACGCGCAATGACCCTTGGCCGAACCTCCTCAGTGAAACCGGCGCCTTCAATAATCTTATCCGACTCATACCGGAGGATGGCATTTTATCCTACCAACCGAATGTGAGCGAATGGTCGGATTATGCCGAAAAGACCCGGTGGTTTCATATCCCCGTGGAATCGACCATGAACTATTCGGAGAATGGCAACTGGCAATTTCCCCAGGGATCGGTCTGGATACAACACTTTGAACTGGAATTGGCGCGGGGAATTCCGCATTCGGCCAAGCGGATCGAGACCCGGTTTCTGGTGAAGAATGAATTTGGAGCCCATGGGGCCAGTTACCTCTGGAACGATGCCGGCACGGAGGCAACCCTTGTGGTGGACGATGGCGTCGATTTCGACCTGACCGTTGTGGAGGAGGGGGAAATCCGCAGCCAGACCTGGTCCATCCCTTCCCGAGCGGATTGTCTCCAATGCCACTCCCCTACCGGTGGTTACGTGCTGGGATTCAATACGCGGCAATTGAACCAACCCATGTCCGGCAGCGGATCGTCTGGAAATTTTTTGGGCTTCCTGGAAGACGGCAAGTTTTTGGATGTGGAACTGGGCTCTACCGCGACCCTTCCTTATTTCGTTTCTCCCGAGTCTGCGGAGGGCAGTTTGGATCTGAAAGCGCGCTCCTACCTGGCGGTGAATTGCGCCAGTTGTCATCAACCAGGGGGCACCGAATCCGGTTCCTTCGACGTGCGCGCCCATCGAACCCTGGCCCGCACCGGGTTGATCGACGGGGCATCCATGGATGACAATTTCAAGTTGGTGGCCAGGGGCAATCCGGATGAATCGAGTATCCTGGCCCGTATGCTCAGCCTGGACGGGTCCACTCGCATGCCCTCTCTGGATTCCAAAGAAGTTGATCCCATCGGAACGGCGCTGATACGGCGTTGGATTGCCCAAGGTTTGGCGGATTATTTGACCTTCGAGGAATGGCGGGACTTTAATTTCGGTGAGTCGAAGGATGTCATCGGAAGGGGGGAAGACGATGCCGACGACGACGGTGACTCGAACTGGCTGGAGTATTTGAACCAGACCGATCCCTTGTCCGGCATGGACAAGAGCTACTTTCGACCGACCCTGGCGGATGGGGCTCTTTCCCTCGTGTTCAGGGGTGGGGACTTTGCCCAATACCGGGTTGAATGCAGTATGGATCTGACAAACTGGTTCGGGTTATTGGATGGAAGCAACGGAATCCTCACCCTCCCCGAGGGCCAGGAAACGATAGAGTTTCTCCTGACCGGGCAAAACCTTCTGGGATCCAAGCAATTCTACCGGCTCCGCGTGGAAGAACGTTGAGGCGCGCCAATTAGGATTGGGGAAAGGCAGGAAGAATAAACCACAGCGGCCACAGAGAGCACAGAGGGGGAGAGGGAGATGACCCACAAAGGACATGAAGGGGCCCGAAGTAAATCGTCGTGATCTTGCTCGTGATCATGTTCTTGATCGAAAAATCAACGACTGGGAGAAGGGAATTGATCATGGATAAACAGGATGGACATGGAGGGGGGGAGGCGCCAGGAGGCGCCAATTAGGATTCAGGATTGGAATGTCAGGGAAAATTAACCACAGAGAGCACAGAGGAGGAGAGGGAGATTAACCACAAAAGGCACAAAACTCATCTCCCAATCTTGGCGTTCTTTGCGACTTTGCGAGAGCTAATTTAGAGGAAGGTTTTGACCACGGATTTGGAGAAGAGTTCAGAGTGCAGAGTTCAGAGTGCAGAGAGGGGAGAAAGGCAGGGAACATTAATCACGGATGGGCACGGATTAGGAATCTGGAATGAAAAGGCGCTGAAATTAATCGTGATTTTGATCTTGATCGATGGAAAGGGAAGAAGAGCGAAAAAACGAGCACAGTAGTCCCGTGAATTTACCGTCAACCAACGGTGGGGGTCCACCGGTAATCGTCTTCACCAAGCCTTGGCAACACTTGGGGTTAGGGGAACTGGCCGACCTCGTTTCCGATTTGGGTTTTGCCGGTATCGAACTTCCCGTAAGGGAGGGTTATCAAGTGGAGCCCGACCGGATTGGGGAGTTGCTGGGGAAAGCGGTGGAGGCATTTGAGGATCGAGGGCTGATGATTTTCAGCGTGGCGGGGGATGTCGATCGAGCCACCGCTCTGGCCTGTGCCCGGGCTGGAATACCCGTTCTGAGGACCATGCTGAAACTCGATTCCGAGAAGAGTTACCGGGAAAACGTGGATGCCTTTCGGAACCGGTGCCGGGAGATCGGAGAGGTGTTGAAGGATTCCCCCACCACTATCGGGCTGCAGAATCATTGCGATGAATTTGTCAGCAGCGCCATGGGGTTGATCCATGCCATTGATCCTTTGCCGGCCGATCGGGTGTCGGCGGTTCTGGATCTGGGGCACACCGGCCTGGATGGGGAAGCGGAGGATATCGCCATCGATATCGCCTGGCCCAGGTTATCCCTGGTCAACCTGAAGAACGCCCTGCGCCGGGTCGGTGGAAGAGATGAAAGGGGGGCGGCCATCTGGAATCGTTTTTGGGTCCCCGGCAAGAAGGGTTATACCAATTGGGAGAAGGCGATTGGGGAGTTGAGCCGGCGCAATTACCGGGGGCCCATTTGCCTGACGGCCGAATACCAGGACGCGTCGAGGCGATCCGTGACGGGGGAGAATATCATTCCCTACCTGAAGGAGGACCTGGACTATTTGCAACTATTGATCGAAGAGAGCTACGGCGCCAATTCGGAATTGGGAATGAAAAGGCAGGGAGAATAAACCACAGAGCAACTGTGTCACGAAGCAATGCCTAATTGATGATTTTTCATAAGAATATGAAGATGGATGAGCATCTTCCTCATGGCCGCAACCATGGCACATTTGTACGGTTTGCCTCTGGCCCTTAATCCTTCCACGTATGCTTTAATGACCGGATTATGGATGGCCGCAGTCTGGGCAGCCATGTAGAGGCATTTCCTGACTTTGGCCC
>JAABVD010000141.1:0-2280 GCA_014529615.1 Opitutia bacterium
CCTAATTCCTAATTGGCGCGTCTACAACTTGAAATCGCTACGGTATTGTTTGAAGGAATTTCCGGGACACCACACTAGTCCGGGATTGGCCGGCCCATGCCGGATCAATCGGCAATGTGCACCAGTTGTTTCCCGGTATTCTCGCCCTTGAAAAGGCCAACGAAAGCCCGGGGAGCATTTTCAATGCCCTCGATGATATTTTCCCGGTATTTTATTTTTCCCGAAATCACCCATTCCGAGAGCCGCTTCATGGCCTCGCCAAAACGGTCGAAATAATCGAAAACCAGGAAACCCCGGATCGTGGCTCGTTTCACTATGAGGTGCCATAACAGCCGGGGGCCCAATTCAGGCTTTTCAGCATTATACTGGGATATCTGCCCGCAGATGGCGATATGCGCATTTTGAGCCAGCAAGGGAATTACGGCATCGCTGACCGGACCCCCCACATTGTCGAAGAAGCAATTTACGCCGTCAGGGCAAAGTTTGTCCAATTCACGGGCTAGATTCCCGGAGGTTTTATAATTGATACCGCCATCAAAACCGAGGTCCCCGGTGAGCCATTCCAGCTTGTCGTCATCCCCGGCAATTCCCACCACCCGGCAACCGAGTATTTTTCCGATTTGACCAACGATGGAACCGACCGCTCCGGCCGCGCCGGAAACCACCACCGTATCGCCCTCCTGAGCGCGGCAAACATCGAGTAGCCCGAAATAAGCCGTTGCCCCGGGCATACCCAAAACATGCAGGGCGGAAGATACCGGGGCAGAGGAAGGATCAATTTTTCGCAAACCTTTTCCCCTTGAAATGGCGTATTCCTGCCATCCGAGATGGCCCGCGACCATGTCCCCGGTTTGAAGGGTTGGATGCCTCGACTGCTCAATCCGGCCCACTATTTCGCCAACCATGACCTCGTCGATCCCAACCGGATCGGCGTAGGATTTGACATCCCTCATACGGCCGCGCATGTAGGGATCGACCGACAGATACAAAGCCCGCACCAGGATTTCCCCATCCTGGAGCGCCCTGACTTCTTCCTCCAACAAACGGAAATCGCTTTCCGACACCATGCCGGGCGGGCGGGATGCGAGAACTATTTTGCGGTTGAGGAGGGCCATTCTTCAAATTCGGATCAATTGCACAATTCGAACAATCCGGCGGCGCCCTGGCCTCCGCCTATGCACATGGTGACAACGCCGTAACGGGCATCCCGTCTTCGCATTTCATTGGCAATGGTTCCCACCAAACGAGCGCCCGTCATACCGTAGGGATGGCCGATGGAGATCGACCCGCCGTTTACATTGAGTCGTTCCATGGGAATGCCCAACTTATCCCGGCAGTATACGACTTGCACGGCAAAGGCTTCATTCAGCTCCCATAAATCGATGTCATCGACGGTCAGGCCGTGCCGTTTCAGCAATTTCGGAACGGCAAAAACCGGGCCAATCCCCATTTCATCGGGTTCGCATCCCGCCACGGCGAATCCACGAAAGGCGATCTTGGGTTGCAACCCCAGAGATTCCGCTTTTTCACGGGACATCATTAAATTGATGGAGGCGCCGTCCGACATCTGTGAGGCGTTGCCGGGAGTGACGCTGCCTTGGCCGCTCTCCTTATCGAAATAGGGCTTGAGAGCGAGCAAACCTTCCAGGGTGGTGTCGGGACGGTTGCACTCATCGCGCACCAATTCGTGTTCCTCGGTGCCCAGTACTTTGCCCGTCTTTTTTTCCAGGATAGCCCGCGTCACGTGCATGGGGGCCAGTTCCTCTTCCAACAATCCCTCTGACTGGGCCCGGGCGGTCCGTTCCTGACTCGCCGCCGCGTACTCGTCCTGGGCCAGCCGGGATATCTTGTAGCGTTTAGCCACCACTTCGGCCGTGTCCCCCATGACCATGTAGATGCCGGGATGTTTATCCGCTACCCAAGGATTGGGATCAAAACGCGATTTGGCCGTCTGGGTGATGCTTTCCACACCGCCACCGATGGCCACGTCCACCCCCTCGGAAATGATGTGATGAGAAGCCATGGCCACTGCCTGCAGACCTGAGGAGCAGAACCGGTTGACGGTGGTGGCGGCGATGCTTCTGGGCAGTCCGGCACGTACGGCGGAGACCCGAGCGACATTTGATCCCTGGGATCCTTCCGGAGTGGCACAACCGATGATGATGTCCTCAATTTCTTCGGGATCCAGATCGGGCGCTTTTTCCAGACAATGGGTAAGACAATGGGCCAGCATGTCATCGGGACGCGTCATGTTCAATGAACCGCGAAACGATTTGGCCA
>JAABVD010000141.1:2294-8727 GCA_014529615.1 Opitutia bacterium
GGCATGTGAAATTCAAGCCTGAAAGGTCGGATTATGAACATCCTCTAAACAATCGCGGGATAAACCCGCTCCTACAAACAACTGGCTTTTACGCCAACGGCGTTGAACCCCGGAGCCCCGGCTTTGGAGTGGAACTGCTTTGCAGTTCATTCCAGTGTGGCCTCAATTTAATGTTTTAACATTCTATCTTGCTGTTACAGCATAAAACCCAGCCGTTTGTATGAACGAATTAACAGGACACCACATTAGCCCGCATATCTCACAAATCTTCTACTGCGCTCCGGAATCCCGTACCATCGTTCGCTACGAATTTTGTGAGAAATGCGGGTTAGAACCTTCATGCCTTCCAAACTGAGCATCTCAACAGCTTAGCATTCCAGGAACTCTATTCAATTCCGAATTCCAAATTCCCTTTCCTGACCACGGCTTTCACGGATGCCCACGGATTTTTTAAACTAAACAACGCTTCGCTTGAACCGGCTTCGCCGCAACAGGATGGAGCTATGCTCCAACAGGAAATAGGAAAAATAGCCACAAAAAGCACAAGAGCCAAAATGGGTGACACAGAAATTTTGTCTGCTTTCAATTATAGGAGGAAGTTTATCCCCCGATCTTTCAAGTGGCCTCACCGCAATCGGGGGATAAACCCCCTCCTACAGCTTAAAACCAATACTCCGGAACCTATCCCAAAACCCTTCTCCCCAATTCCTCATTCCTAATTCCTAATTGGCGCGCCCCAGCGCGCCTTCCCATCCTGTCCATCCATGTTAATTTTGTTTTTTTGTGCCTAGTTTAGCATCTATTAAATAATGAACATCCTCGTTTGCCTGAAACAGATCCTGGATCCGGAGGTACCGGCGCGCGATTTCTCCCTTGCCCGCTCGCACTTGCAAGCCGATCCGACCTGTGCGGATCTGGTGACCAACATCTTCTGCGAAAATGCATTGGAAACGGCTCTTCAACTCAGGGATCGGCACGGGGGAAGGATATCGATTCTCTCCTTGGGGCCGGCATCGGTTGAAGACACCTTGCGCAAGGGATTAGCCATGCAAGCCGACGCGGCATTCATGATCCTTAACGATACGGGCCACCTGCCGGATTCGGCTGCCACGGCCAAGGCCTTGGCGGCGGCTATTGGCAAATTGGACCGCTTGGATCTCATACTGACCGGACACGAATCCGGCGATTGGGGAGCGGGGCAGACGGGAGGCCTGCTGGCGGAAGAATTGGGCCTTCCCTTTATCGCTTTCGTAGATGAAATCGAGGAGACGGGACCGGACAGGCTGATACTGCGCCAGCAAAACGATTCGGGTTGGCAGAAGTTTTCCGCACCCATGCCGGTGGTCGCATCGATCACCAACAGCGATCACAACCTCCCTCGCATACCCAAGATCCGGGACATCATTCTGGCCAACCGCAAACCGATTACATCCTGGTCGCTTGGGGATCTGGAACTCTCACCCGATTTGTTTTTACCTGAACATTTGCTGGTTCGGGTAACCGAACTCACCATCCCGCAAGCCAAGGGCGATTGCGCCTTTATCGAGGGCGCCACCAAAGAGGAAAAAATCGGTAAACTGGCGGAAAAAATCGCCGCAATTGCCCGATCCATTTAGATCCGAAAACAATTGAAAGGACGAGATGAGTGAGCCTGTATCCACCGTTATCACGGCCCTGATTTCACCGACGCAGGAAAGGGCAAGCGCGGGACTGATGGGAGCCGGCCAACGCTTATCCGAAACCGTGGGGGCCGAACACGTGGTAGTAGCCTGCGGCCCAGAAGACTCGGAATCTGCCTCCGGACTGGCCCATGGAGCCGACCGCGTGTTGTTGGTTCGATCTCCCGCTTTGGTCCGAGATCGGCAGGAGGTATGGCTTCAATGCCTCACTCGAATGGGGTCGGAATTGAACCCCGCCGCCATCGTCCTGGGCAACGACGCGTTGAGTCAGGAGATTACTCCCCGCTTGGCCCATCGCTTGGGAGGGGCATCCATCGGCGATGCTCAGACGCTCACGGCCGAGGAGGGCCACATTTCGATTACCCGTTCCGTTTATGGAGGCAAGGCCATGGCGAAGGTCAAATTACAGGGGACACCGGCAGTGGTTTGGGTTCGCGCTCCATCGATGGATCCCGCGCGGGGACGCGCCACCCCGGGTCAGATCGAGGAATGGGACTTTGCCACCGAGCCCGAAATGAAAATTCAGCTTTTGGAAACGCAAATGGACGCCGGGGAGGGAGATCGTTTGGAAGATGCCCGGATTATCGTGTCGGGGGGCCGCGGCCTGGGTGGACCCGAACCGTTCGAAAAGCTAAAGGAACTGGCCAAGGTCCTCAAAGGGCAAACCGCGGCATCGCGAGCCGCCTGCGACCTGGGATGGGCGCCCCATTCCTGGCAGGTGGGCCAAACCGGAAAAAAAGTTGCGCCCCAACTCTATTTGGCCTCAGGCATATCGGGAGCGAGTCAGCATATAATGGGGATAGCCGATTCCAAGGCAATCGCCGCCATCAACACCGACCCCAATGCACCCATATTCAAACATTGTCAGTTTGGATTAGTGGAAGATTTCCACCAGGTAATAGGACCTCTGCAGGAGAAACTGGCCGAGCTTTTGGCATGAATACGGGAGAAGCCACCCGCGAGGTATTCTGGAATATTTCCCATGGCTGGATCATGTACGTGCTGTTGTTGCCCACGATGGCCATAGCGGCGTACGGAATCTGGCGCCGTTTTCGGTCTTGGCGGCGCGGACTCCCGGTGGCCGGCCGGCTGGACCGGCCGGGAGAGCGCCTGCTTCACCTCTGGAACCACGCCTTGTTGCAACGGCACACCATGCGGGAGCGCTACTCGGGCATATTTCACGCAATGATCTTCTGGGGGTTCATCACCCTCACTATCGCCACCACCGTAGTAATGTTGGATCATGATTTTGGCCTGCCCATCATGCGGGGCAGGTTTTACCTCTACTTCCAATCCTTTTTTGTCGACCTGCTGGGATTACTGGCTCTGATCGGGGTTGCCATGGCGGGCTTTCGTCGATGGAAGACCAAGCCGGTCAAGTTGGTTTATTCCGATGAGGCCAGCTGGATCCTGATCCTCGCGGCTGTCATTTTGGCCACCGGCTTCTTTCTGGAAGGTTGGCGCATAGTCGTGACGGCGGATCCCTGGGGAACCTGGTCACCGGTTGGTTACGCGACCGGTTTCCTCTCAGCAAAGTTTTTCAGCTTGGATACCCTCACCGCATTACACCGCTGGTGTTGGTGGTTTCATCTCATTCTGGTATTCGGTTTCCTGGCTTGGGCGCCATTTACCAAGATGCTACATCCACTCACCTCAGCCCTGAACATATATGCGGCCAACCTGCAGCCGGCCGGCGCCTCCCTGAAGACGGTCGATTTCGAAAAAGCAGAGAATTTCGGAGTAAACCGCCTCGACCAGTTTACCTGGAAGGACCTTCTGGACCTGGATGCCTGCACCGAATGCGGTCGTTGCACAGAGGCCTGCCCGGCCCACGCGGTGGGCAAATCCCTGTCTCCACGTGACATCATTCTGGACCTGCGAGACACCTTGCACCGGAAGGGTGGCCGAAATGAACCAGATACCGGGTTGATCGGTTCCACCGATGCATTGCGACCTGAACGTCTTTTCGAATGCACCAGTTGTGCCGCCTGCGTGGATGCCTGCCCCGTGTCCATCGAACAGTTACCCAAAATTGTGGATATGCGCCGCCACAAGGTCATGGAAGAAGCAGATTTTCCGGAAACCATGCAGCAGGCCATCAGCTCATTGGAGAAGCGAAAGCATCCTTTTGCCGGGACCGAATCCTCCCGCACGGATTGGATGCGCGAGTTGAACCTTCCACACGCCAGCGAAGCGCAGGATGCCGAAGTTCTGGTTTGGGCCGGTTGCGGAACCTCCTTGGTAAAGCGCAACCAGAAGTCCATTCGCTCACTGGCAGAGCTGTTGAAAAAGGCAGGGGTAAAGTTTGCCGTTCTGGGCCGCGATGAAAAATGCAGTGGAGACGTGGCACGTCGTATTGGAAACGAGTTTCTGTTCGAATCCCTGGCCAAGGAAAATATAGAGACGCTTAAGAAATTCAATGTGCGCAGGGTCATCACTTCCTGCCCCCATTGTTTTAATACCTTTCGCAATGAATACCCTCAGTTGGGGGCGCCATTCGAAACCTTTCACCATAGCCAATTTCTGGGAGAACTGATCAAGGCCGGGCGGTTAAAAATAACGGCCGCTTCGGAAAGAAGAATCGCCTTTCACGATCCCTGCTACCTGAGCCGACACAACGGCGTGACCGAGGAGCCCCGCGCCTTGCTGCAAAATACAAGTCGAAATTCCATGAGGGAATTGCCGCGCAACCGGCGGAACAGCTTTTGTTGCGGCGGAGGCGGAGGGATGAGCTTTGTCGATGAACCCCCGGACAAGCGGGTGAACCGCGAACGGGCCGAGGAGATCCTGGCTACCGATGCCGATACGCTTGCCGTCGGCTGCCCTTTCTGTACCACCATGATGGAAGATGGCATCAATGCCGCCAAAGGCGACCGCGGGATCGAAGTCAAGGAGTTGGCCGAGTTGTTAAATGAGGCTACCTCCGGGCCCAACCCGATTTGATGCTCCCATTTCCTTTGGCGTAATTATCACTTAAAATAAATTAGAAACCATGGACCTGAACCTGACAAAAAGTGAACAGCAGTTCCGCGACGATTTTCGCGCTTGGCTCAAAGATAATCTACCGGAAGAACCGATCAAACCCGCAGGAGAAAACGATGCGGGTTATTGGAAACATCTCCGGGCATGGCAGAATAAATTGTTCCAAGGCGGTTGGGCAGGGGTGAGCTGGCCCAAGGAATTTGGCGGGAGAGGCGCCACCCCTATCGAAGCAGCCCTTTATTTGCAGGAACTGGCCGCTTGCGACGCCCCGGAAAGTATAGGCACGATTGGGGAAGGACTGGTGGGCCCGACCATTATGGCCCAGGGGTCGGAGGAACAAAAGCTGTTTTTCCTGCCCCGCATCCTGAACGGAGCTGATATCTGGTGTCAGGGGTTTTCCGAACCCAATTCCGGCAGCGACGTGGCGTCCTTGTCCACCAGGGCGGTTCGGGACGGAGATGATTTTATCGTCAACGGGCAAAAAACCTGGACCAGTTTCGCCAACGTCGCCGACTGGTGCTTACTTCTGGTCCGGACCGATACCCAAGCCCCCAAGCATAAAGGCATCAGCGCATTACTGGTCGATATGAAGAGCGAAGGAGTAACGGTCAGGCCCCTGCGGCAACTTTCGGGTGACTCGGCCTTCAATGAAATGTTTTTTACCAACGTTCGGGTTCCAGCAAGCAACCTGATCGGCCAACTGAATAATGGATGGCGCATTACCATCACTGCCCTCATGAATGAACGGGCCAACCTGGGGTCGGGTTTCTATATTCAATTCAAGAAAACCTTGGATCAACTGATCCGTCTGATGAAGGAGGAAAAGTCCAACGGCAAACGCCTGGCTGACGATCCCATCAACCGCCAAAAAATTGCCCAAATCTACCTGGAATTGGAAATCTTCAAGCTTACCACCAACCGGGCGCTCAGCAAAATTGCCCATAATGCTACCCCAGGTCCGGAGGGATCCATTCTGAAAATCTATTGGAGCGAAATGAACCAACGTTTCGTTCAGGCGGCCATGGAGATTCTAGGTGACCAATCGCAGTTGAAGGATTTCGATGAAGGCGCCTGGGCCTACCGTTACCTCCGCTCCCGCGGCAACACCATTGAAGCCGGCACCAGCGAAATCCAGCGCAACATCGTCGCCCAACGCGTCCTCGGCCTGCCGAGGAGTTATTAGTTGAGATACGGAGATGCTGAGATGCTGAGATGCTGAGTTTTTGAGCCTTCGCAAGAATTTAAACATGAAGAAATCCGGAATACTGACTTATCGAGATCTGATTGTCTGGCAGAAATCCATGGAACTGGTTACTTCCGCTTATGAACTGACAAAACAATTCCCTGCAGCGGAGCTGTATGGACTTACCTCTCAGATCCAACGTGCTGCCGTATCTATCCCAAGCAACATCGCGGAGGGTTACGGGAGAAGGTCACATCAAGACTTCGCTCGGTTCCTCCAGATTTCAAAGGGATCCCTATTCGAGTTGCAAACCCATGTCGAAATAGCAAACAACCTCAACTATTTGAATCAGAACCAGTTAGGTTCATTTAATAATTCCAGCCTCGAAATCGAAAAAATGCTCGGCTCACTAATCTCGAAAATCCTCAATCAATCGGGAAGCTGATTCCATTCATCCCTGTTCCTCATCGATTCCTCAAAATCTCAGCAACTCAGCAACTCAGCAACTCAGCAACTCAGCAACTCAGCAACTTTTAACAAATGAACTTCGATCTATCTAAAACGCAAAAAATGTTACAGCAATCGGCCC
>JAABVD010000142.1 GCA_014529615.1 Opitutia bacterium
CACCATGTCTAGACCGCATGTCTCACAAAATTCCCGGAGCCTCCCCCATCCCCAAAAATCATGATCTTGATCGTGATCCTGATCGTGATCTCTCTCCCTCTTCCCCATCATCCACCACCTTCCCAAGACATCACCCCTCAACCCACCAACCAGAAATTGAACATGGATATACAGGATAAGCAGGATTTAAGCGCGCCCAGGCGCGCGAATTAGGAATTGGGGAGAGGGATTAACCACAAAAAGCGCAAAAGGCACAAAGGCAGGGAGGGAGGTACAAAGGCGCGCCGGGGCGCGCCAATTAAGCATTGGATCCACGAAGGGGCACGAACCAGCATCCAGGAATAGACTCTCGCAAAGTCGCCAAGAGCGCAAAGAGAGAAAAGAAACAGGAAATGGGATAAATAGCCACAAAAGGCACAAAAAACACAAAATTCCCGGATCCTTCCCATCCCCATAAATCATGATCTTGATCGTGATCCTGATCGTGATCTCTCTCCCTCTTCCCCATCATCCACCTTCCCGAGGGCCACCCCCTCAATCTGCAACTCCCAAACCTAAACATTCCTAATTCCTCATTCCTAATTGGTGCGCCCCAGCGCGCCTTTGCTCAGGTATAATTCAAGACCTCCTCCACCGTGGTAATTCCCTGTTCCAGGGACTCCAGTCCGGCCACCCGTAGCGGCGCCATACCTTTTGCCAGAGCCATGCCTTTGATTTCCACAGAGGCCGTGCTTTTCAGGGTCAAATCCCGCAGTTCGTCATCCAACACCATCATTTCGAATAGCCCCTTGCGTCCCCTGTATCCGAGTTGATGGCAATCCTCACAACCGGCGGCCCGGTAGAAGGTGGGAAATTTCCGCCTGTTCCCGTCCCCGTAAAGTCGCTCCAGAAGGGCTTTGTCAGGCTGGTAAGCCTCCTTGCATGAAGGGCAAAGGATCCTCACCAGCCGCTGGGCCAAAACGGCTTCCAGGGACGAGGTGATCATGTAGGGTTCCATTCCCATGTCCACCAGGCGGGTGATGGCTGAGGGGGCATCGTTTGTGTGCAGAGTGGTCAACACCAAGTGACCCGTCTGGGCTGCTTGTAGCGCAATCTGTGCCGTCTCCGGATCCCGAATCTCCCCCACCATCAATATGTCCGGATCCTGCCGAAGAAAGGACCGCAAGGCGTGGGCGAAGGTCAATCCGATGGAAGTTCGAACCGACAATTGCATGATTCCATCGATTTCGTACTCCACCGGATCCTCAGCCGTCAGGATCTTTACTTCGTCTCGATTGAGGATTTTCAGACAACTGTAGAGCGTGGTCGTTTTTCCGCTTCCGGTTGGCCCGGTGACGATAAAAACCCCATTGGGCCGTCGGATGACATCCCGCGTGGCCTGGTAGACGGTATCGGGCATGCCCAGTTGTGCCAAATCCAGGTTGACCACCGATTTGTCCAGAACTCGCAGCACCACACTTTCCCCAAATTGTGTCGGCAAGGTCGATACCCGCAAATCGACCGGTCTGGAATCCAGTGTCATGCGTATACGTCCATCTTGCGGCACCCTGCGCTCGGCTATATTCAGATTGGCCATAACTTTTACTCGGGAAATGACCGGAAGGGCCAAATTCACCGGCGAAGGGGACATCTCGTAGAGCGATCCATCCACCCGGTAACGGATCTGAAAGACTTTCTCAAAGGGTTCAAAGTGAATATCCGAAGCCTGGTCCCGAATGGCCTGCTCCAACACCAGATTGACGAAGCGGATGACCGGCGCTTCCTCCGCCATAGCCTCCAGGTCCCGGTCCGACAATTCCACCTCATCCCCGGCCATCAGTTTGAGCGCATCCATGGCGTCTTCCACCGAGGTAGTCTCCGCCCCATAGACCGATTCGAGCAGGTTTTTCACCTCCTCAGGATCCGCCACCGCCAAGGATATGTCGCGGTCCAGGGAAAAGGAGAGATCCTCCACGATGGAGCCATTGAAGGGGTCGATGGCCAGGAGTTCGAGCTCCACCTCCCTCTCTCGGTAGGGAACCACTCCGTACATGTGGGCCAACCGTCCCTCCAGCGCGGATGCCAGGCCTTCTTCCACGGCGGAGGAGATTTGATCCACAAAATTCCAACCCAGGTAGGCGGCCACCTCCCGCAACAAACGGTCGCGGCTCAACAGGCCCAAGTCCAAGGCAGTTTCCGCCAAAGCCTTTCCCGATCGATCCTGTTCTACCAAGGCCGACTCGAGCTGTTCCCGGGTGACTTCAGGCAGATTTTCCAGAATTTCGTAGATGGAAGCATTGTTTTCAGGAAACATTCAAACAACCCTACCCCCATGTTTCCATAAGAGAAAAGCCCGGAATCCCAGCTTATCAGTCTCCTCCTTCCTGCTTCGCCCAAGCGCTATGGCAGGATAAACCGGCAGATAGAATTTATTTCGCGGTCACGGACAGGGCTTCCTCGACGGAAGTGATGCCCCGCGCCGCCTTGCGCAGGCCATCCTGACGCATGGTCAGCATTCCCTGGTCCCGGGCCAGGGATCGCATGGCCGCCAGAGAACCGCCCGAATAAATGAGCGATCCCATTTCCGAGGTTATTTCCATAAGTTCAAAAACCCCGATTCGCCCTTTGTAACCGGTTCCCCGGCAGGCCGGGCAACCCACCGGCCGGTTCCACTGCGCCCCGTCCGGAACCGGACCGCTCGACTCCACCGCCGCCACCTCCATTTCCCTGAGTTGGCCCGGTTGGCAACACTCCGCACACAGGCGCCGCACCAGCCGCTGAGCCATCACAGCCCTCATGGAGCTGGCAATGAGGAAGGGTTCCACCCCGAGGTCCCGCAGACGCGATATCGCGCTCGGAGCATCGTTGGTGTGCAGCGTGCTGAACACCAGATGACCCGTCAGGGAGGCGTTGATGGCGATTTCCACCGTCTCCAGATCCCGAATTTCCCCGACCATTATGATATTGGGAGACTGCCGCAGCATGGCCCGGAGGCCGGCTGAAAACGTCATGCCGATTTCGCTGCGCACCTGCACCTGGTTGATGCCGCCCAACTGGTACTCGACCGGGTCTTCCACCGTTATGATCTTGCGATCCGATTTGTTCAGGTAGTTGAGACAGGAATACAGCGTAGTCGATTTACCGGAACCCGTTGGTCCCGAAGCCAAAATGATGCCATCGGGCAAGGAAATGATCCTCTCGAACCTGGCTTGGTCGTCGGGCAGTAATCCCAGTTCGGCTAAACCCTGTTTCAGGCTTTCCTTATCCAGCAGGCGGAGCGTCAGGGTCTCGCCGTGGGCGCTGGGCACAGCGGAAACGCGAAAGTCGATCGACCGGCCGTCCACGTCCATTTGAATGCGGCCGTCCTGGGGCAACCGTTTCTCGGCAATACTCATTTGGGACATGAGCTTGATCCTGGAAATAATGGCCGGTTGCAGGCGCTTGGGCGGACTTTCCGTCTCGTGTAAAACCCCGTCTATGCGGAACCGTATGCGAAAGCGCTTTTCCAGAGGTTCGAGGTGAATATCCGAGGCCCCGCGTTTTAACGCTTCTCTCATGATCAATTCCACGTAACTGACGATGGTTCCGGGGTCTCGGTCCGAACCTGGAGTAGAACGATTCCCGGAATCCCCTTCCGGACGGGATGGGGAAATTTCCCGGTGAAGGGTTTCAATCGTCTCGGTATTTTCCGGAAAAACGCGCTCGATAGCCTGGAGAATCGCCTCCTTCGAGGCCAGATACGGCTCGATATCGAGTGCCATTACCTGCGAGAAATGATCCACCTTCTCCAGTTCCAACGGGTTGTAAATGGCCGCTTTTACCGAAGAACCCCTCCTGTCGTAGAACAACATCCCATTATCCAGGCAGAACTGCCGCTCTACCCCGGCAATGGCCCGTTGAGGAGTGGCAATGTCCAACGGGTTTACCCTCGGCAAACTGAATTCCTCGGCCAGCCGGTTCAGAACGGTCTCCTCACTGACCAACCCGCGCGCCACCAACTCTTCCACCACAGAGGCAGAGGAATCCATCTCCTCTCCCAATGCCTGCATATATCCACGGTCGATTACACCATCCTCCAATAACAACTGAAGGGTTATTTTTTCGCAGCTATTCACAGGCAAAGGGATTGCTTACTTGGATGCATGGCAAATAACCATGGTGGAACCAAAGATCGGATTGCTCGCCATCCAAATGCTGACAATGCTAAAGATTATCACCTTATGAAAAGACTATTCCTTTCTCTCGTTTTCTCGGTTTCCCTGGCCATGGCCCAAGATAAGCCCAATTTCGTATTCATTCTGGCCGATGACCTGGGATATGGGGATTTATCTTCCTACGGTTGCAACGATATCAAAACAGCCCATCTGGATCGGCTCGCTGCCTCCGGCGTTCGCTTTACCAGTGGTTATTCATCCCATCCCTATTGCAGCCCCATGCGGGCGGGATTGATGGCCGGACGCTACCAGCACCGCTTTGGTTACGAACGCAACATCGCCTATGACCAGCATAATATGGTGATGGGTTTGCCGGTCTCCGAAAAGACGGTTGCTACGCGCATGCAGGAAGCCGGCTATGTGACCGGCGCGGTTGGCAAGTGGCACTTGGGATCGTCAAGGCCTTTCCAACCCAATGCCCGCGGATTCGACTTCTGGTATGGTTTTCGGGGCGGAGGACATCAATATTTCGTGGTCGATTTAAACGTCCGTCTACACGAAGGCTACCACGAGTCCCTCGAGCGCAATGGTCAGCCGGAAGGACTGGAAGGCTATTTGACCACTGCCCTGACGGATGCCGCGGTCGAGTTTATCCAGAAAAACAGGGATGAGCCTTTTTTTCTCTACCTCGCCTACAATGCTCCGCACGGTCCCCTGCAGGCCCCGAAATCGTACGAGGACAGGTATGCGGATATCGGGGACGACAAGCGCAGAACTTACGCGGCCATGGTTCATTCCATGGACGATGAGATCGGCCGGGTTATCGAGACCTTGAAAGTACTGCAGCTTACCGAAAATACCGTTGTGTTCTTTATGAGCGACAACGGTGGTCCCGAACAGGCCAATTCCTCCGACAATGGACCGCTACGTGGAGCAAAAGGGCAAGTCTATGAAGGCGGTATCCGAGTGCCGTTCCTGGTATCCTGGCCGGGAACCATCGCCGAGGGGCAGGTTAATCACTATCCGGTAATGTCCATCGATCTGATGCGCACCGCACTCGAATTGGGAGGCGCCCGCATCACCCAGAAACTGGAAGGCGTAAACTTGGTTCCCCATCTCACGGGAGAAAAATCGGGCGCTCCTCATGAGGCGCTTTTCTGGCGAATGGATAATGGAACTGACTATGCCGTCCGTAGCGGCCCCTGGAAACTGGCCAAGACTCGGGATCAGGAGGGGATTCAATTATACAACCTTAACGACGACATCGGCGAAACGAACAATCTATTCTCGGAAAATCCCGATGTGGTAAGTCGATTGATCGGACTCTATGAGGATTGGAATGCCCAAAACATACCGCCTTTCTTTCCGGGTTTCCGCGAGTATCACCGTCTCAAGGATAATTTTTACCAATCGATTTCGGCGCCCCCGCAAGGTAAAAATTGATATACGGCCATCTATCCGTGGTCCATTCCCCCTTCCGGATTAATCAATCTTCCCCCCCTTTGCGTCCTTAGCGAGCTTTGCGAGAGTCCTTCCCACCACACTATGAGAGCATTAACGTCGAGAAGGTAATTCAATCGGTTTCCTCCAGGAGTTTGGATACTTGCTCCTAAGTAAGCAACTGCTTGTTTTTAAAGGAAAGAACAGGGCCGCCATCGATTCTGCTTTTTCTAATAAAATCCTTATGCTCAATAGATTTAACCATGATAAAGTCTTACTTTTAATTCCTACCTTTGTCAAGTGGGCCGGGAGGCAGGAAATTGCGATTGTCAAATGATCAAGGTTCCCCAATCCGCACCCGGAAAAATGCGTCCGCGGGATGCCGGCCCATAATTTTTACCGAGGCGATCGCTTCGTCTCCCACCACTACCGGGTTGCCCTCCACTGGCCAATCCTCCCAAATCTCCAGGTCCTGGCTCACCTCCACGGTGTAGATCCGGTTTTGGGTAACCGGAAACTCCAGGCAAATATCGCCATCGACCCACTCGGATTGGAGCTTCCAGAAGTTTCCGGTATCGAGAGCATCGGTGGCGGAGAGGTATTCGAAGCGGTTGCTTCTGCCATCCCCGTCGGGATCCGACCCCAGGTCTGCATCAATGGATTCGGGGTTTGGGAAAGTCTCGTCGTGCCAGTGTAGGTATCCTTCCGAAATCGACCCGATGCACTCCTTTACCAGGGCGATGGCATGATGATCCTATTCGTTGGTTGCGACGTTGCGCATGCGGGATAAACGATGGGTTTGCCTGATCCGGGTCAGCAG
>JAABVD010000143.1:0-6332 GCA_014529615.1 Opitutia bacterium
TTCGAGCCACCCTCAAACTCCAATTGAAAAAAGATCAGAGGTCAAATATGAAATATGAACATTGACCCCTTTTGGCTCTCCCTAGTTCAGTTTTCCTCTTTCTCGTCCTGATCGATTGCGAGTACCTCGATCTCGCCCATTTCGACGCGTGAATCATCGGTTGCGCGTTTTTGAGTGATGCCGGCGAGGTTCTTTCCAAAGTAATCGGAGGCAACGACATTCATATCTTTGATTGCTTCTGCGAAGGTTTGACCAAGGGTTCGAATGCTGTAGCGAGTGGACCACATGAGTTTCGCTTCTCCTTTCTTGAACGCCGGGTAATCGTAGGCCATCAGCACAATGAAGTAACGTTCTTCATCCAGCATGGATCTCAGGTCGTACGCTTCCTGATTCGATATCTTGTCACTGTAGGCTCTTTCCAAGCCCAATAGTTGCGCTTTGTAGGCTTGAGATTGGCGGTTGGCTGAACCGGTTGTTCCGGATGAGCTCAGGTTAAAGTTGAGTTGATTCATCGCATCGATCGTTGCGAAGTCTATCGCTTCACCTCCGGCACCTGCATTGAGGATTTCGTCTGTGAGCCCCATGTCCTCCTCTGAGGTATATCCCATAAATTCTTCGTAGGAAATCTCTACGTCGGTCACTCCACTGTGAACTACGATTAACAGGTCTCCTTCACTCCTGTCTCTATGCATATAGAAACCCTGTTTTCTCAGGTTCATGGCAAGGTCGTACAATATGCCCTCGAACGTGACTTCTTTCATGCTGGGGTCTCTGGTGAATCCCATGTGGAAATTCCCCTTCATGAATTGGTAGGTCTGAATTTTCCTAGTCGGGTCCTCGGCTTTGCCTTTTATGAATTCTTTTGAGGCCTGGGTCTTCAACGCAACTCGATTGGCTGCTTCAAGGTGCAGGCACAAGGGGGCTATAGAGATGAATGAAATGAGGATGTTCTGAATGATAGCTTTCATCAGTAGAATAGGGGGTTGTTTAAAGGAAACGTTCTGTTCTCAGAGTTAGTTACGGGGAATGTCGTCAAAGAAGCTAGTATAACCTTTCTGACTCGTATGACTAGAGAGGGAGGAACATTCTTGTCGATTTTGACCTTTATGGTGTTGAAAAAGGCCCGGTGGTTACACCGGGCCTTTAATTATAAAAGTTGGTTTCCGATTAGAATCGGAACGTATTTGTCAGTAGAAACTGCGAAGGGGGATCGTAACGAACGCGAGCGATAGATCCATCTGGCTGGCGACGAATCGTGCTGATTTCGTCGTTCTGCAAGTTTTGCAGATTCCGGATGTTCAGCTGAATCGTCCAATTGATGTTGCGCCCGATTCGAGTGCGATAGGAGAAGGTGAGGTCGTAGTTTTGCACGTCCTCGTTAAACCACGGATTCTCAATATCGGGTTGAACGATACCGTCTTCCCGTGGAATAAGCGGAAAGCCTACCGAGTTGTTACTTTGCCAACGAGCCGCTCCACCCACGGAGAAACCTTGCAGCCAGCCTTCCTGGAAGCGGTAGTTGGTTACAAAATTGATACGGTATTGGCGTTGTTCGAGCGTGGGTCTGCCTTCTTGAGCTTTCTGTTCCAGGTATTCCAGAACGTCGGCGTTCACTTGTTCACTCAGCGTATTTCCTGTTACAGGCCCGGCAGGATTGTTCCAGTCTACGTGGCCGAAATCGTCAAGAATAGGAAGCCAGAAATCGTTGAACAGCTCTGTCATTCTTGGGCCAATATTGGTCAAAATAGTATCCGTATCTGCAAAATTGAAAGATACTCTCCACGCGTTCGTGGGGTTCATGACCAATTCCCACTCAAAGCCCTTCGCTTGTATATCCTGAGTGTCTTGGATGGCACCTGCGCCCTGAACATTAACTGTGCCGTCGACATCCACACGGAAATTACGTGCCGCTTTCAGGTCATCGGTCAGGTAAGGTGTAATTGCTGCCCTGACTCCGATGGCATCCTGGAAGTTGGGCGCCACCCGAGCGATGACTTCCTCATCTGTTTCTTGAGAAATGATGATTGTCTCCTCCGGATCTTCAAACTCGATCATTCTGTTTTCATCAATGTACTCCTGATCGATAACGCCGTCACCATTAGCGTCGGCTGCTAATATGTCTCTGTTTGCGAAACCCCAATGGTTAAAAACCCGATTGAGCGATCCGTTAAACACGCCCCCTAGGGCGGCCGTCGCATCCTTGAGATCTGCATCGTACCAGTTGAAGCGGGAGATCACTCTATTATCAAAGAGGAAGAAGGTCACTCCCCAGTCTTTGCTTAAACCTGCGGGGGACGGCAATGGCTGGCGGAACTGGTCGACCCGCGTTGCGGCTGGGACAAAGTTCTCTGTTTCGTTGTAGTGAAAGGCCACATCCGTGCCGTCGGGCAATTTAATTAATTGATGCGGCCAATTCAAGACACCGCCGTAGCCAAAGATTTCTGAATCAATTTCCCGGTTGGTGGCAAATCCGTCGACAAGATTCCAGGCGGCAGGGTTGTCGATATCGGGAATCTCATGAAAGCCCATGGGCAATGCTTCGGTATTCAGGTTATTTTTTACCTTATCGCTACGCCACCCCATGTTTACAACCAACAGGTTGTCGAAGAGGAACGATTGTGAGTTGAAAGCAACCGATTCCACCTCGGTGTGTTGCAGGCGGTGATTCTTGTTTGGCGTGCTAAGAGGAATAAAGGTTCCTTTCTTAAATCCTTCGTTACCGGTATCATTTCGACCCTGGCCGAAATTGTCTGGAGTGGCATCGTCACCGAGGTCCCAATAGATAATATCGAATTCCCTTCCTTCAATCCCTCTGAGATCGTATTTTGCGGGTTCAATAATGAAATCATTGAGTGTGAAGTTCGGGTCGGTGAACGCCTCCAGTTGTAGAGGTCCCAAGTAAACGATATTACGTACGTTTCTGGCTCCATTGAAGGCTTGTTTTGCGTTGGCGGGTCCAAGGTGAAGGGCCGGATCCGGCGTTCCGTAGGATGCCAGTTTATACGGGACGAACCTCTCATCTTCGGTATAGTGATCGAGAAGAGAGGTGATGGTGTGGCTTCCCAGGATCTTGCCTAAGGTGTTGTCCAGTTGGTCTAGGAAATTGTGCTTAACAAAGCCAGTAAAACGGTAAGTCTCCCGGTCGAAGGTGGATTCGCGATCGTTGGCATTCGTTTCAATCCATACCCGCCGAAAGTTGGGGTTCATCGGGTAACTGAGATCTCCTGATTCGGCGTAGTTCAGATCATTGGGAATGGGAATATCACGATTGATATCAAATGTGAGACGCGCTGCACCGTTGCTGAACGCATTGTAGTCCGAGCGGAAAAGGGTCTGGAAATCGTAACCCAGCTCAAATCCTGCATTGCCGTTAAAGAGCACCTGTTCGAGGGCGATATTGAAGTTATCAAAATCGCGGGTGTAGAAGTCATTGTCCCAACCCAGGTTATACTTGGAAAAGTCGAATGTTTCCAAGTCGGTCAGTCCTTTGAAGGCCCAACCTTCTCCCATGATTTGAGAAAGGTTAACATGGCCGATTATGTGGGAATGATTCGTTCTTCCAAAAAAGGTAATGGGTGTCCAGAAAGGATTCGGACCTTGATTCGCGCGGCCGTGCGTCTGGTCTGCGCCGCGGATCCGGCCATTAAAGGTGCCTGAAGCATCCGTGCCGTTGGTGCCATCCCAGATAAACCCCCAACCGACACCGATGGACTGCTCGATTTCTTGCGGGTCGCCGATGTCCCTGAGGGGTAAGCCATCCGGATTTCTGTCCTCCATGGCGTTCCGTGCATTGTTGGGCCCTTCCTCATGATTAAAATTACGTGCATTGCGCACTTTATCGAAGGCCATCCGGGGATAATTGGGTGCGTTGAGAAAGGTATCCAGATTGGATACGGGGCCAACCGTGTCGGCCGCGTTACCGGTTACTTTACCGGTTTCAAAGTAGGAGCGGATGACGGTGTTGGAATTTCTGAATGGTTGGATAGAAACCGTGGTATAGAAGCGCTGATCGTCCTTATAGGTAGGCTGTTGACGGTATTGGGTGGCATCATTCAGGTAGGCAAATCGGAAAGCCACCATGTCTTCAATCAGGACCTTGTTGACATTTCCTGATACACGGAAAGAGGGGCGATCGCCACCGCTGCCGACGCGAAACTCCAACTGGCCTGAATCTTGGAAACGGGCGCGAGCCATGCCGTTGTTGACCAGTCCGGCCGGTGAACCTAGTCCAAAGAGGAAAGAATTGGCGCCACGGTTGATATCAATCCGATCGGTATTGTAGCGGTCAAATGGGATGTCCGTTTTATAAAAATTTCGTGTGCGGTCGGGGGCAGCCAAACCACGAATGCGGGAGGTGCCGTCCGGATTTCCGCGTGCGCCGCCGGTGTTGACCTGTCCGTCGAGGCCTTCGGTCACTCCGGTAAAGTTTCCTAAGTTACCGGCGACTTCCGTGCTGGTGGTGTATTGCAGAAGTTCCTCAATACCGGTAGCTCCAATGTCTTCCATAAATTCCTGGGTAACCACTTGAATAGAGGAACCAACGTTACGGAGATCACTGGAAATCCGACCACCTGCCATGGATTGGGAGGCGATGTAACCGACGTCGGAGTCTTCAGCGATTACGAATGGAGAGATTTCGAAGATTTCTTCTTCGTCTTCATCCTCTTGCGCCTGAGTGGTGAGAGGGAGAAGGAGTAAGCCGAAAACTAAAAAGAATTCGACGTGGAAGGCGGCTAATAACCAGTGTGTGGATGTAGTTGTTTGTTTCATAAAAATGGATTTATAGTGGATTAGAGATGTGTGACGTTCTGTTTGATTGGTACACGATCAGGCCGGCCTGATACCAGGAGTTGTAGGGGATGGAATCGGGGGGATTCCTTCATTGTCTGAGGTTTGTAGCGACGAGAATGGGGGAGTTTGTAGAGTTTGCTAGTAGTTGTTTACAGTAAAATCAGATCCGTTGTGGATGTGCCCAATCGTTTTGGCAATTTCTAAATTCATCGAATTAGGAAAGTTCTGGGTAGTGTCCAGAATCTTTCGCACTTTTATTTTTGGGGTCTGTTGAAGGTTGGGTTGTTTTGTGAGGAGGCAGTTATTCACGCTTTCTGCGAGGAGCCTCAAAGGTACGCCGCAGGAGGAAGGTGTGAATAACTGCCGGAGTAAAAATGGGGACAGGCGAATTTATAGGCTGCTCTCAATCACTCTCTAAGCTTACTCTAGATGCCTAAAATTTTAAGGGTCCTGTCTTCGCCAGTCGTTTTTAATTATATGGCTAAACTGCAATGTCCCCTTATGCTCCGTTCATAGCCTTTAGTGAGAACAAAATTATAACCAGTCGATTATCTCCATCCACTGCCACAGAGTGAAAGGGGGGATCAACGCTGAGTATTTCAGGGAGATTTTCAGGTTCACCAAACGTGAACAATTAGTATGGGCTTCCAACCCGGCTATTCAGGCCCGGTTGCACAGGAAGGATAAGAACTACTTCCTCTGGATCGTAAATCCCACAAGGGAAGCACAGGAAACTGGCATCAAGATCTCAGATGCTCTGGGTAAGATGAAATTCACTGCTTCCCACTGGAATGAATACCGCATGGGAATGGCCGAAAATCGGTTCACTGCTCAGGTACCGGCCAGGGACGTGCTCATTCTGGAATTTGAATCATGAGCAAACAGTTCTGTTTAGGATGAAAAATAAATTCATTGTATACCTGATTATAATTCTCGCTTCAGGCTTTTCATTAAGCTCTTACTGCCAGGACGGGATCCCGGAGGATATCCCCCTCATCAGTTGCCGCATTTTCCCCGGGCAGTATGAATCAGATGAGCAGTTCTCGCGCTTTCTGGAGTTTTTGAACGAATATCCCGATGCGGTGGATGAGATTGCCCTGATGGATGAAAACTTCCCCGCGCCTGCCGGACTGCCGCTTGAAGCGGTAGAGTCCAGTCCGCACGATGATCAACAAATGCACCCTGGCTCTGATGATGGGATGCAATGGTTTTGCCCTGAATGTGCTAAACCGGTATGAAGGAAGCCTTGAGGATTTTCATCCCCATCTGCAGGCCATAACCGCGGAACGAAGCCGGTGGAAGACGCTGGTGGATTCTTCGTCAGGGCTCCCGCTGGCCGGCTTCTGGCCGGCGGATCATCCCCTGCTGATGGCGAACCGTGTCCGACTGGCTGTCTGAAGGCCGGCTGCCGGTCATTATTGATGAGACCGTAAGGGTAGCCCCTTTTGTCCGGCAGTCAACGGACGGACGCTTACGGTGAATGAGTTACGATTCGATCGCATGTTTAATTGTAGAAGCCTCTAAACGGCAGAGCCGGAGGC
>JAABVD010000143.1:6419-7642 GCA_014529615.1 Opitutia bacterium
GCTTACCGTGTGGTTGCTGTTCTGTTTAACACTTCCCTGGATGCCACGGGTTCGCTGACCCTGCGTCTGCGAGCCAGTCCATCTGAGGTTTCCCAGGTTTCTGATGAAGGGTTTCGGCCTCTTGGTACCCGGGTAAGCCCGGGTGAAACCGTTGTGGAAGTACCCTCCATCCCGCCCTGGTCCAGCATCACTCTTGTCGGATATTAAATAAGAAACAAATACTCGTTTTCGATCTGCTTGCCTCTGGATATGAGATATGAACATTGACCCCTTTAGATCTCCTATCAAATGTTATTGACGAATGCTATATGTGCTCACAGCGTGAATCCATGATGGAGAAAAATCCAAAGATTTGTCTGATTTTTTTAACGATGTCCCGGTTTCCGAGGTTTCTCTGCTTATTTATCCTGGCTCTTATCGGGTGGGATCGTTCATTGAGCGCCGCTGGCGAGACGGTTGAAGGTAATGGCGATGTCGACCCCATTTGGTTGGGCACGCATTACGAGTATCCTTTTGGAGGGATGGCTACACGTCCGGAATGGATGCCGAAGGGGGAGCAGGATTGGCGCCGGGACCTGGCCAAAATCGCCGAAACCGGCCTCAACAGCATACGCATCCGGATAGGCATGGATTCGGACTTGGACGAGGTAGGCACGCTTCTGGATATCGCCCATGAAAACGGGCTGACCGTGCTCTTCGGCACGGCCACGTTTTACGTAAATGATGACTTTGTAGAAACCTATCCGGATTCAAAAATCATAGGAGGGGACGGGTCCGTCCTGCCCATCGACAAGAACGACGTGCGTTGGCAGCGAGCCTGTATCGATCACCCGGTCTACCGGGAGGATCGGAATAGAATTCTCGAGGAGTGCGTTTCCCGTTTCAAGGATCATCCTGCGGTGATCGTTTGGGACGTGCACAACGAGCCCTGGATCGCGCCGATACCCAACGCCTGTTTTTGCAAGTATACCCTGGCCAATTACCGGGATGCACTGAAACGGGAATTCGGCGACGTGGAAACCTTCAATGGTGCATTCGCAACGGGCTTCACGGACTTTGATGCGGTACGACCCCCTGCAGAAAGAACCGATGCAAACGAGGAATTCCATATTCATTGGCGTGAGTTCATCGCATCCGATCTGAACGATTTTCTTTTGGAGGGTCGGGAGATTTTCAGGAAACATGTTCCGGACGCCCTGATCACCCACAACGTGACCCATTTT
>JAABVD010000144.1 GCA_014529615.1 Opitutia bacterium
CCTGGAGAGTGGCGTCAACCCCGGATTTTTCCATCGCGTTCACAACCGCCTTGCGCGCCGCGGCAGGAGCGATACCCAAAGCTGCCAGTGCCAGGACCGCCTCTTCGGTCTTTTCGTTTCGGGTGGACTTCACTGGCTCCCCTTCGGGGTCCAGAGTTTGCTTCCGGGAAGGGGCGATTTTGTCCCGAAGATCAATCACGACACGGTCGGCGGTTTTTCGCCCGATACCCCGAACTCGAGTCAGATCGGAAGCCCTCTCTTCGAAGATCGCGGTTTTTAGCTCATCTACGGACATGCCGGACAAAATCGTCTGCGCGGAATTAGGACCGATCCCTGCAACCGCGATCAAGAGCTGAAACATCTCTCTCTCCTCGGCATCGGAGAAGCCGAAAAGTTGCAACCTGTCCTCCCTCACATAAGTATGAGTCAACAGGCTGACTTCGCTTCCCAAATCCGGCAACTGCTCAAAGGTATTCAGGGAAATCGAAAGGCCGTAGCCTATCCCGCCTACGCCAACGACAACGTGTGTTGGCGCGCGCTCGACGATCACACCTTCGACCCTCTCGATCATTGCTATTGCTATCTCATCGAAACCCGGTTCAGAAGAGTATCGATTTCCGGCTTGCGCTGCGACCCGGGAAGATTGACCAGTGAGCCACGCCTGTGACAATGACACAACGCGACGGCAAGGGCATCCGAGGCATCAAGAGGGCTCGGCACCTCGGAAAGCCGGAGGAGTTTCGCAACCATGTACTGGACCTGCTCCTTTGTCGCCTGTCCATTTCCGACGACGGCTTTTTTCACCTCCGCCGGAGTGTATCCCTGAATGCCGTGTCCCGCCTTGCGCACCGCCAGGCTCAGCACACCTTGTGCCTGTCCCAGTTTTCCTGCAGCGTCGGGGTCTTTCCCGTAGAAGCTGCTTTCCATGGCGACCTCGGCTGGGGCAACTTCGTCGATAATGGAATTAAGACGGTCGAACAAGATGACGAGCCGGTCTTCGAAGTTGGCCTTGGCTGGTGGACGTATGCAGCCGACCCTGACTAGTGCGCATTGCTGCCCCGTGTAGTCGACCAACCCGTACCCAGTGCTTGTACTACTGGGGTCAATACCCAGGATTTTCAAAACGGACAGATGCCCTGTCGGGATAGGATGGGATCACCACTGGACGGAACGGGACAAATGGGAGAGGGAGCCACAGTGGAAGCAAGAAACCAAGACTCAGCGCGGCAGGTAGTGGAAGGGAGAGTTTTCTTAAGACAGCAGTTTCTGCAACTCCTCATCTTCTATATCGAAGTTGGAAAAAACGCGCTGGACATCGTCGAGATCCTCCAGGTCTTCAATAAGACGAACGATTTTCCCCGCATTTACCCCCGCCACATCCAGAGTGATCTGAGGTATCCATGCCAGAGACGCTTGTGAGTAGGAGATTTTCTCCGATTCGAGTGAATGCTTCAAGTCCTCGAATGCCTCGATGGGACAAAGGACTTCGAACACCTCCTCCGAATCCTGGAGATCATCTGCACCGGCATCCATTACTGCCAGCATCAGTTCTTCTTCGGTGGTCTCCATTGACCTGATTTCGATGTGGCCTTTCTGGGCGAACATCCACGCAACAGCTCCCTTCTCGGCGAGGTTTCCACCATGCTTGGTGAAGACGTGACGCAGTCCTGCAACGGTCCGGTTCTTGTTGTCAGATAGCGTGTCTACCATAACGGCGACACCAGCAGGGCCATAGCCTTCATACGTCGCTGCTTCGTAGACGGCACCTGGCTCTTCTCCAGTGCCCCTGCGGATGGCGCGATCGATGGTAGACTGGGGCATATTGGCCCCCTTTGCGTTCTGCACCGCAACTCGAAGCCTGGGGTTGTTCTCTTCGTCGCCGCCGTACCGCGCTGAGACCGTGATTTCCTTGATCAGCTTGGTAAACAGTTTCCCGCGCTTGGCGTCGTTGACGCCCTTCTTGCGCTTTATGGTGCTCCATTTGGAATGGCCAGACATGAGAAGGAGGCGAAGTTGAAAACCGTCAATGTAGCATCAGAGGAAACCGGCCTTGGTCAAATTCACTGTAGTCTGCCGGGACAACCCTTTTGTCGGTGACGGGCTTTTGGAATCTATGAAGGGGACCTTGGCCCCGCAGCGCAGAAATTCCAACTCGATAAGGAGAGAAGAAAGTAGGTTCAGTAGCATGGCAGCGCCTCCCCTTGAACCCCGCCTGTTTATCTGTTTGGCAGGTACCCCTACGCGGCTCGCGGCTGTTTTGCTTCCGCTATCACCCTGGACTGAACGTCCCCAGGAATGTTTTCGTATCGATCAAGTTGCTGGGTGTGGATCCCTTTTCCTTGAGTCATGGAACGCAGAGTGGTGGCGTAACGATCGATTTCAGCAAGCGGCGCGTCTGCGGTAATAACCTGGAAATGTCCGTCCGCATCGGTGCCGATGATCCTTCCCCGACGCGAAGTCAGGTCCCCCATTACGTCCCCCATGAATTCTTCGGGAACGGTGATGGTCAGTCGGTAGATGGGTTCGAGCAGCACCGGCTTGGCTTTAAGAAAGGCATCTTTGAATGCCATCGATGAGGCAATTTTGAATGAAACTTCATCGGAGTCCACTGGATGATGCTTTCCGTCGTAGACATCTACAGCCACATCGACGACTGTTTAACTCGATAGCGGTCCCTCGACCATGGTTTCCTGCAACCCTTTCTCAACAGCGGGGATAAAATTACTGGGTATGTTGCCCCCGACTACAGAATTGATGAACTCGAACCCCTCACCCCTTGATTTTGGTGAAATACGCAAAAAGACTTCGCCAAACTGCCCGCGTCCTCCGGTTTGCTTCTTGTGACGAAAGTGCCCTTCGGAATTTCCCCGGATTGTCTCCCGGTAGGGTATTCTCGGCGGTTCGGCAACGACGCAAACTCCATACCGTTCACGCAATCTTTTTAGGATCGTCTCAAGATGCAGGTCTCCCTGCGCATGCAACAGCGACTGGTGAATCTCGTTATCGTAACGAAATATGAAACTCGGATCTTCTTGCCGCAGCTGTGCCAAACCTGTCGCCATGCGCTCTTCGCTGCCCTTTTCTTCCGGAGAGATGGCGACCCGAATCAAAGGATCCGGAAACTCCACCCCAGTGAGCCTGATTTCCTTCGACTTCCGACACAACGTGTCCCCGGTACGAGTATTTTTTAGTTTCACCAGTGCTACAATATCGCCAGCGACAGCACTCTCGAGTTCGCTCCGTTCGTGTCCATTTAACTCGAAAATCTGGCCAACGCGTTCATTGGCTTTCCGGGAAGAATTCACCACCTCGTCACCCGGCTTGAACCCACCGGAATAGAGACGAACGAAATTCAGCTCGCCAACATGTTGCTCCGCTATGGTTTTGAAAACAAAGGCTGCAAGAGGAGCATCGGAAGCCCCCGTCAATTCCTGTTCAAGACCAGGAGATTCGGCAGGAGACGGAAAGTATCCCACGATAGCGTTTAAAACCGCATCGATACCGACAGCATTGAATGCGTCTCCAAAAATCACCGGAAACAACTCACCTCGGAGCACGGCCTTTTTCATGCCCTTGGCCAACTCCTGTTCGCTGAGGTCGCCCTCGCTGAAATATTTTTCCATCAGTTCTTCGTCGGTTTCCGCAACCGCCTCGACGAGCTGTTCGTGTAACTGCTGAGCTGTCGATTCATGCTCTCCCAGATCGGATTCTTCGGAAGTACCATCCTTGTACGTTACCAGCTTCATGTGGATGGCGTCGAGCAACTGGCTGAACCCTTCCCCATATTCAACAGGGTGCTGTAACGGCACCGCCTGTCGACCAAAGCGGTCTTTGATCTGCTGAAGAATTTGTTCCAGATCGATATCGGGGCGATCCATCTTGTTAATGAATATCAGCCGAGGCAATCCGGATTCTTCGGCGTATCGCCAGCTTCTCTCTGTTCCGACATCGACCCCCGAAACGGCTTCAACCACCACCAGACAAACGTCAGATACTCTGAGGGCGGATTTTACTTCCGAGGCGAAATCAGCGTACCCAGGGCTGTCTAGCAGGTTGAAATGTGCCCCATCCCATTCTGTCGTTAAAAGAGATGTTCTGAGAGAGATCTGGCGTTCTACCTCTTCCGGATCGTAGTCCCCAACAGTCGAACCTTCCTGAACACGTCCCATCCGGTTGAGCTTGCCAGAGACAAACAAAATTGCCTCGGCTAGGGAAGTCTTCCCGGATCCGCTATGGCCGACAAGGGCCACATTCCTGAGATTGTCTGTCATGTGGGCCACTGTAGATACTCCTGCCACCAAGATCAGCGTGTATTTCCACAAGTAGACATAGGAATTTGACCCTGAAAATTACGTGGGATTCTTTGGCGATAAACTAACTGAACGAATTGGTGTGTCAAGCAATCTCTAACCGTCAGGAAACGACCATGGATTTCAGTGATATTCCGAACCAAATGAACGCTCCAAATGGAAAGCCCAGATTTGCATACGTAACATTCGTCATGCTAAATGACAACTATCTCCCGGGTGCCTTAGTGGCGGGATTCAGCCTGAGGAAGCAGTCGACCCAAGCCGAATTGGTTTGTTTGGTAACGGATGGAGTATCGCTTCCTGCTCGTTTGGCGCTGGAATCTCTTTTCGATCACGTCCCTAAAGTTGAACCCATATTCCTTCCTCATAAACGCAGACAACAACGTCAGGATCGTCCCTATTTCTTTACACGCATTCACTCCCTCAGGTTGGGGACAGACGGAGATCTTGGGTACGGCTTCGACAAAATAGTAGTGATTGACGCTGATCTTCTTCCCCTCAAGTATTGTGATCACTTGTTTTGCCTACCGGCTCCAGCGGGGGTACTCAACGAAACCAAATCTCATGTGATTCAAAATGACAAAGAGGGAAATTACAAAGTTACTAAAAAGATTTTGAAATCCGGTAGGTGGGAATGGCACCGGAGATACGATCCAATTTGTCCACACGGGTTTCCTGTGCCATCTGAAATCACAGACCGCGTCGCCAAGGATCCTACCAATATGGGTATGAATGGTGCTTTATTTGTGCTGGAACCGTCCTCCAGCGAATACGAAAAAATCCTTTCCGACGTCCAACGGCCGGTAATTCAACGGCTCGTTGGGGATGTCTTCGACTGGCCTGACATGCAATACCTTACTATGCGGTGGTGAGGGAAATGGACAAAATTCGATGCTCGTTTCAGCGGCATGAATGGCTACCCCCATCCCTCAGAACTGTTCGCGACCCATTACGCAGGTTTCAAACCTTGGTATATCCATCGAGTCAATGCAATGAAACGATATGCGCGATATCCTGACTTCGAGCATTGGTTTCAAATGTACGTCGAAATGGTGGAAGGAAACCCGAAGTTCCTGGAAATAGGAAAACTCCGGCGACTAACGGTGAGGATTTCTGATTTTCTTCAAAACAAGAAAAGCCCATCCAAATTAATAATGGATGGGCTTTAAAAAAAATATTACCCGGCAGCGACCTACTCTCCCACCAAGTGTCCCCAGCAGTACCATCGGCGCAGGAGGACTTAACTGCTCTGTTCGGAATGGGAAGAGGTGTTGCCCCTCCGCTATAGCCACCGGAATAACATATCTGATTTCTTGGCGAAGGATTGATGGAGATCTTTCCAGCCAACGAAATCGAATGAGCTGACGAACACGGATCCACATCGAGATACTACCACTCTCTGCCATCGTAAAATCGCTTTTGTACGATTTCCACCAACCAGATGATGAGAGGCCAAGCCTCACGGCCAATTAGTATTGCTCGGCTAAACGCATCACTGCGCTTTCACCTGCAACCTATCAACCTCGTAGTCTGCGAGGGGCCTTCAGGTGGGTTTACCCCACGGGATATTTAGTCTTGAAGTGGGCTTGACGCTTAGATGCCTTCAGCGTTTATCCCTTCCGAACGTAGCTACCCAGCGATGCTCCTGGCGAAACAACTGGTAAACCAGAGGTTCGTCCATCCCGGTCCTCTCGTACTAGGGACAGATCTCCTCAAATATCCTACGCCCACGGCGGATAGGGACCGAACTGTCTCACGACGTTCTGAACCCAGCTCGCGTAGCGCTTTAATTGACGAACAGCCAAACCCTTGGGACCTTTTCCAGCCCCAGGATGCGCTGAGCCGACATCGAGGTGCCAAACAGTGCCGTCGCTATGGGCGCTTGGGCACTATAAGCCTGTTATCCCCGGAGTACCTTTTATCCGTTGAGCTTCGGCGCTTCCACACGCAACCGTCGGATCACTAAGCCC
>JAABVD010000145.1:0-705 GCA_014529615.1 Opitutia bacterium
CTATTCCAAATTCGCGCGCCGCAGCGCGCATCCTCCCTCCCTCCATCATTCCATCACTCCTCTCTTCTCCCCGCGCCCTTGGGCGCATTTCTTCCCCTGTCTGCGTGTTTGCCGTTTGTGATATGAATTGAACTGGCGGACAGCCTGCCTGTGCGTCACCGCACGCAGACAGGGAATGTCCGCCCTCCTTTCCCCTCTCTCTGAACTCTGAACTCTGAACTCTTCTCCCCCACCTCTGTGGTTAAATCCTTCCTGATTCATACTTTCCGATGATCCCGGCTATGGAGACCTGAATGTTACCAATACCGAAAAAGGGAGCTACTCAACGTTCTCAATATTCGCGCTTTGCCAATTTGTCTCAGGCAACTCAAAAACGACCAACTTCTCTCCTCCAAGCTCAACACGTCTTCCTTCAATGCGATTTTCCCCAACACTCATGATGAGTCGTCCTCTCCCAAAGTCATCCGGAACGGATATCAAAACAGCTGAATCAGCAGTCAGGCGCAGCGATCCATTTTTAGCGGAAAGAGCCGCCGAACCAACCTCTTCGCCTAAAACTTCAAGTCGATACCCACCGCCAGATATCAACCTCCCAGACCCGAGAAACAAAATGACTCCACCTTCCTCACGCGTCACGACCCCATAGGTTCCATCGAACTCCATATCGTCATACTGGAAATGGCCAGACTCGCCGGAAGAAAACAC
>JAABVD010000145.1:976-4011 GCA_014529615.1 Opitutia bacterium
AGCCTTAAAGTCTTGATCGGTCGCTTTGGATTGCTTGTCCCATATGTAATCGTAGGCGAACAAGTCTCCATCGGCAAAGGTCAGCCGATCGCTGGGAGAAAGCTGCAATGCCTGGCCTGAAGCATCCGTCAGAAGCAGCTCCTGTCCGAGATTGTGGTAGAAATAATCATGATATCGATCCCCGCCCGCCTTCCGGCGCGAACGAAAGATGTCCACGTAGTATCCTGACGTCGCACCTGTTCGGATGATACTCATGACACGATTTTGATCCGCATTCGTCTCCGGCTCCAAGAAGTAGAGGTCCGAGAATGTGATATCGGGATAGTACCCCGTCTTTCGTCCGGATGCCGGATACACGGACTGTACCTCAAACGCGTGATGGCTCTTCATTTCAGCATATTTCGAAATGCCATCGACCACCACCGTATTGTGGGCCGGAAATTGAGAGTAGTATTCGAGATAGTCGCGGCTGAAATAACTGGATCCTCGTCCTCCTTCAGGAGCCAGCACATAGCCCTTGCCATACAGCTCCATGGCAATTCCGTTCGAGTGCATATGATTTCCCAGCGATCCCGCCTGAGAAACCATCAAGCCATGCTTGGGATCGAATCCGTTTCTCTGCACGAGCCAACTAACATTTGGGGCATAAAAGGTTTGAGTCACGAAGTCGCTGAACCGAGCTGCTGGAATATCCGGATCGAGCGCAATCGATTCCCCCGATAGGAGCGACCGGAATCCGCTATTACGACCTCGATCTCTTCCTCCCTGCGATCCCTCGCGCGCCAGCATTTTCGCTAAAGCGGTGAACTTTTCCTCCGTATCTCTTTTCCCGAATACTTGAGCGTTTTTTACCAACCCCATCACCGGTTCATTATCGAGCCGCGTGTAATGCGTATCACCAAAGCCGACAATGTAGCGATTTGGAAAAAGGTATTGGGGCAACACTTCCACCGCCTTGTTCAACACTGGCATCTGAGGCAGAATATCCACGCCCATGGTCCCTTCGATTCTGGATACGACGTCCACGAAGTCTCTCGTGACCGCGATGCCATAACTTGGAGATTCGTTCCAAATTCCCGTATTCGGATCATAACCACGATTCAGCATTTCCGCAAAGGACCATTGCCTGACCGAAGTCTCGTTGAAGATGCGATTGAGAAAATATTGGCAACCCTTTCCATCTTCATAAGCCCCATCATTATCCAACGCGAGAGCGATCCCGATTACGTGGTTCGCTTGAAAAAGATTCCAGTTATTGAATGGCACGCCATTCCTGATGATCTGCTCCGCGAATTTAACCAAACTCCCCCGATAGATATCCATCATGTCAGGAGCGGTTCTTTTCAAATAATCGAAAAGAAAATCATAACACCCGGCGAGGCTCCGCGTCACCCTCTCGCGAATCACCTGAAACGACTGTAAGCCCACCAGCGTTTGATGATGCCCATGCTCAAGATCGTAGGGAGCATTTCGATACCACAATCCAAGCATGTAAGTGTGGAATAGATCGAAGGCGAATTGCGCATGATTCTCGTCGCCTTCGAGCCAATAGATCAGCGCGGCTTCGCGAGCGAGGCCCATAATCTCCTGGTTGATTTTTTCTATGACGCGCCCCGTTTTTGACTGATCCACCCAGCCCCATTCCTTCGTCCCCTTGTGCTGAACCCAGATACCTCTCGGATCGTCCATGTATGGTTTGACGTCTTCCAATACAGGTTTCGCGTAGTCGGAAATAAAATCACGCGCCCCATTGAAACGAACCGTCGGAACGGGCGCTTTCCCTTCAGCATGGGAATAAACGCCCCCCTTGATGAAGACATCCGTCGAGTGTGTGTTCCAATACATCTGCAAGCGCGAGACCATCCACTCCGGATCGTCCTTGTGACGTTCCACATGCTCGTCAATATTCGCCTTGAACCGGGCGTAGCTATCCGCGATTTCCGGACGATTCCGGATCTTATGCAAAATCGCCTCCTTCGTCACGCTCGAAGGCATCAGCCGGGGACGCTCTCGATCGAACGTTTCAGGAAAAACGAATTCACCATTCGTTTTTTGGATACAGGCAAAAAGAATGCAAAAAGTAATTGTCCAGGCGAATTTCATGGGATGTCTCATCAGTGCGAAGATTGTTTGAGCAATGGCAGCTTGACACCCGCCTCAACCCGATCAAACGAAGTTGCCATTTACATTGGTAACTATTCGATCAGCCATCATCAACAAGAAAAGAGCGTAAAAAAAATCCCCGCGGCGTTCAATGCCGCGGGGATTTGAATTAAAATTTGGCAGCGGATAAAACCGAACTAAAAAGAGAAAGTGTTGGTGATGGAGACTCTGCGCGGCTCCTTCTCGTTGATCTGGTTGTGCAGCAGAGTCGAGGTTTCGTCCCCGCGAATCGAATAGAAAAAGTTGCGCGAGGTGATGTTGTCCGAGTTGAACGCGTTGTACACGTTTAGCTGCAGCCTCCAGTCCACGTCGCGGCTGGCCACCTCGATCTTCCTGCTGTAGTTCCAGAAGAAATTCGCGTTGAGGGTCTCTTGCGAATAAAAAGGGCGTTCGTAGTCATAGCTGCCGTCCGCATTGCGGAAGTGGTTGGACTTCTGCTTGCCACGCCAAGCCAGGTTCAAACCGGTCGCGTGACCCCTGAGCAGGCCATCATCGAATTGGTACTTGGCAAGGGCCTTGGCCGTCCAAAGGGGCTGATTGACATTGGGTATGCCCTCGAGCCCCGCCCGTTGCAGAAGTAGGTCCTGGGCGTCCTCCCAACTCTCTGCCGCCGTCTCCGGAGTGGCGGACTCCGACTCCGCATCGGTCGCATCCGGATTGGCATTGACAAAGGATTCCATCGCAGCCGCGTTCTCGTTCCACCAAGCCATGAATACCGAACCGATATTGGTGGCCACCTGCTCGTTGTAGGTCACCGCCAGACGAAGGCTCAGCCTTCTGATCGGAGAACCGGTGACGGACAACTCGTGGCCGCGGGAGCGGAAGTCGCGAACGTCCCAGCCCAGCCCGTTCTCAAACACGTTGACGGATCC
>JAABVD010000145.1:4103-10309 GCA_014529615.1 Opitutia bacterium
AAGAGGTTGAATCGAAGGCCGATGTCCTCGCTCTCACCCTCGGAGTTTGGGAGGGCCTGGTTGAAAAGACCGACGCGGCCAGCCGCGCCGCTGATGTTGCTGGCGGCATTGGCCACCAGGGCGATATCGGGGGTGATCTTGAAGATCGCGCCAGTGTTCCTGGAAATCCCTTCGACCGTCTCCCAGGGAAACGATGGCAACGTGCTCGGGCGGACCTCGTCGGTCTGAACCGGGACGTAATTGGGATCGTCGGCCTGCTCCTTGTTGTAATGCTCGTAGGCCGTATACTGGTTGTTCAAATTGGGGTTCCTGGCAAAGTTGACCAGAAACTGATCTACGCTTTCCTCGCGATAGCCCAGACTGGTGATCAGACGGCTGCGGAAGAAGTTGCTCTGCATGACCGCCAGATTCGAGGTCGTCTCGATATTGCGCCAACCCGATCCCCCTACCCCTTCGAACATCGTCCATGTATAGCCGTCCAGCGAATACCTTCCGTCGCGTTGGATGAAGCGGTAGTCCGGGAACATGTCGTCCTCACCGAGAACACTCAAATCATCGCCCAAGTAGTGGCGCGTGTAGAGGCGGTACCTGGCATGTTCCACGTTTGTCATTTCGAAGTCGGGATCGGGAGTTTCCGTCAATATCATTCTCTGGCGTATGTTGCCATTAAACACTTCTTCGACCGAATGCATGAGGGCGAAATTGTGGACGCCAAGATACTTGTTTTTCTCCTCGAGATCCAGCTCGTAGGCCAGAGTCGCCGTCACCGTGTCAGAATCGTTGAGACGGTCGAAGAAGTTGTAGTTGCCGTTCTCGATGTAGTACTCACCCAAGTGAGGGTTCAAAGTCGTCCCGTCGGGCAGGTAGTAGTTGGGATCCTTGTACAACTGGCGGTGTCTATGCTGGAACTGCAGACGATGGTTGTCCGTCCACCCAGTCGCGAGCATCAGGTAGAGGTTCTCCGCGAGCTTTTGCTCGACGTTGAAGTCGTAAGCCACCGTGTCGACTTCCGCGCCTCCATTGAGGCCGGTGGGGCCCAGATCCCTTGGCCAATCCCAGACGAGGAAAGAGCGTTGGCCGTCCAGCATCGGTGTATCGCTTCTGGGCCTGTCCGTCCAGGCCGCCCCCCTCAGGTTGACGATCTGGCCGTCGATGACGGTGTAGCGGTTGTTGACATTGCCGAACTGCTCGGCGCCCCACGCGCGCCAAGCCTGATTCTCCACGACCGTGCCATCGGGGAGCTGAAGATCGGAACGACGGTTGTTCACACCCGTTCCCAATACGGCCGCATTGCCGAAACCTTCCCAGGGCGAATGATAGTCCACCAAAGTCCGAACGCTGGAGGCAGGACGGAATACGTGGTCGGAACGTGTCTCGTAGCTCGCGGTTATGAGAGTGTTCTCGAAGGGCCGGTAAGAGGCGCTGAGGTACATGCCGTTGCGGTCCTGGTAGGACGGCTCCACATAGTACTCGCGGCGGTCGTCGAACACGCCGTAGAAGATGCCGAGCTTGTCCTCGATCAGCGTCTTGGTACCGGTCAGCTCAACGCGGGTCGAACCGAAGCTGTCCAAGGAAAACTTGAGCCTGGTTCGGTCCCTGCTTCCAATAATGTAGCGCTTGGTGAAGAAGCTCACCGAGCCGCCGCCAGGACCCGAGCCGAAGAGGATCGAGTTGGGCCCTTTCGAGGCTATGAAGCGCGTCGAGTTGTAAGCGTCGAAGGGCATGTTGCTAGACGCGAAGTTGCGCAGGCTCCTCACCCCCGTGAATCCACGGATCCGGTAGGAGGCTCCCGACTCGTACACGCCCGAGAGGAAGGAGTCGTCGCGGGTTTCCATGTTGGAAACGATATCGAAGAGGTCCTCCTGCTCGTTGATGTTGAAGTCCTCCAGCATCTCCGGAGTGATGACGTCGATCGGCACGGTCACGTCATCGAGGCTGATCCTCAAGCGGGTGCCCGCCAAGGTGTGCTTGGCGCGGTATCCCGTGTCGTCCGCGCCATCAACATGGAAAGGGGAGAGATCGTAGAGTTCATCTTCTTCCGTAGCTTCATCCTGAGCGAATGCCGGTAAGATGAGCCAGGTAGCTAACAATAGCTGCGTAATAGTTCGAGGCGTGTAGTTCATTGGTATGTTGTGGTTAATCCCTTCAGATTATTTTAAACAATCGAAAAGCTGGTGTCATTCGCCTCGCCTTTCGATTGTGCGAGAAACGAAACTAAGATGAAATCGTCGCAACCGCACAATTATTATGTAATTTACATTGGTAACCAGACAAACTTCGCCTCCTTCAGTCATTCAATCAACCCTCCGGATTCCGCTTACCAATGTAAGTCAGATCGTATTTGAGTATTGCTCCCACTGCCTGAGCAATAACCAACTGCCAAAATGAACAAGCCTGCTATCCTCTCCGCGTTCGCCCTTGCCGCGACCCTATTCCCCATCTGTAATTCAGAAGGCAGTACAAATCAATCTCCTGCTCATTCGCTCGAGAGCGATCAATCCAACTCGGCATACTTCGATATCGTAGTCTACGGAGGAACCTCGGCGGCAGTCACCTCGGCCGTGCAAGCCCGGCGCATGGGCAAAACGTATAGACAGAAACAAACTCCGTGATCGACTATTAGCCGACAAGCAAGTACTCGAGAATTAGAGGATTCGAATCGAATCCTGGCTCGGAAGCGCAGTGATCCTGGCCCGTCTTCAACCCCATCCAACCACCTGACCGCTAATCTTTGAGCATCTACGACTACATCGTCATTGGGGTGTATCTGGTATTCATGCTGACGCTCGGCCCCGTCTACAAAAACTTCAGCAAAACGGCTAGCGACTACTTTCGAGGAGGCGGGGGCATGCTCTGGTGGGTTGTCGGAAGTAGCGCGTTTATGACGACCTTTTCCGCTTGGTCCTTCACCGGGGGCGCCGCCAAAGCCTACGAAACGGGAACCTTCTTCCTCATACTGTTCGCCTGTAATGTTGTCGCTTTAATTTTCATGTACTTCTTCGCAGCGACGAAGTTCAGGCAGATGCGCATTGTCACCGCCGTGGAAGGGATCCGAAAACGCTACGGCAAGACGAGCGAGCAAGTCTTCACCTGGCTACCCATATTCTTCCAATGCATATTCGGGGGAATCTGGCTCTATACCGTTTCGGTATTCATGTCCGGAGTCTTTGGCATGAACGTGCACGCCATCGTCCTGATCCTCGGCGCTGTCACCATAACCATGACCTTAATCGGAGGATCGTGGGCGGCTACCGCGGGTGATTTCGTGCAAATGCTCGTTGTGCTGACCATCACGGTAATCATGGCCCTGCTCGTGGTCGGGCACGATTCGATCGGAGGCATCAGCGGACTCTTCGAAAAACTGCCCGCAAAGCACTTTCAATGGACCGAATTCGCCCGACCCAGCGTGATTGTCTTTTTCTGCGTAACGTTGCTGATCAATCAGGTCATGAATATGAATAGCATGCTCCAGGGCGCCGCGCGCTATGTATTCGTGAAAGACGGTCCCGATGCCCGCAAAGCGGTCATCATTTCGATCGTCGGCTTTCTTACGCTCGCCCCCGTTTGGATGATTCCCGCGCTGGCCTCCGCTGTACTGTTTCCCGACCTCGGCAGCATGTATCCACAATTGAACAACCCGAACGAAGCCGCATACGTCGCCATCGCTTCAGAACTGCTTCCCGATGGCCTCCTCGGCCTACTGGTGTGCGGCATCTTCGCCGCTAGCCTGACATCGATGAACAGCTTGCTCAATGTATCGGCAGGACCGTTTGTACGCAATTTCTACATACAACTCATTGACAGGGATGCCTCGGAAGCGAAACAGATTCTCGTCGGACGCGTCTTCATGTTCGCTTACGGCAGCATTTGGATCATAATTGCCTTAATGTTCGCTAGCTTGAAAACGCTCAATCTGTTTGACCTGATCTTGCTCGCAGCGGCATCGATAGGCTTGCCCGCCGCACTTCCCTTGACCTATGGCTTGTTCGTAAAACGGACGCCTGAATGGGCTGGATGGAGCACCATGGTAGTTGGTTTCATTGTTTCGATAATTGCCCGATTCACCCTGAGCCACGAATTCATGCAGAGCCTGTGGGGTCGCTATGAGAAGCTGAATACGCGAGAACTCGGCGATTTGAACATCGCTATCACTACTGCAGTCATTTTCGTCATTGGCACCTTGTGGTTCTTTTTCACCACTCGCTTCTACAAGAGCGCCCCGGCTGATTACAAAGCGCGGGTAGACGAGTTTTTCGTCGAGATGGACACCCCCATCGACCGGAATCCGGAACACGAGCCTACCTGCGATGGAGACAAGCGACAATATTCTGTGCTGGGCAACCTGTGCCTTGCCTATGGTTCCCTTATTACCCTCCTGCTTCTCATAGTCCCGAACGAAACTTCGGACAGGCTTCTTATTCTCTATTGCGGCGGCTTTGTCGTTTTGGTGGGCGTTATCCTGAGGCGTGTCGCCAAAAAGCTATCGAAGGCATAGACGAGTTACAATTGGTTACTTTCCCCGGCAAATAAACCAAGAAACCCGCGTCAGCGCTCGATCTCCGTTCACTCGCGACGAATTTAGTTAGATATGCGGGCAAGCGCCTCCACTTCTGTAAAATAGGCGCCGCCGGCTTTTCCTGACTCGTCATAGAGGAAGGTCAGTAGCTCAGAGGGCCCGGCAGAAAGTTCCATCTCGAAAACCACGGCTTTGCTGCCCGGTTGGACAAGGCATTCCTTTTCCTGCCCGGCAATCCGGATTTCGGCTCGATCGGCATTCACGGTCTTGTCGGCCTCAAAAGGGAATTGACGTAGGGTAATCCGGTAGGACCCCGCCTGTTTTATATCGACCATCCATGGGCCGGTCACACGAGGGAGTTTGCTGATGCTGCCAAAATTCCAGGGAGGATTGCCCGTCGGCAAATACCAATCCTGGGAACATAGGACGGTGGGGTTATGCGCTGAATTTCCCAAATCGATCCGCACGGGTTTCAGTCGAGGAGATATCGACTCCCACCAAGGCAAATAGTGAGCGCGAAGTTTCTCGACCACCTCGGGATGTTTATGGGCAACGTTCATCCTTTGCGCTGGATCTGCTTGAATGTCGTAGAGTTCGCTTCCGCCAATCAATCGCCAATGTTCGGTCATTACACAGGAATCTGCCCAGGCCGTCGGACTCCGGTTGAAATAGGCGCCGCCAAAGAATTGCACTATGAGGTGGTCACGATCCCAGTTCGCATGCTTTCCTTCCATTAATGGAACCAGCGACCTTCCGTCCAATCTGAGGGAATCTGAAAGTGATATTTCGCACAGTTCAGCCAGAGTTGGCAGCACGTCCAGATGCGCCGCCAGGGTGTCGATATCGCGACCGCCTGTCAGTCCGCCGTCGGGCCAATAGATAAAGAAAGGGACACGGAGCCCACCCTCATAGATGGAAGACTTCTTCCCGCGCATGCCGGCATTGAATCCCTTGACCGCTTCGCTGTTTAACCGGTCTTCCCCAAAGGTCGCCCCATTGGCTGTACCGTTGTCGGTCATGAATATCAGAATGGTATTTTCAGCGATTCCAAGGTCTTCCAGATGCTTACGAAGAAGTCCCAGGTTATGATCAATATTGGCAATCATACCGTAGAAGTTGGCGCCGTTATTCCAGTCAGCCTTTTCCTGGTAGGGCTCACTCCATTCCGGAGCTACACGGTAAGGACCATGCGGGGCATTGGTAGCGAGATAGAGAAAGAAAGGAGACTCCTTGTTTTCCTCAATAAAACGCATGCCTTGAGCGAACCATACGTCCGTACAGTAGCCTTCGAACTTCTCATAGGTCCCATTTCGCTCGTAGGTATCGTCAAAATAATCGTTTCCCCAATAATCGGAGGCTTGCCCTACTCCACCGCAACGATGCCAGACCACATCTTGAAACCCACGGTCTTGAGGTCGATGTGGAGCATTATCTCCCAGGTGCCATTTACCCACCATACCCGTAACGTAGCCATTATCGGAAAACATATCCGCCACCGTTTTCTCATCGGTGTGTAACATGGTACGACCCGAACTGGTTCTGTACGCGCCGGTGCGGCCGGGGTCTCGACCGGTCATCAAAGCCGCCCGCGTAGGCGTGCAAAAGGGGCTGACATGAAAATCAGTAAACCGAATTGACTCCTCATAGAGATGATCAAGATTCGGAGTCTTCAGGATCGGATTCCCATGAC
>JAABVD010000146.1 GCA_014529615.1 Opitutia bacterium
AAAGGCACAAAGGCACACAATATCTTAACGAAATTGGCGCTCTTTGCGAGAGCTGATCCAGAAGGTTATTTTAACCACGGATTTCACGGATTAGCACGGATCAGGAGTTGGGGGAGAGAGATCAGGATCTAGATTTTGGAAGCGGCATCCAGGGTCGAGGAATTGACCACGGATATGGAGAAGAGTTCAGTGTTCAGAGTACAGAGTTCAGAGAGGGGGGGAAGCGCGCTGGGGCGCGAATTAGGAATGGGAATGGGAAAGGCAGGGAAAATTAACCACAGAGAGCACAGAGGGGGAGAGAGAGATAAACCACAAAAGGCACAAAGAGCATAGCGTAAATCGTCGTGATCTTGATCGTGATCATGATCTTGATCGAAAAATCGACGACTTGGAAAAGGGAATTGAACATGGATAGACAGGATGGACACGGATGGGCAAAGGCGCGCTGGCGCGCGCCAATTAGGAATTAGGAATTAGGAATTAGGAATGGGGAGAGATGGAAAGAGGCACGAAAGGGGGAAAGGATTCTGGGCTAGAATGAAGATCTTAACCTGTAGGAGCGGCTTTACGCCGCGATTGGATTGGGGCTGTTTCATGGGATTCCGGCTGAAAAAACTTGGCGATCTTGGCGGCTTTGCGAGAGTCTATTCCCAATTCCTTTGTACCCCTGTGCCTTTGGCGGAAGCCATCCAACCTTCCGAAACGATGATAACTTTTTCAGGGTCGACCAAATGATGCGAATGATTACCCCAATATTGGGCTTGGCGCTGCTTTTGCCTGGTCCTGCAGCTTATCCGCAAGCGGACAAAGCGGGCGACACGCGGCCGCAGACGGTAGAGGAAATAAAAGCCATTGCGGAGAACTATGGGCAATTCGCTCCCGAGGATGCCTGGGTGGAAGATCCGGATTTCGCCTATTACGGCAGCGAGAACGAATGGACCCGGCGGCAGTTTTCCGCGGTGAGGGCCGAAATGCTCTACAAGCGCCGGGGGCAACGGCAGCTATTGGAGATCCTGGAGGGGAATATCGATGAAGCCATCTCTTTGGCCCAATTTCGTTTGGATGAGGATGCCGAGGACGCGGAATCCTGCTACATCCTGGCCGTGGCCCATTCGGTCAGGGGGGAAGTGGGGAAAGCCATGAATTGTATGGATCGGGCTTTGCAAAACGGCATGGAGTTTTCCCGCTTTCAGGCCGGTCCCAGAGATTTGTTGAAGAACCTTACCAATTCCCCCGCATTTCAGGCTGTGGCCCAGGAAATGGGGGTCGGTCTGATTCACGGGCCGATGTTGGGATCGGTAACCAGTGAAGGAGCCCGTTTCTGGTTCAGGACCGTGGGAGAGGATACGGTGGAGGTTCGGTGCTACGACCAAAGCGGGCGTCTGGCCGGCATGGCCTCGGGTCGAGCCGAAGCCGCGGCGGACTACACCGTGGTGGTGATGGTAGAAGGCCTGCATGCCGGCACGGAGTATCGCTATGATGTGTTGGTGAACGGGGTCCCTGTCAAAAGGGATAACGGGTTCACCTTCCGCACCTATCCGGAGAAGGGTAGTTCGGGTTCCTTCAAAGTCGGAATAGGGGGATGTGCCGGCTACACACCTAGATATGAATACATGTGGTCCACCTTGGCGGCGCGGCAATTGCACGCCCTGCTGTTGCTGGGGGACAACGTCTACATCAACATGCCGGAAATGCCGGGGGCCTTTCACGGCTACACTTACTACCGCCGGCAATCACAACCGGATTTCCGGAAGCTCGGGCAATCAACCGCTCTCTACGCCATCTGGGACGATCACGATTCGGCTACGGATGATGTCTGGATGGGGCCGTATAGGGACAGGCCGGTCTGGAAGCAGCCCATGGTCGAAGTATTCCAGCGCAACTGGGCAAATCCGGGGGAAGGCGGGCCGGGTTGGCCGGGTTGCTGGTTCCAATTCTCCCTGGGGGACGTGGACATTTTCATGCTGGATGGCCGCACTTACCGGACCAATCCGCACAAGGAGGAAAAGACCATGCTGGGCCCGGTTCAGAAAGAGTGGTTATTGTCGGGTCTGAAAGCCTCCCAGGCTACCTTCAAGGTTATCGCTTCACCGGTGGCCTGGGCTTCGGAAGCCAAACCCGGAAGCAAAGATACCTGGAATGGATTCATCGAAGAGCGGGAAGAAATCTTCCGCTACCTCGGCCAGAACCGGATCGAGGGCGTGGTCCTGCTTTCCGGGGACCGGCATCGCACCGACTTCTGGATAAACTATCGGGAGGGGGATTATCCCCTCTATGAAATGAGCAGTTCCCGGCTGACCAACATCCATACGGCCGACCTGATGCCGGGGGCCATCTTCGGCTACAACGAGAAGCCCTCCTTCGGAGTCCTGAATTTCCATACCGGGCTGGAGGACCCCGAAATACAGTTCGAGATCGTCAGCATCGACGACGAACTGATTTATGCGCACACGCTGAGCTTGAGCCAATTGTCATATCCTGGTCGGTGAATGACCATACTTTGCTCTCGCCAGGCTCACAATGAACCACGGATTTGAATCAATTGGGAATTGGGAATATTTGAGAGAGAATAACTACAGAGGACACAGAGTTAGGAATGTGAAGAGTATGAACCACCGATTACACGGATGAACACGGATAAATAGCCACAAAAAGCAGGAAGAACTCAAAAAGAGGGGCACTCACGGATTTAAAAGGAAACTCTGGGCCCTCTGAGTCCTCTGTGGTTCATTTCTCTCAGCCTTCGGCCTTTGCCCTCCTTATCTTGTCCATCCTGTCTATCCATGTGCAATTTCTAATTCCCAATCCGTACTCATCCGTGTAATCCGTGGTCAATTCTGTTTTTCTTCATCCAACTCTGAGACTTTGTGGTTTATCCGGATTAACTTGTAATTAAATTTGCATGACGAGAATTGAATCCATACGGGCACGAACCATTCCCCTGAAAGCCGATTACCGTAATGCCACGGTCAGCTTTGCCGGGATGACGGCATCGGTCGTGGCCATCCTGGCCAGAGGGAATGATGGAGCCTTTGAGACCGGCTATGGATTCGGGTCCATCGGCCGTTACGCCCAGACTGAAATGATCCGGGAGCGCTTTGCCCCGCGCATATTGGGGGCGGACCCTTCCGCCTACAACCGGGATGGATTCCCGGATCCCCTTCTGTTGAATCGGCTCATGCGCCGCGACGAAAAGCAGGGTGGTCATGGGGAGCGATCGGTCGCCATCGGAGCGATCGACATGGCGGCATGGGATCTCTACGCGAAACTCGAGCAGAAGCCCCTCTTTCTCAGTCTGGCCGATCGTTTTAACGGGGGCCGATTCGATTCGTCGGTCGCGGTGTATGCGGCGGGGGGATATTATTACGATGAGGGCGAACGGGTCCGGTTGCGGCGGGAGTTGGAGGGCTATCTGGAAAGGGGATTTCGCTCGGTCAAGATCAAGATCGGCGGCGCATCCCTGGAAAAAGATCTGCAGCGGATAGAAATCGCCATCGCCACGGCGGGTTCTCCGGGTTTTGTAGCCGTAGACGCAAACGGGCGCTTCGGCGGGGAAGAAGCGCTGGAATGGAGCAGGGCCCTGGAGGATTTGAACCTGCGTTGGTATGAGGAGCCGGTCGATCCTTTGGATTTCGAGGCCTACAAACAGTTGGGTTCAGCTTACGGGCCGCCCCTGGCAACCGGGGAGAACCTCTTCTCCCTGCAGGAGGTAAAAAACCTGATCCGTTACGGGGGGTTGCGTCCGGATCGGGATATTCTGCAGATGGATCCGGGTTTAGCTTATGGGGTCTCGGAATACCTGGACATCCTACATGCCCTGGAAACTGGCGGCTGGTCGCGGAGAAGCTGTTTCCCACACGGAGGGAATTTGTTCAACCTTCACTTGGCTCAAGGCCTGCAGATCGGAGGAACGGAAGTCTATCCCGGAGTTTTTGCCCCCCTCGGCGGATTTGGGGAGTCGGTTGAAATCGTGGATGGACGGGCCTCCGCTCCCGAGGTGCCGGGTATCGGATGGGAAACAAAGCCCGATTTGATGGATTGTTGCAAGCCACTCTAAACGGCGCCAGGACTCGACCACAATTTGGGAAAGTAAACCACAAAGGCACGAAGTAAATCATCGTGATCTTGATCGTGATCGTGATCTTGATCGAAAAATCAACGACTTGGAGAAGGGAAGCTAACCACAGAGGCCACAGAGAGCACAGAGAGGGGGAGAGGGAGAAGCGCCCAAGGGCGCGAATTAGGAATTAGGAATGGGGAGGGGGAAAGGGAGAGAGATCACGATCAAGATCACGATCAAAATCAGGATTATGGGGATGCAAATGCGCCCATCTATTGCTCCGATCACCCGATTCAAACATCTGGCTTTTTCGCCAACGGCGTTAAACTCCGGAGCCCCACGCCCCCAAAATGATTCCCATCACTCCACCCTTGAGGGGGAGTCGGCAAGACAAGGGCGTCAGCCCGCAGTCGCGCCGGTGGGGGGAGAAAGGAGATCCAAATCCCGGTTTCCGGGACACCACACCGGGATCCAATCGGGTGAGACATGATAGTGCTGGCCTGGATACTGACGTAATGGTTGAATTTGTCATTCAAAAGCCATTTAAACTATGAAGCGTCGCCAATTTTTGGGTCTAGGTCTTACCGGAATGGCCGGTTTGGCAAGGCAAAGCCTTCTGGCCCGCTCGAAGGAGTCAGAAGAGCATTATGCCAAAGCGGAGGACTTGAACCTCGAAATTACCGATCTGCGGACCTTTGTGGTCGATTCCGGAAACGACGAAAATTTCGTCTACGTCAAGATTTACACCAACCGAGGAATTACAGGCCTTGGTGAGGGAACCATGACGGGAAAGGGTCTTACAGTGGAAGCGGCTATTCAGGAACACAAACGCTATCTTCTAGGTAAAGATCCCACCGATATCGAACGTTTGTGGCAGGGTATGTTCCGAGGCCCCCGTTACCGGGGCGGCCCTATCCTCACCTCCGCCATCAGTGCGGTGGAGATCGCCTTGTGGGATATTCTGGGAAAGGCGCTGGGACAGCCTATCTGGAAACTTCTGGGAGGAAAGGCGCGCGATAAAGTTCGGGTGTATCCGCACGTGCGCAGCGGAAACGTTCTCATGCATCACCATCAGCCTCCCGGAACGCCGAAACCCGAACCCCTCTCATATCCGGAAATGTACCTGAAACGGAAAGAACAGGGATGGACCGCCTGCAAGGCCGGTTTCCTGGAGGCCGAGAATAATATGGTCGAGCCGGCCAAGATGATTCGGACGGCCATCGACCGGCTCAGGCGGGTGCGGGAAGCGGTGGGACCCGACTTCGACATTTTGATCGATGCCCATGGGAAGCCGACCACCCCGATGGCTATTCAATTTTGCCGGCAGGCGGAGGAGTATGATCCCTTCTGGGTAGAAGAAGCGACCCAGCAGGAAGACATCGGCGAGTTGGCTCTCCTGCGGTCACAAACTGCCGTGCCTTTGGCCACAGGGGAACGATTGTTGACCAAATACGAGTTCAACGAAATCTGTGCCCGGCACTTGGTGAATTATGTAAACCCGGACGTGGTCCATTGCGGAGGGATTGGGGAGATGCGCAAAATTGCCGCCTTGGCGGAGGCATTTCGCATCGAAATATCGCCTCACAATCCGCAGAGCGAAGTAAGCACCATGGCCAGCCTGCACGTGTGCATGAGCACGCCCAACGCCACCTTATTGGAAATCGGCTCAGGCCAGTCTCCCTATTTCCAGGACCTTTTTTATGGGGGAGGGGTAGTATTTGAAAATGGATTCGCGCTTCCACCGGACCGGCCTGGCCTTGGATTGGATCTGGACGAAACGGTAGCGGCCAAAATGCCCTATAAACCCAAGGACTGGAGCGCCCATCGCTGGCCGGACGGGTCAATTGGCGATCGTTAAGGGGACCTCCTCGATGTCGAAGGGCTCATCCAGGTCGGGAAACCGAGTCTTTTTTGGGGTGGTTTTGTTGCTGGTGGGTCTGATTCGCCCAGGGGCGCGCGAATTAGGAATTAGGAGGGATTAACCACCAAGGACACGAAGGGGCCCGAAGTAAATCGTCGTGATCTTGATCGTCATCATGATCTTGATCGAAAAATCGACGACTTGGAGAAGGGAATTGAACATGGATAAACAGGATGGACATGGATGGGGGGAGGCGCCGGGAGGCGCCAATTAGG
>JAABVD010000147.1 GCA_014529615.1 Opitutia bacterium
GATTAGCTCTCGAAAAGATCGCCAATTTCGTTAAGATGTCGTGTGCCTTAGTGCCTTTGTGCCTTTGTGCCTTTGTGCCTTTGTGGCTAAATATTCTACGAACGATTGAAGATGAAATAGAGGATACCCGGGAGGGCGATCATTATGAACATGAGGATATAGATGAGCCAAATCGTGCGCTCCGCCTTTTTCCGGACCTCTTCCGGGAGTTTCTCGGGATTTTCATTCATCAGGGTTCATTCCTAAAGGAGTCGGGGGACAAAACGCAAAAGCGAAAACCAATCCATCGCGACCTGTAGTGGGGAGCGACCCATCGAGCGGGTCGCAGGATAACGGCTTCGAACCTACTGAACCCGCTGCCACCAAACAACCAGGCTCGTTCCTTTTGATCGGGATGCAGGACCCATTCCTCAAGGTTTCCGAATAAATCGAACAAGCCTCCGACAAGCCTCGAACTTCCCACCTGGCGGCTTCGAAATTGGGTGGAATGGGACAACCACAAATCCTCTTTCCGGCCGGGTTGCAGTTCCGGGATGGCCAGCCATTGCACTTGGGGTAGTTGCACGGTTCGGCCCATCATCCAACCGAGCCGGCGGCAAAATATTTCGGCTTGATTGAACGAGACGGAATCAACCGGCAATTCATCTCCTGTCCAGCGGCTCGGATTATCCCCCATGATCCGGGAATACAGTGCCTGATCCACCTCGCTGACCAGCACTTTCAGCCCTGGAATGCGGGGATGACGGACCAATCTCTTCTCCACTTGCTCCACCAAAGTGGGAATTTCCGCCTCTCGCTCGATGAGCCACTCAATGTGCCGGGGCAGGGCCGCATCCGGCAGCAAAGAAGAAGGGAAACTCCCCAGAAATGACCGGAGCGATTGGTCGATACGCCCAAGCAAACCGCCAACCTTCTCCCATTGCCCTTCTCGAAGGCTCTCATTCAGAGCCCCGATCTGTTGGGAAATCGAAGCGGCCAAGGCAGAACTTTGACCCATCAATAAACGGTTGCGCAAATCTTCCAGGCGATCGGGCCGGTTGAATTCGCTGGAGGGGAATTGCTCATTGACCGCCTCCTGCAGATCGAGGGCTCGCTCAAGGGCATCGACCGACCCCTCTCCTCGAGCCGCATTCAACAAGCTTTCAATCCGGTCGTTCAATCGGGCCGCTCCGACGCGTTGAAGGTGGTCCTTTATTTCCTGTAGCAAGCGCCATCGGGCTTGCCGGCTTTGGGGAAAATTGAAGTTGAATGATTCCTGCAGAGCCAGGGCCCTGCTCCAATGTTCCTCAGCTTTATCCCAATGGGTTCCCGCAAAAGCTGCCTCGCCTTCCGCCACCAACAAATCGATCGCGGCGGCGGAATTCTCGGATTTCAGGTCACCCAACCTCTGCCGAAGGCGTGATACCTCACCGAAATCCGCCCATTCACTGTCTTGAAGGCGCTGGTTGATCCACACCTGCGAGGCCAGAGCCTCTTCCAATAACGCTATGGCGGGAACGGACAGGCCTTCCCGGGCCAACCGGGATGCCTCGCCGGCCAAGGCCTGCACCCGCCGGTGCAGGGATTTGCCCTTGGTAGTTTCGAGTCGATCGACCAACTTTTCGTAGCGACTGACGGACCCAAAGGAATTCTCCGGGTCCAAGGCCCTCAATTCGGCCTGTATGGCGATGGCGCTTTCAAGCTCCCGATAGATCTCGGGATCTTGCGGAGTTCTCAGCCAGGCCCGTTCAAAGGCCTGTTCGGCTCGGGCCCCCGACTCCATCCAATTCATAATCTCGAGTTCATCCACCTCCCCGGTCCGGGCGCCATGCCGCGCCTCCGGATCCTCCATCCACAAAAAAATCAACCTCCCGAGGAACAGCCCACCCACCAGAAGCATTACCCCGAACAACCCGACCAGGCTGAGGGGGAATTCTTCTTTGGAATAGCTGCTGTTCCTGAAAATGGATCGGCCTGCTCCTGTTTGGCCAACTTACATCATGATGACTGAAGCAGATTAAATTGTTCTTATCACATTGGCTGGTCCGGAGGCGTTGAATAGGCCGTTTACATTCGAAGGGGTCAATCCTTGAATCGGTTGACTTCGCTGTGGTTCGTCAAGACGACACGCCGTTGCAAGGATCAGCCGTCGCCCAATGGCTAGGGCTAGACATGATAACCCAACGCCAAAACCTTTTTTATTTGATCACCTGCCAGCTAGATTAAACCTTTACCCAACTATGCACCCCATCCATTGAGGGAAAACAATTCATCAGATTCAAGCGGCTTTTCGCCCCTCCCCCGCGTGTGTATTCTGGCAGCGGGATTGATCGGCGCTTCCGTGGGTATGGCCTGCAAGGCACGCGGGGCAGCCAGAAAGGTTTTCGTCTGGTCACGCCGGTCGTCAACCCGGGCCGAGGCGGACCGACAAAATTGGTGCGACGCCGTGTATGCCACCCCGGAGGAAGCGGTGGAAAGCTGCGACCTGGTCGTCATCTGTTCCCCGGTTGAAAATATCATCCCGCTTTACCGCGCCATTCTGCCTTCTCTCAAACCCGGAGGGATCGTCACAGATGCGGGCAGCACCAAAAGCCGGATATGCCGTGGGGCCGAGGCCGAAGTAAATTCCCGCGGCGTCTTTATTGGATCACATCCTATGGCGGGTTCGGAGAAAACGGGGATGAAACACGCCCGAGCCGATTTATTTTGGAACAACCCCTGCTTCATTACCCCCACGGAAAATGCAGACCACGGAGCAGTGGAAAAAATAACGCGGTTCTGGAAAGCTTTGGGAGCGGTTCCCGCGGTAACATCCCCGGAAGAACATGACGAAATTGTCGCCCACATCAGCCACCTGCCCCATCTCCTGGCAACCAGCCTCTGTACTTTCCTCAGTGGCAAGGATCCCCATTGGGCTGCCCTATCCAGTTCGGGGCTGAAGGACACCACCCGCATTGCGGCGGGGGATTCCGCCATATGGAAATCGATCATTGAGACCAATCTGGAGGAGATAAGGCGGGCGCTTTCCCGGTATCAGGTCGAACTGCAGCGTTTTCAGGAGATTTTAACAGAGGGTGACATGGAGGAGATGGTCCATTTCCTGGACAAAGGTAAAGTGTTTCGGGACGGTCTTCCCCGTTGAACCGATGCATCACCACCTCGATTACCCGGACCCCCTGCCCATTTATCCGTTTACGACCCCGGTCAGCGGCAGTGTGGAGGTTCCCGGGTCCAAAAGCATTACCAACCGGTTGCTCATCCTGGCGGCTTTGTCGGACCAGCCGGTAACTTTGTCCGGGGCGTTATTCAGCGACGATTCGCGCCTCATGGTTCAATGCTTGGGCCAGTTGGGAATTGCGGTGGAAATCAATGAAAGCAAAAGAACCATGCGGGTCCAGGGAACTGGAGGCTTCCTGAAATCCGGCCGGGCAGATCTTTCCGTGGGCCTTTCCGGAACAACGGCCCGCTTTATCACGGCCCTTTGCGCGACGCGCAATGGCGGTGAATTCAAGGTCGACGGCACTCCGCAAATGCGCAGGAGGCCCATGAAGGGCTTATTGGATGCCTTGATTCAACAAGGCTGCGAGGTGGAATCGGGCCGAGGATTTCTGCCCGTCACCCTTCGCCCTTCAGGTTTGAGAGGTGGACGCATTTTTCTGGAGGCCTCGGCCAGTTCCCAATTGCTCTCGGCCTTGCTCATGGTATCCCCCCTGGCCGAGGAGGATCTGGAAATCGAAGTTTCCGGAGGGGCGGAAAAGAAGCCCTTTGTGGCGATGACCCAGCGATTGATGTACCGATTTGGGCAACCTCCCCAGGTGATGGAGCCGCTGGAAAATGGCCGCGTGCTGTTAAAAGTCAAGGCGGGGAAGCGTTATTCGCTCCCGCATGCTGTAGCGGTGGAACCGGATGCATCGGCCGCTTCCTACTTCTTGACCCTCCCCCTGGTGGTGGGCGGAAGCATCACCGTAAAAGGACTCCACCCGGAGGTCCTGCAGGGGGACTTCGCCTACACGGAAGTGTTGCGGGAAGCGGGATTGAAGGTCACCAGTCGGCCAATCGGCACCAGGGCCTCCCTGCCCCTTGGACAATTACCCGGCCTGGGGGTCAGAAAAAATTTCTGGGCCATTTCGGATACGTTTCCCACCTTGTCAGCTATTACGCCTCTGCTGAAAGGAAGCTCCTTCATCGAGGGCATCGCCCATACCCGCCACCAGGAAACGGACCGCGTCGCCGCCATGGAAAAGGAGTTGACCAAGCTGGGGCAGCAGGTCGATTCCGGGGAGGATTACCTCCGAGTTCAACCCGGTTTGATTGTCCCCTCCGAAGTAGACCCTCACGGAGACCACCGCATGGCCATGAGCTTGGCAATTCTGGGGTGTTTCAATTTGTATGCCGACGGCTCGCCCTGGATGAAAATCCGGAACCCCGCCTGCTGCGCCAAAACCTTTCCTCGGTTCTTCGAGGTTCTGGAAAATCTCCGCAACAACCGATTCAAATGAAGAAAGAGGATTTCATTATCGTGGCGATTGACGGCGGGGCCGCCTCGGGCAAGTCGTCCACCTCGAAAATCCTGAGCGACCGGCTCGGTTTGCTTTATGTCAATTCCGGATCCCACTACCGAGCCCTGACGTGGGCCATTCTTCAACGAGGGATTCCTCCCCATCGGGTAGATAAAATTGAAGCATTTCTAAAGTTTCTGGAGGTCGACTATAAAATCAAAGGGCGCGAGGCCCACATGACCCTGGGGGCCTGCGTTCCGGCGGAGGAAATCCGATCCCCTGAAGTCAATCAGGCCGTTTCCACCATCGCGGCCATTCGGGCGGTTCGGAAGTTTCTCCTGCCCCGGCAGCGATCCTATGTCGAAGTGGCCCGGCAACACGCATTTGATGGGTTGATAATGGAAGGACGGGACGTGGGAACCGTCATCTTTCCCGAAGCCGATTTCCGTTTTTTTCTCCTCGCAGACGAGGCGGAAAGGACCAGGCGGCGCCAGTGGGAGGGGCAAGTCGACAGCATTCGTGAGCGCGACCGGCTGGACAAAGAGCGCAAAACTGCCCCTCTCATCCATTCGGAAGGGGCCATCAAGGTCGATACGACCCCCTTGACCTTGCAGGAGGTAGCGGACAAATTAACCGGCATCATCCTGGCCGGGAAAAAATAACCTCCCTTTCAATGTCCACCGTTTTTCTGCCGGATACGCTTTTCTCCCTCCAAATGGACCTTATCCCCGATAGGAGATGAAAACCCGGAGATATTGGAAACCGGGCCTGGTTCTGATCCTGGGCTCCCTGTCCCCACTGGGAGGGCAACAGGAGGATGAAAACCTGGAAATCTACGATCTGCCCGAGCTGGCCATCGAGGAAATTCCCATCGAGGAAAACATCATGCCAACCTCCCGTCCGTTCAATTCGGTCTACGGTACGAATCGAAGCATTTTGGAGACCCCCCGCAACGTGACCATCATCTCCCGAGCTCAGTTGGATGCGATTGCCATCAAGGATGTGCGCGATTTTTCGAGGCTGACGTCCAGTTCCTACACCAAGACCAATTTCGGCGCCCCCGCCACCCCCAATTTGCGGGGCCAGGAAGCGGATTTGTTCGTAAACGGCATGCGCCGGGGCGGGACCTCCAATGGCAACGGATTACCTATCAATTTTAACGCAGTCGAATCGGTCAACATCGTCAAAGGCCCGGCCGGGGTGGTTTACGGAACTACCAACTATCTGGGAGGCTATGCCGATCTCATCACCAAAAAACCGTTTTTCGACAGTCCCAGCGGGGAGGCGAGCTTCAGTATTTGCGAATACAACCAATACACCTGGAACCTCGATTACGGGGCGCCCATCAATGAATCTTCGGCCTGGAGGTTTTCCTATGAAGGGAAGGACTGGGAGGGTTTCTGGCAATTCTGGTTTCATAGGTCGCATGCCCTCTATCTGGCCTATACCCACCGTCCCGGCGATACCTACCGAATCGAAGCAAATATCGAGTTCTTCAATGCCGACTACACGGAAAACTGGGGCATCAACCGCGTGACCCAGGACTTGATTGACCATGGGCGCTACATACCCAACGAACAGACCGATGCCAAATACGCCGCTTATGTTGCCACCCTGGGCAATGGATGCGGTTTCTGGTGCGGAGATCCGGTTACTGATTTCGCCAGCCAGTTCGGGGATGGCGGATTTGCCGCCATTATTCCGGTAGCCTCC
>JAABVD010000148.1 GCA_014529615.1 Opitutia bacterium
GTGCGCTACGCGACGCTGGGCTCCGGAGTTTAACGCCGTTGGCGTAAAAGCGAGATGCGCGCCCTCGGCGCGCCTCCCCCCTTTGTGCCTTTGTGCCTTTGTGCCTCTGTGCCTTTCTCCCCCCTAATTCCTAATTGGCGCCAACGGCGCCTTAGCGCGCCATTAGAGTTCCATGAGGCATTGGCTCAATATTTCGCAGGCCCTGTCAATGGCTTTCCCCTCGTGGGCTGAGCAAACGAAGCAGGTTTCGAAAGGGGAGGGCGGAAGGTAGACGCCTTTGTTCAGGGCATGGCGGAAAATGGCCTTGAAGTGTTTTGTCTCACTGGCCAGAGCCTGGTCCAGATTCGTTACGGTTGAAGGGGAGAAAAAGAGGCAGAACATGCTTCCGGTTTGGGGAACTTGGAGGGGTATTCCTCTAGCTTTGGCGCTGTCGAGCAAGGCGGCCCGGATTTGCCGGCCAAACTTTTCCAGACGGGAGTAGGGGTTGTCCTCCTTCAGTTTTTTGAGGGCTGCAATGCCCGCGGCCATGGCCAGCGGGTTGCCGCTCAGGGTGCCGGCCTGGTAAACCGGTCCCAGTGGCGCCAATTGGTCCATTATCTCGGCTTTTCCTCCCAAAGCCCCCACCGGCAAGCCGCCTCCGATGATTTTTCCCAGAGCCGTCAGGTCCGGGAACAGGCCTGTTTTTTCCTGAACCCCCCCGGGGGTGACCCGGAATCCCGTCATGACCTCGTCGAATATCAAAACGGTTTCGTGACTGGTGCACAATTTGCGCAGATTTTCCAGATACCCGGACCGGGGAAAAATCAAGCCGACGTTGGCCGGGAAGGGTTCCAGGATAACCGCCGCCAGATCCTCCCCGTAGCGGGCGAAGGCCCCTTCCAGGGCGTGGGGATCGTTAAAGGGCAGAACGATGGTCTCCGCCGCGAAAGCGGGTGGGACCCCGGCGCTATCGGGATATCCCAGGGTCAGGGCCCCCGAACCGGCCTGGACCAGAAGGGAATCGACGTGGCCGTGGTAACAACCGGCAAATTTGATGATTTTGTTGCGGCCGGTATAGCCGCGGGCCAGGCGAATGGCCGACATGGTGGCCTCGGTTCCGCTATTTACCATGCGGACTTTTTCCACCGAGGGAACCATGGAGACGATCAGCTCGGCCATTTCCACCTCGTAGGGATTGGGGGTGCCGAAGCTGGTGCCCGACATCAGGGCCGTGGCGATGGCCTCCCTGATGGTGGGGTCGTTGTGGCCGTGAATGGCGGGACCCCAGGTGCATACGAAGTCGATGAGTTGCCTCTCGTCGGTGGTGTAGAGGTAGGCGCCCTTGGCCCGCTTGGTAAAAAAGGGGGAGCCGCCGACGGATCGAAAGGCCCTCACCGGGGAATTTACTCCGCCGGGAATGAGGGCTTTGGCGCGGCTGAACAGTTGGGTCGAATGGGACAATTGCAACGGCCTACAGGGGCGGAGGATCATGATCCGGCTTTTCGCTCAAGCGCACATCGAGCTCGAGATCGATCGCTTGGATCTCAATCGGTTGGTGTTTTTCTTTCAGCTCTATGACTTCGGTTTTGTAAATGATCAAATCGGATGGCCGTTCCTGCAGGAAATTCGGATTTGGCGGCGGGTCACCCAGTTCCTTCTGCGGGGGTGGATCGGACAAGTAACCGGAATGCAACATCCGGCTCTTTTCGCCTTCTTCGACGTCGGTCCAACTTCGTCTGGCGCTGAGAATGGCAAACAGGATGGCGGCAAAGACGATCCCGAGCCAGAGGGTGGTCATGGGACTGGTAAGGGGTTTACCCTTGGAGGAAAAGCCGGACAACCTCGGGGTGTCGCGCTGCAGAAATTTCATCCTGTTCCTATGCATGGCCCTTCAATAAAGGGGTTGCGGCCCCCCCGATCAATGCAAATTTGGCCTTGGTCCGACGGGGAGACAGGCCGGTCAGCGCCATTCCGGCGGGTTTTGCAGTTCTGGTTTCAAAACCCCGATTACGGGCAGGTTGCGGTAGCGCCCTGCGAAGTCCAAACCGTAGCCCACGACAAATTTGTTGGGAATGGTAAAACCGATAAAGTCGGCCTTGTAGGGGACGACCCGGGTGCCTTTTTTCTTCAAAAGCATGCAGGAGCGAAGGCTGGCCGGTCTCATATCCTGGATAATCCCGGTCACCATGGAGATAGTTTTTCCCGTATCGAGAATATCGTCGATTATGAGGACGTGGCGTCCGGCCACGTCGATCTGAAAATTGTCCAGGATCCGGGGCTCCGATTCCGGGTTGGTGGCATGGCGGTAGCTGCTCACCCGGATGCAGTCGAGCCAGACCGGATTTGAAATGGAACGGACCAGGTCGGCCGTGAAAATGATGGCGCCATTGATAATGGAAATGATGAAAATCTCCTCATTTTGGTAGACTTGGGAAATTTCTTTTCCCAGCTCTTTGGTGCGCCGCCGGATCTGTTGGGCAGTTACCAGGATTTGGCCGAGTTCCTTATACATGTCGAATGCGGGAAATTAGTCGGTTGGGTCGTCGAGGGCAATGAAACCTTGCCGGTAGAGCACAGGATTTTTAGAGGCGATTGGGCCTTCCACCGTTTTTGGGCGCGCTTTGGATGGATCGTGGCCGGGAAGTTCGGGAATTAGCCCGCATATCTCACAAATTTTCTACTGCGCTCCGGAATCCCGGCACTGGTGCGGACTTCGTTGGATTCGCGACCTTGCAGGGTGTCGACCCTGCTTCACCCGCTCATCGGCGCGAAACCCACACCAGCACTCGATCTTCGTTCGCTCGTTACGAATTTTGTGAGACATGCGGGTTAGCCTGTGGCCAAGGCTATCAGGTCCCGGGGTTGGGCAGCCTGAAAAAAAGAGGTCCCGGCCACGAAGGTGTCGACTCCCGCGCTACGGCAAAGGGGAATGGTTTGCCGGTCAACTCCCCCATCGGCTTCAATCCTGAAAGACAAACCGCTCGCTTTCCTCAAGCCCACCAATTCCCTCACCTTGTTCAGGACGTCCGTTTTGAATGCCTGGCCGCCAAAACCCGGTTGAACGGTCATGGCCAGGGCGAGATCGACCTGGTCGAGAAAGGGTTCCACAGCCGAGACCGGAGTGGACGGGTTGAAGGCGATACCGCTCTTGCAGCCCAGCCGCCGGATCCGCTTCAGGGTATCGGTCACCGCATAGTCCGGTTCGACGTGAATGCTGATCAGGTCGGCCCCCGCCTCGGCGAAGTTTTGGACATATTTCTGAGGATTGTCCAGCATGAGATGGACGTCAAAAAACAGATCGGAGGTTTTCCGGAGCGCCCGTACCGTTTCCGGACCAAAGGACAGGTTGGGCACGAAGTGGCCGTCCATTATATCGATGTGAACCCAATCCGGACCGGCCCTTTCGATTCTCTCGATTGCTTCCGAGAGATGGGCGTGATTGCCGGCGAGAAGGGAGGGGGCGAAAATGGGGGCGTGCATGACAACGGGTCTACCAAACCTGGAGGACTGCGTCGGCAATTTTCGAGGCCAGTTTTTTACTCAATAGCGGAATGGCGTTGGTTTCGGAACGGGTCTGACCGGAATCCAGGAAAATATCCAGGGAAACCGTCACAATCCTTCCTTCAAAAAAGGGATTTCCCGTGGTCTGGTCCATCAGGTCGCACTTCGCCGCGAAGGAAAGGCTGTATTTCCTGGCCAGGGCCGTGTCAGTTGAGGAGGTCGCTGCCACCGAGCGGGTAAATTTGTCGAGGGTGATTTTCAAGAGCGCATCCCCTCCATGGGAGGAAAGGCGGAGTCGGCCATCCTGGAGAAAGGCCTGTCGGAGGTCGTTGTTAATAACGGCGTTGGCCTGTGGGGCCAGGCTCAGGTTGGTGACGGGGGCGATCTGCAAGGAGGTGAAGGGCGGGCCGGAACCGTCGCCCGGTTCGTAGTGGGCGCATCCGGACCAGCCACAGGCCAGCATCAGGCTGAGGGACAAGCTCAAACGCGTTGCAAGCATGTGGCGGGTCCCGCCTTAGAATTCGGTGGGATCTTCCACTCCTTGGCTGTCTGAACTGGGGATAAAGCCGGCCTCTCTCTGAAGTTGTTCAGCCAACCCCTCGCGCCTGGAACTCGGGACCAGGGAATTTTCTCTCTCGTATTGTTCGATCCGGTTTTGGATGCGTTCGTCCACCTGGGCGAGTTGGACTTGGGCAATTTTTGCTTCCGGGGAATTGGGGGCCACCGTAATTGCCTCATTATAGAAGACCTTTGCGGCGCGGAAATCTTTCCATTTGTAGAAGTAGAAATCCCCTTTTACCATTTTGCATTGGGCTTGGATACTGCGGACCCGGTCCAGTCCGTCTTCTCCTTCTTTGATCTTGGGATGGTCGGGGAAGAGGATGAGGAAGTCTTCGAAATAGCTGATGGCTTCCCGCGTTGCTCCCTGGTCGTAATGGGGACCGTCCACCAGCTTGGCAAAGGTCTTGGCCAGCAGGAGGTAGGCGTCCCCGGTCAGCATGCTGTCGGGATAGCTATTGATGAGGCGGTCCAGGGTATCGACAGCGTAGATGTCGTTATTGAGCTTCAAATGGAGTTCGGCCGCTTTCATTAATGCCATGGGGGCGTACTCGCTGTAAGGGGCGTTGGCAACCATGGTCTCGTACATGATGACGGCGCGGTCGTACCCCTTGAAACCCGGCAACAATCCCCAGAGATACCGGGCCCGTTTGCCTTGGTAGAGATCGGTGGCAATACTGAACTGAAGCCGAACCACGGTAGCATACTGTTCGTAATCGGGATACCCCAGGATGATGGTGGTCAATGCGTTGAAAGCGCGGCGGTAGGCGCTGCGATCGTATTCCACCTGAGCGGTTTGAAAGAGGGCTTCGGGAGCGAAGATGGAGCCGGGATAGCGGTCCCAGACCCGGCGATAATACCTGATGGCTTTCCTCAGCTTGCCCTCTTCGTGGGCTTCCTTGGCCGTATTCATCAGGCTGCGGATATGCTCAAATTCCTCCGGGTCACCGATAAAGGCCTTGGATCGGTCGCCCTGGAATTGCCATCCTTCGACGGGGTGCCAGGTAAATTCGGCCGGCAGATTAAGGTGAGGAACGGCGGCCAAAAGCAAAACGGTTATCCATTTAATGTGTTTCATCATTCAATATTTCCATTTCAGGAGAGTGGAACCCCAGGTTAAACCAGCCCCGAATGCGACCAGAAGCACGTAATCTCCCGATTGCAGGCGATTCTTTCGGGAGGCCTCATCCAAGGCGATCGGAATGGACGCGGCCGAGGTATTACCCCAGCGGTCCAGGTTGACAAAGAACTTTTCTTTTGGGGCTTTGATACTGCGGGCCAAGGCTTCAATGATTCTGAGATTGGCTTGGTGTGGTATGAACAGGTCGATATCTTCGGGAATCAGTCCATGTCTATCGAGCATTTTTCTCACCGATTGTTCCATGAAACGGACCGCAACTTTAAAAACTTTCTGACCCTGCATTTTGAGGAAGTGCCGGCCTTGCCCCAGGGATTCCGGGGTGGCGGGGCAGGCGCTTCCGCCCCCTGGCATATGGAGCAGTTTGGGCTGGGATCCGTCCGAGGCGGTATAGGAGTCGATCACCTCGTAACCGAGGCGATCCTGCGAACTCAAAACGACCGCCCCGGCCCCATCCCCGAAAAGGACGCAGGTCTTTCGGTCCTCCCAATCCAAAATGGAGGATAATTTCTCCGAACCGATGACCAGGGCATGACGAAAATTCCCATTTTTCATCATATTGGAGGCGATTTCGAGGGCAAAGATAAATCCCGAACAGGCGGCGCCTACGTCGAAGCTGGTGACTTGGCGCAAGCCCAACTGTGTTTGCACCAGACAAGCGGTGGAAGGAAAGAACATATCCGGGGTCAGGGTTGCCACCAAAACCAGATCGATATCGTCCTTGTGGATTCCGGCGGCTTTGATAGCGGCTGCCGAAGCCAGAGAGCCCATGGTGGAGGTCTTTTCCTCCGTCCCGGCAATCCGGCGTTCCCTTATACCCGTGCGGTTGATGATCCACTGGTCGGAGGTGTCGACCATTCGGGCCAAGTCGCAGTTGGTCAGGGTCTTGGAAGGGGCATAGGATCCCGTTCCCGAAATAAATACTCCGTTGTTATCCCGCATATCTCACAAAATTCGTCGCGAGCGAACGGAGATCGAGTGCTGGTGTGGGTTTCGCGCCGATGAGCGGGTGCCCGCACCAGTGCCGGGATTCCGGAGCGCAGTAGAAGATTTGTGAGATATGCGGGTTATGGCTCGTCATGAAGGGCAATGGTTCGCATTCGCAGGCATCCTTTAGACGGCAATGGGACCTTTTAACAAGGCGTTACTCTTTTCCACGTCGGAGCGAATCATATGGTCCATATCGCGTTCGATGATTTCCGAGGCAATGCGAAGGGCTCCGGCAATGGCGCGCCGGTCGCTCGAGCCATGGGCTTTGAGAATATTGCCATTGAGCCCCAGGAGGGGTGCGCCGCTGTAGCGGTGGGGACTGAGTTGCTTTTTCATGGACCTGAAGGCTCCCCAACTGAGCCCGGCGCCCAACATTCGAATGGGGTTGGCGGTGAGCTCCTTCTTCAGAAACCGGCTCAAGGTGGTAAAAAGGCTTTCGCACGACTTGAGCAGAATATTGCCGACGAATCCGTCGCAAACGACCACATCCACGGTGTAGTTGAAGACTTGGAATCCCTCGATGGGTCCAAGGTAATTGATGATGGGGTCGAGCCGCCTGAGCAGAAGGTGGGTCTGGTGGACCAGTTCGGTTCCCTTGCCTTCCTCGGTGCCGATGGAGAGGAGGCCTATTCGTGGTTCTTTGATGTCCAGAGCCGCCTTGGCGTAATTTTTTCCCAAAATGGCGTTGGCTACCATTTGCTCGGGATTGGGGTTCGGATTGGCCCCTGCATCGATCAGGACCCAGTGGCTGGATTCGCTCGGTATTACGGCCCCCAGGGCGGGACGGGTTATTCCCGGAATGGTTCTCAGTTTCAAAGTTCCCCCAGCCATCAGACTTCCGGTATTACCGCAACTGACCAGCACCCGCGCTTTCTTTTCCTTGACCAATTCAATGGCCCGCACCATGGAGGAATCCTTTTTGGTCTTGAGGCCTCGAAGGGGTTTATCCTCCATGGATACCACCTCGGAGGCGTGCAGAATCCCAATCCTTGGATGGTCGGCAATTTTTTCCTGGCGCAGAAGCGGTTTAATGACCGCCTCCTGGCCGACCAGAATGAAATTTTCCTGGCCCTGAGGCAGTTGTTTCAGGGCCAACTTCAAGCCGGAGATCACCTCGGATGGACCCAGGTCGGATCCCATCGCATCGACCGCTATGGACGGCTTGGAGACACCGGTTTTAGGAGCCATTCCGGAATTTGTTCCTTCTCGGAGGGCGGGAGGTTGATTTATATGTCGAGGTCGAGGACCTGCCGACCCCGATACATGCCATTGGCGGGATTTACCCGGTGGGGGCGATAGCGTGTGCCGTC
>JAABVD010000149.1:0-6161 GCA_014529615.1 Opitutia bacterium
AAATCCCAACTCATGCCGCCCATCCGTTACCCGAAACCACCACCCCAATTCACGGATAAGCGCTGGTGGAGGTCGGTTGGATTTCAGGGACCGGGGAGCATCATCGCCTCGGTTTCCATTGGCACGGGGGAAACGATCTTCGCCTCACGAGGCGGAGCCATTTTTGGATATACCATCCTGTGGTGCTTCACCCTTGGTTTAATCCTGAAGGCCATCCAGATCTATGCCTCCTCCCGTTACATGATGATATCGGGAGAACATCCCATGCAGAGTTGGATGCTGCTGCCCGGCCCTGTCGGCTGGTTGCCCATCATTCTTCTGATTATAACGGCAGTGTGTCTGCCTTTTTTACTGGCGGCACTGTCCATTTCGGTGGGATCGATCATCTCCTGGATGCTAGGATCGGGGGAGGTTGCAGAGGTCTCTTCCAGGGCCTGGGCCACGGCCCTGATCTTGGTGGCAGCTCTCTTTAGCTGGAAACAAACCTACCGGCGCCTGGAAACCACCCAGATCATTATCGTGGCTCTGCTATTGGTTAGCGTTCTAGTCGCCGCCATCGCATGCCAACCCGATCTGGCAGCGTTGATCCGGGGAATGTTCGTGCCGACCGTGCCCAGCTATGCGGATTGGATAGGGAAATCCTATCCCAACATTACGCAGCATGCCCCATGGATTGAGCTTGTGACCTACATCGGGATTATTGGAGGCGGCCTGCCCGCTTACATCGGATACTTTGGATTCCTCCGCGACAAAAAGTGGGGGTTATTCCAGGAGCGAGCAATTTACAACCACTCCACCAGGGCAGGATTTCCAGCAATCGATCCCAGTGTGCAGAATCAGACCAATATGCGAAATTGGTTGCGGGCGATAAAGATCGACGTGGGCGGTTCTTTCCTGGCCGTCTTCATTTTCTCCTCCGCCTTTATGGTGTTGGGTGCGGTCATACTGCATGAAAGCCATTTGGTTCCGGACAAGCTCGAGCTCCTGACCCACCAGGAAAAATTTCTGACCGCCCTCAGTCCATATTTGCTGATCCTTTACCGGATCGGAATCATCGCCGCGATTGGTGGTACCCTGTTCGCAACTTTTGACGTATGGACCAAAAGTGTTTACGAAGGACTATTGCCCTGGCAAAGAGCCGGCAGCACCATCTCGATAGCAAAGCTGAAAAAGTGGATCATTCTCATCACTTCGGTCATTGGTATTGGTGTTATCTGGTTCGGATTGGTTTGGGAGGCTATTTCCAATCCCATTACGGTGGTAAGTGTCCCGGCGTTGCTGGGCGGAACCACCGGTTGCGGGGCTTGGTGTCTGGGGGTGGCCTGGGCGGACCGACGAAACCTGCCCAAAAGTTACCGCATGAAGGGCGCCTTGTTTATTGCCCTGGTCATCTCGGGCATATCCTTGCTCGCGGCAGGATTGCTGGGATTTTATTTCAAGTTTATTGGTTAGAAGATGCGTTTTTCCGGTTAGAGTGGGGATAATTCGGTAAGTTCAAGTTCCTCTATTTCATCGAAATCCCCGGGATTCAGAGTGACGAGACGTTTCAAGCCGTGCTCCATCATGGTGGCGGCGATGTTGCAGTCGTGAATGCGCTTCCCGCTAATCCCGTATTTCCTGCTGAGGCTGGCGAGCCTTTGCACTACAGCACCATTCTCCTCCAAAATCCGGATACACTGCCTTAACGCCGCCAGGTTATCCAATGCGCGAGTGATGGGCATGCCGAGACCATTTTGCTTTCGCGGACGCGTCGCCACGACGAGGTATTCGCGCAAAACTTGACCGCTGGCAAAGAGACTGACCTCGCCGACCATCCCGGATTCAAGGAGACCCAAGCAGGCGCGATGCTGACGGCGGTCGGCGTCGCTTGCCGTCAACAAGACATTGGTATCGACAAAGTGACGCTTAACCCGCATGTCTCACAAATTTTCTACTGCGCTACGAATTTTGTGAGACATGCGGGTTATCTTCCGTCGTCATGGTAAATCGTCTCCCGGCTCCAGTTCCCATCGCTTCTGCCGGAATGGACGATGTGTAGTTTCAACTTGGGCTCAGCAACCTCCTCGGCCGGAATCATTTGAGCCGCATCTTCCAAGAGCGCTTGGACCTCCTTTTGGAGGGATCGGTGGTGCCGTGCCGCCCGGCGTTTGAGACGAGCAAGCGTGTCCTCATGCAGACCGCGGACAAGTATTGATTTCATAGTGGTATCATTTTGATATATTACGTGGAGGTCAAGATTGAATAGTTCTCTCAATCACCATTCCAAGAAACAATTTACCTGGAAGTTCCAATCGGGACCACCCATCTCATGGATTATTCAAAAATCACCGAAGAAACCGATTGGAAACCTTTGGATTGATAGCATTCTATTCTAATCATGCCCATTACCATAAAAAAAGTGAAAGCCATCCCGACTGCGCCGGGGGGCACCAATCTCATCGTCGTAAAAGTAGAAACGTCCGAACCCGGTCTCTACGGATTGGGCTGCGCCACTTTTGCCTATCAGGTAAAAGCGGTCTGCACGGTGGTGGAGGATTACCTGGACCCGCTTTTGCAAGGTCGGGACGTCGATGATATCGAAGAACTTTGGCAACTCATGTACCAGGGGGCTTATTGGCGCAATGGTCCCATCGCCAACAATGCCATTTCCGGGGTGGACATGGCCCTGTGGGATATCAAGGGGAAGATCGCCAATCTGCCGCTCTACAGCCTGCTGGGCGGGCGCTATCGCAAGGCTGCGGCTGTTTACCGCCATGCCAGCGGGAGCAATATCGATGAGATCGAAGAACGCGTATCCTATCTTGTAAATCACGGTATCCGCCACGTGCGGGTTCAATGGCAAGGTTACGGCGGGGCAAAGAATGTTTGGGGAGACTTTCCCGAGGATGTCCCCGAGGGCGCCAACAAGGGAATCTATTACGACCCGCGCACCTATGTGCGGAAAGCGGTCGAACTCATTGCCCACGTGCGCGAAAAATTCGATCCCAATCTGGAGATCCTGCACGACGTGCATGAACGTCTGCCCCTGCCTCTGGCCTTGGAGTTCGCAAAGGAACTGGAGCAATACCGTTTGTTTTTCCTGGAAGATCTCATAGCGCCGGAAGAACCGGAGGCGTTGGACCAGGTAAGGCAGAACTGCACAACACCCATGGCCCTGGGCGAACTCTACGTGCATCCCATGGAATACACCGAAGCCATGACCAAGCGACGCATCGATTTCATGCGCATGCACATCAGTTGTATCGGAGGCCTGACTCCAGCCCGTAAAGCCGCCGTTTTGGGAAGCTATTTCGGTGTCCGCACGGCTTGGCATGGCCCTCCCGACCTCTCTCCCGTCGGGCACATGGCCAACTTGCATCTCGACCTTTCCCAACCGAATTTCGGCATCCAGGAATATTGTAACGTGAATGCGAGAATCTTTGAAGTTTTCGACGGCTATCCGGATTTGAGAAATGGATTTATTTATCCCAATAACCGGCCCGGTATCGGGGTGGAGATGGATGAAAACGCGGCCAAAAGGTTTCCGCCCAAAGAGGGTGTGACCGGATGGACCCACACCCGCCTGCCGGATGGGGGCCTTCACCTTCCGTAGTGTCATCTCCCGGAAATTCCTTTAAACAATACCGTAGCGATTTCAAGTTGTTGGAGCAGCATAGGCGCGCCGGGGCGCGCAAATTAGGAATTAGGAATTAGGAATTAGGAATGCTTCGATTTGGTAATTTGCGGGGAGAGAGTTGGCTCTCGGGAAGGTGGGAGAACTGCTTTGCAGTTCATTGTAGTGTGGCCTCCTTTAATTCAGGCTATGGAGACCTGAATAGTTCCCATTCATGATATGAAATATCTTCAACTCCGGGCCATTATCCTGGCCCAAATTCTTTTTGGTTTTTCCATTATGCAGGCAGCAAGAGATCCATTACCTCTCCCGGGAGATTTCGATTACGAAGCCTATTTGATCGGCAAAGAGGTGGACGGAAAGGTGTATCATTCCCCCCGGCGCTCTGCCCGCTTTTGCGAGGATCTTCTGCGAAATGGAACGGAAGAAGACATCGCCAATGTCGGAAAGATAATCCCGGGGGTGCTTAAAGCCCAGATCACCGACCCGGAATCGCCCTATTTCGGCGCTTTCAAATGGGAACTGGAAATGGAGGCGGTGGAGGATCTGAATGCCGTTCAGTTTCTCCTCTTCTCCCTCGTCCCGATGCTCATCCAATACGAGGAAATCTTGCCTGAGGAGACCGCTGCCCTAATGCGCGAAAGCATTCGAATCGGCCTGATCAACATAGCCAATATAGATGTCAATTTCGAGTATACCAACATCGTGCTCAAGGATATCACCAACACCATTCTGGGAGGCGAGCTTCTCGGGGAAGAGCAAATGGCGCAACGGGGTTACGACAAATTGGAAGGTTGGATAGCCTTCACGGATGAGTCCGGGACGGTCTTCGAGTATAACAGCCTACCCTACACAGCGGTGGCGCTGGATGTTTTAAATCGCCTTCAGACCTTGACCAACAACGAAAAAGTCCGGACTCAAGCGCGTATCCTCCTGAGTCGGATTGGTCTGAGCGCCGGCCTCCATATTCATGGACCCACCGGACGCTGGGCCGGACCGCACAGTCGCGCCTACCATGGTTCGGTTACGGGAGAGTACGGAGGGTACCGCCTGGAACGCCTCGAAAAAGATTCCTACGACATGTGGGTGGAGACGGGCCAAATCCCGGCTTGGCTTGGCCTACTGACCAGGGAGGAGGTATTGCCGGATGAAGTAATCGAAACCTCCGGCGTTCACCGCGGTGTAGGACAATCGACCTATAAGACAAACCACTATGCCTTCGGGGTAGCTTCACGGAACGCCTCCAACCAGAACATCCGTTACATTGCCTGGCAATCGAACGTATTTACTCTGCATTACACGCGTCCGGGTGAAACAATACCGGGTTCTCTCTATACGCGGTACATCCTGGACGATCATTGGCTGGGTGACTTTTCCCCGGGGGAAGGGCGCGGCTCCTCCGGGCTCATTCCCGACTACGGTCACTTCCAGGGCGTCCAGGACAAGGACCGGGCCATCGGGCTGTATTGCCAGACCGGATTGGGAGGAATCGAATATCACTCCAGCGCCAAGGCAGTGGTTGCTCTGCCCCGATGGAATGGTAATAAGGACGCGGTGTGGATAGGGAGCAATAGAGTGGGACAATTGCCCGCCCCGGTTCCCCTCGGAACAACGGTAGTTTTGGAAAGCGGAGATATCATGATGGCCATAAAACCTCTAACCCTGACCAAACTGGGCCAGGGAGAACAAATCCGCTTGCGGGTAATGGAGGATGATACACTCGTCCTGGAAATGGACAATTATCGGGGCCCCAGAAAGATTTTTTGGGAATTGGCTTGGCCCGGCGCCTTTTATCAGGGCCAACCGCAATGCGGGTTTTACAGCGAGGTGGCAAATCGAAGCGCCTATGCCGATGGAGCGGAATTTGCCAAAGTAGTCGAAAGCGGAACGGTCAGAGACATGGCCGACCCGAAAGCAACCTACACGGGAAAGGAATCCCGAATCTGGCAGGTTGAATACGAGCGGAATGGCCGAAAGCTCGGCTTGCAAGTGGATTTATACGACTGGTTCCGGCCGGCAAGACGCTGGAATGGGAACGGAGAATTGGGCTGGCCCATGCTGAAGAGTTCACGAGCTGAACAATCCAAAAAAGGCAGAATCGAAGTCGATGGAGTTACCCTGAAAACCCGCAAAGGCCAGACTGCCTGGCTCTACGTCTCCCCCTCGGGAGAAACGGTTGCAGCCGCCTACCACGGTTCAGAACCATCGGCATTCGACCTGCAACTCGAGGAGGGGTCGGTCCAATTGGATTCTCTCAAAATGGGATTGGTCGTATGGGAAAAACGAGGCGTAAGCCTGGAGACGATCGGGTTAAAGGGTGAGCCCAGGGTTGTGGGCAATTCCATCAGGGAATGATTCCCTCCTGACCAGGCTCCAGCCCAATGTCGTAGGAGCGGCTTTATGCCGCGATTGCTTCGTGGCTGTTTTCTGGAATCGCGGCTCGAAATGAAGTTTCAATTCTCGGTTTCCACGACGGACGCTTACGGTGAATGAGTTACGATTCGATCGCATGTTTAATTGTAGAAGCCTCTAAACGGCAGAGCCGGAG
>JAABVD010000149.1:6215-7933 GCA_014529615.1 Opitutia bacterium
GTAAGGTTAGCTTTAACAGACTTAAAGTTATTATTAATCCGTCGGAGAACGGCATAGACGCGCTACGACGGACGCTTACGCTCTATCTCAGGTTGCAAGGATCGGCTGGGAGACGGATATGGAAACCACCCCAGGATTTTGGGGATTGAAAAAATTTTTTGAATCCCCAACCTGAAAGAAGCCATGAAGGGGAAAATATTATGGGCAGAGATTTTGCTGGGCAATTTCTTGCTTCTGGGCACGGGGTTGCAGGCCGGCGCCGGGGCAGATCTTTCCCACGATTTGAACTGGGCCTTTGAGCCGGTCTCGGCGGTAGAATTGCCCGCCAACGCGGTCGATCCGGCCGGAAGTGAGATCGACTATTTCATTTTGGCGGAACTGGAAAAACGGGGCATGGATCCCAACGGACCGGCCGACCGGAGGGTCCTGATCAGACGCGCCTATTTCGACTTGATCGGACTCCCCCCTACCCCGGAGCAAGTGGAGGCTTTCCTGGCCGATGATTCTCCCGAGGCCTTTGCCAATGTAGTGGATGAACTGCTGGCATCGCCCCATTACGGGGAGCGCTGGGGACGCCATTGGCTGGATTTGGCGCGCTATGGGGATACCTCGGGTGACGGAGCCGATACTCCCATACCCGAGGCCCGTTTATACCGCGACTACGTGATCGACGCCTTCAACCGGGACATGCCTTACGACCAATTCATTACCGAGCAAATCGCCGGCGATTTGTGGGCGAAAGAAGATGCGGGAAATCGACTCCGCGAACGCATAATTGCCACCGGCTACGTAGCCCTGGCTCGTCGTTTCGGCAACCGAGCCTATGACGATTTGCACTTGGTCATCGACAATACCCTGACCACCATCGGAAAAGGCATGCTGGGACTGAATCTCTCCTGTGCACGCTGCCACGATCACAAGTTCGATCCCATCTCCATTGAGGATTATTATGGCCTTTACGGTTATTTTTCCAGCATCCAGTACCCCCATCCCGGCACGGAACATGGCAAGGAGAGGAAGCATTTCGTGCCCCTTCCGCAAGGGGATATTGCCTATGCGGTGGCAGACAGGAAAGGGGCAAAGGGCACAGGCGATTCTCCTTTATTAAAACGGGGCAATCCCAAGGATCCGGGGAAAAAGATTCCCCGTGGATTCCTCCATCGCATCGAGCCGAAAAAAGCCGCAATTCCCAACGGGCAATCGGGGCGCCTACAACTGGCCCGCTGGATCGCCTCCCCGGAAAATCCCCTCACGGCGCGCGTGATGGTCAATCGCATCTGGCAGTATCATTTCAGCATGGGCCTCGTCTCGACCTCCAATGATTTTGGAAACCAGGGGAAACCCCCTACCCATCCCCAATTGCTGGACTGGTTGGCCCATCGATTCATCGAGGAAGATTGGTCGATCAAAGCGATGCATCGTTTCATCATGGCTACGGATGTTTATCAGAGGTCCAGTAATATGTCGGAGGAGAAAATGCGTCGGGACCCCTCCAATGAAGGATTGTGGCGGTATCCCCGCCACCGTTTGCAGGCGGAACCTATCAGGGATGCCATCCTTTACGTGAGCGGTCGCCTGCAAATGGGCAATCCGGGCCGTCACCCCTTTCCCGAACCGGATGAAAACAACGCGTATCCCTTTACTCAGTCCCGCCCATTTTTCGAGGACTATGACCACGAATATCGCAGTGTTTACCTTCCCTCGCGACGCCTGGGCAA
>JAABVD010000150.1:0-2798 GCA_014529615.1 Opitutia bacterium
AATAGTGGTCGGCGGGAATAAACCTCAATACACCGTTCCTGTAGGGCGTACTCCCGGACAGGATGGATGAACGAGAAGGGGAACAAACGGAACCCGATGAATAACAGTGGGTGAATTTAATACCTTCCTCTGCCAGTTGGTCCAGGTGTGGCGTATCCAAAAAGATATGACCATAGGATCGGAGATCACCCCACCCCTGGTCATCGGTCAGGATTTGAAGAAAATTCGGTTTCCCTTCACCAGCGAAAACCGCAAAGCAATCCGCCGTCAGCCAAAGCACAAGAACCCATGCCAGATTTATGAAGGAAGCCATGTGAAAAAAATAGAACAACCACTCTCAAAGCCCATCCTCTTTTTACAGGATACCCATTTTTCTAGCTTGGCACATGGTGTAAGTTGAAGTGGAATCACATCGCCTCAAACGACGAACCCCATTACCAAATAGAATGCATGGAAATTATTTTGAAATGGAGGCCTTAAGAAAAATATCGCGCCTTGAAGGAAGGGGGTTGAAATGCCTGATCGGGCGATTTCTCATCCTGCTCTTTCTCGTTCCCCAACTCTCACAAGCCCAGGACGGGGTAACACCGGGAAAATTTATCATTGAGCCGCCAACACTGCAAAACCTGGGATTTGAATGGTATATCGATGGTGATGATAACCGTAATGCCACGGTAGAGGTTGAGTATCGAATCGCGGGATCAGGCAGCGAATGGAGCGAAGGAATGCCGCTCCTTAGAATTGGGGATGAACATATAGGAAGAGCGGGCATTGATTATACAACTCCACATATGTTTGCCGGAAGTATTTTGGATCTTGATACCAATACCAGGTACGAGGCCCGCTTTACCATGGAAGACCCTGATGGAATTGAGGGGGAAGCTGTAAAAGTAGTCAATGTTTCCACCCGTGCGGAACCAAAGGCATACCGTAAAGGCAGAGTAAGGCATGTCTATTCCCAATATCATACGGGAGAAAAGGAAGAGCCTAATTACCCGGGTCTTGTTTCAGCGTATCATGGATCGGAAAACACAAAGGGAGATTGGTATGTTGTGGGTGAAGATAAAGTAGAGCCGGGAGATATCATCAAAATACATGGTGGACTCTATCAAGGGGTTCTCCTCAACTATCCCGATTGGCATAATATTCCCTTCGATGGAACCTATTGGTTCACCGCTAAAGGGACTGCGGAGCGCCCCATTGTAATCGAGGCAGCCGGAGATGGTGAAGTTATCTTTGATGGGCAGGGAGCCGCCAATCTATTTAATGTCATGGCTACCGATCATCATATTTTTCAGGGGCTTACCTTCAGGAATGCCGATCGGGTCTTCGAAGCTGGCAGGAAACATCTGGCGGGAGCAAGCAATTTGACCGTGCGGAATTGTCGTTTCGAGAATGTTGGCGAGGGCATTCGCACAGAATATGCCGGTTCAAAAAACTTTCTTATTCAAGACAACGTCATCATTGGTCGGGATGATCGTTATCGATTGTTCGGCTGGGCTGCTCACAGGGAAGGTTTTATCCCTTATGGAACCCATCTGTTGGATTCATACTATGGCATCAAAGTGTATGGTTCCGGTCACGTAATTGCTCATAATTCCATCGCCTTCTTCCACGATTCCATCGGCATTTCAACCTATGGCACTCCGGAGGAAGAACAGGAGTTGAAAGCGGTCTCGATCGATATTTACAACAATGATTTACACCTCCAGGTCGATGATTTCGTAGAGGCCGACGGTGGGGTGCACAATATTCGCATCATGCGGAATAGAGGAGTAAACGCCGCTGAGAATGGAATCAGCGCTCAACCCGTATTCGGAGGTCCTGCCTACTATATCAGGAACATAATCTATAATGTGCCCCTGGGAGGAGCCCTGAAAATTCACGGAGGAGTACCGGGTCTTACCGCTTATCATAACACCTTCATTACGGAAAACAATAGTGGTTCCGGACACCCGAACTCGAACTACCGGAATAATCTGTTCCTGGGTACGGATGGGCCAACAAACGTTGCCAGATTCCCCTATTTGACTACCTATTCGATAGCTGATTATAACGGATATCGGCCAAACCAAGGCCCTGACAGTCCTGAAAACCAATTCATGTGGTTGTCGCCCAAAGGAGAGTGGGAAGGCTTTAAGACCTTAAAAAGTCTTAGTAAGGCGAGCGGTCTTGAAGAACATGGTATAACCGTTGACTATGATGTTTTTGAGGATCTTCAGAAACCGATCCACGCATTGGAAAGGGGTTTGCCCAGTCCCGTCTATCACGCGGTAGATCTTAATTTTAAACTCAACCCTGACGGGAAAGCAGTGGACGCCGGGGTAGTAATTCCCAACGTGAATGACAACTTCAATGGCAATGCGCCGGATCTGGGGGCTCTCGAAGTAGGCGCTCCTCCTGTGGTCTACGGCGCCCGCGGCCTCGATCCGAATCAAGAGTTCTACCGTTGAGGGAGAAGAGTTCAGAGTTCAGAGAGAGGGGAAAGGCGCGCGAGGCGCGCCAATTAGGAATTAGGAATTAGGAATTAGGAATTAGGAATGCTGACGATGGGGGGTTGGCGGGTTGAGGTGGTGATGTCTTGGGAATGTGGAGAATCCTGGGAGAAGGGAGAGAGATCAAGATCAGGATCACGATAAAGATCACGATTATGGGGATGTGAAGGATCCGGGAATTTTGTGTTTTTTGTGCCTTTTGTGGTTATTTTTTCTATCCGTGCCCATCCGTGAAATCCGTGGTTAAGACCTTCTTTTGAATTAGCTCTCGCCAAGTCGCAAAGACCGCTAAGAAATAAATGA
>JAABVD010000150.1:2837-8997 GCA_014529615.1 Opitutia bacterium
GCGCCCTTGGGCGCCTCTCCTCTCCTTTTGAGTCTTTTGTGGTTTTTGTGGTTAATCCCTCCTAATCCCAGTATATTTTCTTCCTCGTTGTTACTCCATGTCCTTGAATGAGACAACGTCTTCCAGAACGATCCGTTCACGCGCATCCGGTTCACGCAGTTTCATTTTGACATTTTTGAAGGTAACGTTTTTCGCATGCCGGATGTAAGCGCCCCATGCGGGTAATGGCCCGAAAAAGAATTGCTCGGGATAGCGGGCAATATCCTCGGGCACTTCGCGTTTCGCATCGGCTTCCGTGCCGAGTCCGGGATAGGAAATCTCAATGTTTTCCAATAGGACATCTTCGACGTAGCGCCCCGGTATACCGGTAATCATGATCGGACCCGCCATCGCCTTTTCCTTATCCGTTTTTTCCGGTGAATCATCGACTTTAAGAACCTGGTGAGGCGACCGGGCGGCTTTCTCACGATCGAGGAACGATACCTTGGCCACGACGTCACTCATGCGGATGTTCCTGATGCTACCCACACCGGCCCCCTCGGGCTTCACATCCGGCCCTTGGTTGGAACCGGTCCTGGTATTCTTTGTGTAAGTGCGCCCACGGTTCCCGAGCCGGATGAAGAGCGGCGAGCCCACGTCCTCCATCACGATACGTGAAATCGATACGTTCTCCAGTCGGGCGCCGTCGACGGACTGCAGCTTGATAGCTCCCATGGGGCAGTCGTAGAAATAGCAATTGCTGATATCGACGTCGATAAAACCTCCATAGGATGAGGTGCCAAACTTTACGGCGGCCGTAGCGCTGCTGACAATACAGTCGCGCACAACGACATTGCGGCATGGGTTCAGCGAACTCTTCAGGCAAATGGCATCGTCACCCGACACGATGTCGCAGTTTTCGATGAGCACATTTTCGCACCCGTCGATATCCAGGCCGTCGTTGTTCGAGTGATTATTCCGCATACGAACCGTCACCCCGGTGAAATGCACATTGCGACAGTCGATCAAATGAATCCCCCAAAAGGCCGGATTTTTGTAAGTCAGGCCGGAGAAGGTCAAATTCTCGCAGTTTTCGAAGCGGATCAGCCGCGGGCGATCGTCTTTGCCACCGGGGCCCGCCCGTTTCGGAAAAAACTCCGGCGTTCCACGACCATCGATCACGCCAAGCCCTTCAAACCGGATGTTGGTCGCATCCTCCGCATAGAGCAGGCATTCGGAATTCCCCTCACGCGCCGGCCGCAGATGGTCGATAGGATAGTCCTTCTTATTCTGACTCCCCAACAACTCAGCCCCGTAATCAAGTGACAGCGTGACATTGCTTTTGACTTGGACCGTGCCGATGACAAAGCGCCCGGCTGGAATCCAAACGGTTCCTCCCCCGGCCTCAGAGCAAACATCGATCGCCTTCTGTAGCGCTACGGTGTCCATGGCAACGCCGTCTCCGATGGCGCCGTATTCCTTAACGTTGAAAATACCGGCACAAATACCTGCCTGGCAGAACAGAACAAGAAAGGAGAAAAGAAAAAACAGGCGTTTCGATTGCTTCATAATTCGCAACTATTCCAGATAGAATGTTAACTCATTTAACGAAGGCCACACTACAATGAACTGCAAAGCAGTTCCACTCCAAAGCCCAGTGTCGCTCAGCGCACACTGGGTTGAAATGGACAAAAATAACGAACCCCAACGGGGTTCCACAATGAATCAATCCCAAGGCCTTTTGGAAATGATTTGTGGAACCACGTTGGGGTTCAATCATATAGGCGATCGGCGACCCAGCGTGCGCTACGCGACGCTGGGCTCCGGAGTTTAACGCCGTTGGCGTAAAAGGCACGTGTTTGAAACGGTTGATCGGGACAATAGATGGGCGCATTTACATCCCCATAATCGTGATCTTGGTCGTGATCCTGATCTTGATCTCTCTCCTCTGTGCTCTCTGGGGCCTCTGTGGTTTATTCTTCCTTCCTTTCCCCATCTGCGTGTTTGCCGCTTGTGCTATGAATTGAAATGGCGGACAGGAATGTCCGCCCTCCTTTCTCCTCTCTCTGAACTCTGCACTCTGCACTCCGAACTCTTCTCCCCATCCGTGGTTAAAACTTTCTTCTGGATTAGCTCTCGAAAAGAGCGCCAAGTTCGCTAAGATTCTTTGTGCCTTTGTGCCTTTGTGCCTTTGTGCCTTTGTGCCTTTGTGCCTCTGTGTCCTCTGTGGTTTTTTCCTTCCCTCTCTTTGCGTCCCTTTGCGCCTTTGCGAGAGTCAACTTCCAGCCTACAGTTCTCTCAAGCGCCATCCCATGAAAATTTGGCAGTATCAGTGATGCGTGCTTACACTTCCGCAAGCGTAGCGGTGTTGTCGGCGAAGGAACCGGTTTCCACACCTAATTTCTGAAGCATGGTAACGTAGAGATTCGACAGGGGAAGATCCTCATGGTTTGCGTTCATTTTCCACGGCTCCGTGTCTCCGGGAGCCCAGCCCCCGCGGTAGGCGCCGGTTCCGGCATAGTCGAGAAATTGCCCGTGTTTGAATCCCATCTTCGATCCCCCGACCAGCATCAGAGGATAGTTGCGAGAGAGATGGAAGGCGCTCGATGCGGACCCGAAGAAAAGAAGCGTATTATCCAGCATATTTCCTTCTCCACCTGGCTCGGGAGTCGCTTTCAGCTTTTTGGCAAAGTGACCGAATTCTTCACTGAGAAAGCGACAATAGATGCCGAAGTTCTTCCAGCCATCCGGTTCCTTCGTCTGATGGGAGAGTTGATGAGAAAGTTTGAACCCGACTGCTCTGGCGAGGTGATCGCTGATGCCAACACCGTTTTCACGCCCAATCTGGTATGTCGCTACACGGGTGGTGTCCGTTCTGAACGCGAGGTAAATCAGATCATACATGGTCCGCAGATAATCTCGCGGGTCGTCCGGAGTAATTTCGAGTTGCAGGTGATCTACGTTCGGCGCCGTAAAAGGAGTGTTGATCCAACGTTTAGCCTTTTCAACTTTTACCTCCGTATCGCGAACGGACTGCAGGTAGTCATCCAGCGTTTCCTGATCGTTCGCGGATAAACGTTTCTTCAGAGAACGGGCATCGTCCAAAAGAAGATCCAGGGCGCTGTTACTCATTGCCAGTTTCCTCGCAGCGGCTTCGTCGCTTTTCGTAAACAGCATGTCGAAGATGCGCTTCGGCTTATGCTCTGCCGGGATGGGACGACCATTTCTATTGTATGACATGGTCTGGGAGCCCCGCGGAGATCCGGTTCCTCCATCCGTGGACATGACCAGCGATGAGATGCGGGTATGTTCGCCTACCTCTTCCGCGAACACCTGGTCGAGAGAGATACTATTCTTGTAATCACCACTGCCTCCCGTGTCTGCGCCGGTAAGAAACTGGTCGGCGTTGGAATGTCCGTGAACGCCCCTAACCGCAGGATGGGACAATCCGGACAGCACCGTCATTTCATTGCGCAACGGCTCCAGAGTCTCGAGACATCTGGTCAGTTTGAAGTCCCTTCCATATCCATGAGGAAACCAGCTCCAATCCCGGTAAGCGGGATCCTTCCGGAGCGGCATCGGCACTCCGTCCGGCATGTAGAAGCTGGCGAAGCGTTTCTTGTTCGGTTGCCTGGCAGGATAGGCCAAGCCGGCAAACGTTTCAAAACTCGGTAGAGCGAGGGCAAAGCCAACTGCTCCTCGAAGAAATCTACGTCGGTCGATGGCAGAAAGTCTTGTATTCATGGCTGATCCTTTCAGGGAATTATTTCGTTAGGAAAAGATCACTGGTAACTATAAACGATATCAGATCACCGAGTCGATCCCCTTTTTTTCTGAGGTTGGAGGTGATTTCGTCGATACCGGCGCGATCGCTGAAGGTCAAGGGACGGCCCAGAGCGTAGGTAGTAAGCTTATGCGCCATCGCGCCCGCGAACTGGTCCTGGCGGAAAGTCAGTAGAAAACGTTTCAGTCCATCTATCCCATTCAGCGTCTGGTTGTTGAAGAGGTTGCTGGTAGCATCGACAGGAATTCCGTTAATATGATCGCGCCAAGCCCCCACCGCATCGAAGTTTTCGAAAGCGATGCCCCACGGATCGATTTTCGCGTGGCAGGAATAGCACGCGGGATCATCACGGTGATTCTCGATCCGTTCTTTCAGGGTGAGTTTGGCAATTTCAGGGTCAGCAAGGTCAATTTCAGGGACTGCAGGCGGTGGCGGTGGAGGCGGATCGTTCAATAGACGTTCGAGCATCCAGATTCCGCGCTTGAGAGGATGCGAATCTTTGCCATCGGAGTTCATGGCCAGCAGACCCGCCTGAGTCATAAGTCCTCCCCGGTGGTCTATCGAATCCAGACCCACCTTTCTGAAGTCACTTCCGTAAACATCGGGTATTCCGTAATGTCGGGCAAGCCGTTCATTGACCAGGGTGTAATCGGCATGAAGAAAATCCATGATGCTACGGTTCTGACGAAGGACCTCCCGAAAGAAAGCGATTGGTTCCCGCTGCATCGCTTCCCTCAAGTCCGTGTCGAACTGCGGATAGAGTTCTTCTTCCACATCAAGAAAATCCAGAAGTTGCAGGCCGAGCCATTGCCGCACGAAATGTTTGGAAAACCGCTCACTCCGCCGATCGGCCAGCATGCGGCGGGTTTGGCGCTGCAAGACGCTTCGATTCTTCAACTTCTTTTTTGACGCCAACTTCAAGAGCTCTTCGTCCGGCAGGCTACACCACAGGAACATGGAGAGCCGCATTGCCAATTCGTAGTCGGACAAGTTTTCGGCGCCTTTCGTTTCCGGATCCACTTGGACGAGGTAGAGGAATTTTGGAGAAGCCAATACGGTAGCCAGGACTTCGATCATCGCTTCCTGAAAATCATTGGATTTTGGCCTGACCGAGTTGAACATGACCATATGCCGATTCAACTCTGCTGCGGTCACGGGTCGCCGCCAGGCCCGAGGCATGAAATTTGCCAGCAGTTCCCTTGCGTAGATTTCCTCATTTTCCCTATGCTTACTGTCAATGAAGATGCGCGAATGTGATTCGGGCGGCCACTGTTCGTAAAAAGGAGCCGTTACTTCCAGATAATCGATCCGGATACCGGAAACCGGATCTTCCCCCGCGTTTTGAGCCACATTCCTGAAAAGCAGGTATTCTGACGGGTTGGGGAAGTCTCCCAGTTCCGACTCTCCGCGATAAGGATTGCGACGGAACTCGCTCAAGGGAATGTCCCACTGGTAGAACTGAGAACGGCCGAGAGGAGCGTGAATCGTCACATCGTGACTGCTAATGCGTTGAGTGCTTCTGGAATTGTTACTTGGCTGAAAGCCGAATTCCAATCGGAGGGCTGGAAGACGCTTTTCTTCCGTTGAAACCCGGGACGCGAGGACCCGGATTCTAAGCGTTCCCCTATGCGGAAGCGTATCCCCAAGATCGAATATATGCTGACTGTCGGCCGGTAGGATCAAGGTGTATTGAAACGCTTCAGGCGCCTCAGGTGGTGTCGCGCTTGGCCGATAAGAATATTTCGCGTTGTTGTACCTATAACGGGCTCGGGTCATCTCATCGGAACCCAGTTTTTTGAAGTAAGGATTGGTCGAGCCCCGGCTTCGCCCTCTCGCCCTTTCTGTTTCCGATAGGGCATTAATCTGCTCCACTCCGTCTTCCATTTTTATCCCATAGTAGAGCTTTTCCGGCGGTTCTCCTCGAATCGTGGCTTTTTGCAGCGCGCTACGGCCCAGTTCGCGATAATACTCAAGCTGCATGACCGACATTTGCAGCATCTCGGAACTATTCTCAAAACCATCTTCAGAATGCGTCTCCGGCGGCAAATCGCTGGCCAAGTCGAAGTTCAACCCTAACAAATCTTGCAACGCGTAGTTATATTCGTAGCGCGTCATACGGCGGAAGGAGGAATGGCCTCCCTCGCTACGGCGGATTTGCGATGCTAATTGAATCTCGGAGGAGAGCCAATCGATGACCTTGCCGCGATCCTCGCCTGCCATCTCCGGCTCCTCTTCCGGTGGCATCTCGCCAAAACTCAACACGTCAAGAATATCAAGCCACCTGTCCACGTCCACTCCCTTGGCAAGGTCCGGATCCAAAGTATCGATACGGAAATCACCCTTCTGCTTTTCCTCCCCGTGACACTTGAAGCAGGTTGCTTCCAGGATGGGCTCAAT
>JAABVD010000150.1:9139-13508 GCA_014529615.1 Opitutia bacterium
CGGCAGGAGCAGAAACAGACTGACGATGGAAATGGATACTGTTAACTTTGTTTGCACAACGGGCAAGCCAGGCAAATTAACTGATGATTGAAGTCAGGTCAAGTTCCGGAGTGTTGGTACTATGATCAAACAACAGAGGAGCAGTGTTTGTAGTGGAAACCTCCTGTTGAGAGAGGTTAACCCGCATGTCTCACAAAATTCGTCGCGAGCGAACGAAGATCGAGTGCTGGTGTGGGCTTCGCGCTGATGAGCGGGTGAAGCTGGGTCGACACCCTGCAAAGTCGCCTGCTTCTGTGCGGAGCACGGGCAGGCGAACCCAACGAAGTCCGCGCCAGTGCCGGGATTCCGGAGCGCAGTAGAAAATTTGTGAGACATGCGGGTTAAACATGAGTCTCCAATTACTCCAGCCCGATTGATCGTCCAGCGCCTCAGACCAGGATCCGGTCAACGATTCCTTCGCTGTCGCCGAAGCTTTCTGCTTCCACACCAACACGTTGCAAGAGCGTCAATAGCAGGTCATTGAAGGGACGCTCTTCTTCGAATTTATGGAATGAGCCATGCTTAAGGCCGAGATTCCTGCCGCCGGCTAGAACCAGCGGGTAATTTCTGCCTACATGCGTTTTGCTGGTCCCACTTCCGTAAAGCACAATCGTGTTGTCCAGCAGACTGCCTTCGGCCAAAGGGTCAGGAGTCTCGGCCATTTTGGTCAGGAATTCCGAGAGTCGTTCAACCATGTATTGGTCAAACTTTGCCCAACGCTCCCATCCGCCTTCATCTCGTGCCGCGCTATGGCTGAGTTGGTGATGATGCAGTGAAAGACCCGCCGCGTAGGGAAGTTTATTGCCCCGATCGCTTCCGCCTTCAACGGCGGTTTGATAGGTCACGACTCGCGTGGAATCGGTGAGGAGCGCCATGTGGATGAGGTCGAACATCGTGCGTACATAGTTCGTTCCCAGCTCGCGTGTTGGCTCAGCATCGAAATCAAATAAGCCAGGATCGACTTCGGGTTTGGGAACATTTAACCAATCATTGGCACGCCCGAGTTGCCGTTCCAGAGTTCGGGTGGCCGTTAAATAGGCTTCGAGGCGATCGCGGTCCTCTGCGCCGAGCGTCCCATTCAAACGCGACAATCTTGAACTCACCCGATCCAGAATGCTGCGGTCACGAGCGATTTCCCTCTCTCTCGCTTCCGCGCCACGCGGGTCAACGACAAACAGGCGGTCGAAGATCTGTTTTGGTTCCGACAAGGCCGGAATCAGGGCGCCATCCCGGTTTACAGAAATGGTAGCGGGACGGCCCAAACTGCCCGTACCGCCGGCCGTAGACAATGCAAGTGACGAGAATCGTGTGGCGCCGTCAATCTCTCCGGCGAACACCTGGTCGTAGCTGATAGAATTCTTGTAGCCCTTCGACTGGTCGTCACCTGTCAGGAACTGCGCGCTGCAGGAATGCGTGATATTCGTGCGCAGGTGGGAATGAGAAAAACCCGACAGGATCGAAAGATCTTTGCGAAGCTTGGCCAGCGGCTGGAGCGTTTTTGTCATCACATAATCCGAACCGGGATTATGAGGGAACCAGTGCCAGTCATTAAAACTACTGTGCCCCTTCGGCGGAAGCGAAACCCCATTCGGGAAAAAGATCGTGACCAGTCGCGTTGTTTTGCCCGTCGTGGCAGCACGGGCTACATTTGGCCCTCCAAGCAGCGAAGCAAGTGGTGGCAGGGTTAGGCCAGCCAATCCGAATTTTAAAAATTTGCGGCGGGTGAATCGAGATGAATGACTCATATTCTTCTTTCTAATAAGTGTTGCCGTCGGGGCGGTATATTACCTGCAAGGTATCTGTTGGGTCCATCATGGGGCCATCGGGCCCGGCCTGGAAGGCTTCACTTTGCACAATGGCTAAAACGAGGGACGATAATTTGTAGCCGGACGTCCGGAAATAGCGATAAATCGATTCCAGTTCGGATTCATCGCCAAGATTGGGTGCGCGCGCAAGTGCGTAGGTCATCATGTGCCAGGTCAAGGAGCGCGCGAACGCTTCTTCCCGTTCTCCGGACAGGTAGGAAACGAGGTCGTTCGAATCTTCAATTTCTTCGCCCGAGGGCAAAACAGTACTGCTGTCGACGGGCGAAAACGACTGAGCCGCCGTGTCCGGATTGATCACCAGGGCTTCTTCACGCCATGCGCCGATTGCATCAAAATTTTCGAGCGCAAGTCCCCATGGGTCGATCTTGGCGTGACAGGCCGCGCAGGCGCTTTGTTCGCGATGAAGCTCAATCTTTTGCTTGAGTGTAAGCAGAGCAAAATCTGCCGAGGATGCCTCTAACGGCGGGACCGATGGAGGAGGGGGAGGCGGAGGATCATTTAACAGGCGTTCCAGAATCCAGACACCACGGTAGATCGGATTTGACTCCGCCCCATCCGCTGTCATGGTCAGGATAGCCCCCAGATGAAGTAAGCCCCCACGCGTTCTGTAATCCGGCACGGCAACAGCTTGCAATTCACCGCCCGTAACCGGCGGCAATCCATAATGGCGAGCCAAGCGTTGATTGACGTACACCGTATCCGATGAAATCAGTTCTCGCGCATCCATGTCACCATGGAAAATTTCCTGAAAGGTGGTGATGGTCTCGGCGACCATGTCTTCACCGAGATCTTCATCATAGTTATGATAGAATTCGGGGTTGATGGCTACCAGACCGAACTTGTCCAGACGTAACCACTCACGTGCAAATCTTTCGCTGAAACGGCGAGCGCGACTGTCTCGAAGCATGCGACCAACCTCAGTCGCGAGTATGGCTGGATCGCTCAGTTGGTTTCGTGACGCCAGTTCGAGCAGGCGATCATCCGGCGGACCGCTCCAAAGGAAATAGGAAAGCCTGGATGCAAGCTGGCTACGCTCTTCCTCTGAAATATAGGGATGATCTTCCAATGGAATGGGCGCGGCAACATATAGGAAAGGGTCCGAGATCAGAACGGTGCTGAACGTTTCTTTGAGAGCATCCTCAAAGCTATCGCCCTCACTAAAAAATTGATCGTAGAGCGCCATCATCGCGTCCAATTCTGCCGGCGAGATCGAACGACGGTAAGCACGCTCCATAAAAGCCTGGACCGATTCCTTGGCAACGGCACGCGCGTCGGCGCCGGCATTCAAGGCGGCGCGTTGCGCATCGATTCGCCAAAGCCTTGCCTGCACGTCCAGTCCGAACGGCACGATATCGATTTCGATGGCATCGAGGTAAAGCTCGTTTACGCCAGCTTCCCGCATCGCGGCTTTGCTCAAGATCGAATCCGCAAGCGTCTTCCGGTATCGCGCCATGAGCCCTAGCTTATCCAGAGCGTAGTTGTATCCCTCCGGAACCACGTCGAAAATCGCATCGGGATCATGTGATACATTGGACACGGAGAGCGTCAGTCTCGTCCCCTTATCATCGTCTATCGCCGCTGACGGTATGTGTCGAAACGGTATCCGGAACGTACAAATTTGCGGTTCATCAATGGATGCGGTGACATCGCATTCGCCTTCAATGGGCGCTGCGAACTCCATGCCCGAGGTGTTGCCCACCCTGAATTGAAGTCGAGGCGCCGAACCGTCGTCACCTGATTTCGCAGCAACATGCAATCTAGCGATCAATTCGCCGGCTTTGTGAAGCCGGTGGCTCTTGAACCTGGCAAATTGTTCGTTGAATTTTTGCCGGTCCGCCCGGTTCAATTCCTCAGACCTTCGGTCGAGTGGTCCGTCTGGCAATGGGAATAGAGTTCGGTCGGAGTAGATGACCGGTCCCGCATCCCTTGCCCGTCGTTTCTCCAACAGCTCCTGTTCTGTCAAAGGCTCATCGACAGAGTATCCTCCTGCCACGCCGGGGCGATAGACAACGTCTTCAAATTCGATAAGGTAGTGCTCGCTATCCGGTATATGCCCTCCGAAGATGACGTAATCATCGACGCTTTGACGAGCGATATCGAGAAAGTATTCAAGTTCAAGCGCGGACACGCCCAACAAAGCGGCATCACGGGAGTAGCCGTGCTCGGACAATGGCGCTGCCGGAAGATGCTTCCCGAATGGAACAGCCGCGCCGAATAGCTCTTGCAGGGTGTTTTCATATTCGGAGACAGTCAGGCGCCGCATCGGAGACGATCGATTCGCCCGGTGCCGTTTGGCAACTTGCTCGAAAGACGCGTCAATCCAGGCCACGATTTGCAGTCGTTCCCGCTCACTTGGTTGACGCTCCTCTTCTTCAGGCGGCATATCGTGGGCGTTCAAAACATCGCGAACGGACGACCAGACCGACACCTCCTGGTCCAAGGACATGACCGGACTCAGCTCATCAAAACGTAGCCCGGCCTTCTGCTTGCTCTCACCATGGCAT
>JAABVD010000151.1 GCA_014529615.1 Opitutia bacterium
TGTAGCTTGTTAGGAGAATGCCCCCGGCCATGGGGTTTTGGTCGGGGGCTTTCCCTTTGTCGAAGGAAGTCATGAGCCTTGAATCGAAACTGGGAACATGCATGCCCCAATTCACAACCTGACAATTTGTTCAACTGCTTTATGATAAAAAAGACTGAATCCCTGGCCATCCTTGCCATAGTCCTGCTCTTTGCAGCTTGGGTGAAAGGGACAGAGCAAGGCCTTCCAAACTTTCTCATTATCGTTACGGACGATCAGGGATACGCTGACCTGAGCGCGTTCAAGCACCATGCGCCGGATGTCCACACGCCGAACATGGACCGGCTTGCGGCTCGCGGAATCCTCTTTACGGAGGCTTACGTCACGGCTCCGGTGTGCAGTCCTTCACGCGCCGGATGGCATACAGGGCGGTATCAGCATCGCTGGGACCCGGAATCCGGCTGGAGTCCCGGAATGGCTGAAAGTGTCCCCAACATCGCTCAGATCATGAAGGCAAACGGCTACGCCACGGCCCGTTTCGGCAAGAACGATTTCGGCACGGGCTATCACGATCAGGGCGTCCGCGAATATCCACTGAATCACGGTTACGACGCGTTTTTGGGTTTCTCCGCCCACGGCCACGATTACTTCCTCCTGTCCAAGGATATCGAGGGTCGCACGCCCGACCCCAAGGGACACAGCGCCGTGGTGGGTCCACTCATGTACAATCGCGACCACAAGGAATTCAAGGATGGCTACCTGACGGAAATCTTTACCGATGCGACGATCGATTTTCTCAAGCGCCACGAGAAGGACCCTTTCTTTGTCACCATGTCCTACAACTCGGTGCACCATTTGATCCATCAGGTTCCCAAGCGCTATCTCGACAAGTTTGGTGTCAGGGAGATCCCCAACTACGATCCGGAAACCGACGGCAGCTATGAAACATGGTTCAAGCGATTCATTACGCTGGGCGAAATAACCGACCAGGAGATGCGCCAATATTACCTGGCAAACCTCAACTGTCTCGACGACAACATCGGGCGCGTTCTGGATGTGCTGGAGGAATTTTCCCTGACCGACAAAACCGTCGTGATCTTGTTCTCGGACAACGGCGGACCGCCCACCACCGGGGCCTGGAACCTGCCGCTCGCCGGAAGCAAGTTTACTTTGTGGGAGGGGGGCATACGGGTTCCGTTTATCCTGTCCCGACCGGGTGGTCCACACGCCGGGGAGACCTGGGACGGGCCGATTTCAACACTCGATGTCCTGCCCACCTGTCTCCAGGAAGCTGGTATCGAATTGCCTCAAAGCCTGGATGGAGAACCCATCCCGAAAACTGTTGAGGAAATAGAGCAGAGTCGCGCCTTGTTTTGGCGCTTTAAAGGCAGCGGACTGGACAGTTATGCCGTGCGCTTCGGTGACTGGAAATTACTGCATCGAGGCGGTCGTAGTCCTCGAAAGCCAACTTCGGGTATCGTCAACCGAACAGAACTGCTAGAGGGCACCCGCTTGTTTAATTTGCGAGAAGATCCTGCCGAGAGCCGAGATCTGGCTGCGGAGTATCCGGAAGTAATTGAGCGTATCCAGGATTTATATACGACTTGGTCGGAAAGCGTAGTTGGTTCCCATGGTGCAGAGGGGTAGGAGCTTGTTTGGGATCGAGGCAGCAATTTAAACATTAAGGTAGTAGCGTGTGTGCTTAAGTGCTCCTGTCTTGGTGAGGGCTCCTTTCCTTACTAGATCCGAGAGATCTCTTGTCGCGGTTGCTCGTGAGGTTTTTGTGATCGAGATATGGTTCTCGGCGCTCAGACCTCCTGTAAACCCGCCAGGCCCTTCTTTAAAAAGGCGAGCGATGACTTTGGCTTGCCGAGCATTCAATTGATCCCGCAGTCGGTCGTAAAGCTTCGCTTTTGCGATCGCGAACTCGACGAGGTTCATAGTCGCCTTTTGGGCATCAAGAACGGTGTTTGCGAAATAAAGAAGCCAGCTTGTGATTTCGTTTGCGCGGTTGATGCCTTGAAGGGCTTCGTAGTAGGCCTTCTTGTTTTTTTCAATGGTTTGGGCCAAAGCAATAAGCGTTGGCTGGCCCAACTTTTCGGACATGGCTTTTTCTGAAATAGCCCTTCCGATGCGGCCATTGCCGTCTTCAAAGGGGTGAATGGAAACGAAATAGGCGTGGGCGATGCCGGCTCGTGTCAAGACCGGGATAGCATCTCTTGTTTTTTGAAACCACTTAAGGAAATCATCCATTTCGCGGAAGACTGATGCGGAGGGGGGAGCCTCGAAATGTACCTTGGGGGCATGAATGGATCCCGAGACGACTTGCATGGGCTCGGGATTGCATCGGTAATGCCCGATCTCTTTGAGATCCTTGCGGCCATTCAGAAGCATACGGTGCCAATTGTGGAGGATCCTGTGATCGAGAGTCGTGTCGAAATTTTCATACAAATCGACCATCATTTCAGCAATGCCCTGTTCGGCAGGCGGGATCTTTTTCCCGTTTGCTTGGAGCCCAAGTTGTTTGCGGATGGAAGATTGCAGGCTCTCGCGGTCCAGAAACTCCCCTTCGATTTCCGAAGTTTTCAACGCCTCATCGCATATTAGATCAATGGTGATGGATTTCCGCTGTTTGCTGCCGAGATGATTGAATGCGCCGAGCAGCGTGCCCGATTCCCTTAGAAACCCGTTTTCCAGCTCCGTTAAAACCGTGGCATCATACCTGAAATTCGGCCAGTCTTTGCGTTGCCAGTTCCATTTCATGAGTTGAAGCGCGACTTGATATAGCTCAAAAAATGGATAAATGTGAGTTATAGCAAGTGTTTTTATAACTCAGTTCCTTGACTGCAGGTGGGGTGACGATGCCAAGCGATTATCCCAGCCAGGGCTTATTCAGTTTAGATCGCCAAGATATTCCTAAGGCCTGTCTGCGTGCTCCGCAGAGGCAGGCAAATTTGTGGTGTCAATCGCTGAAGTCGATGAAACGACTGGTTTCTCCAATCATATAAAGAGGAAGGGAGATGAGGGTATAGGGAGTTTGATTTTCAGTTTGAATCGAAGGGCGGATTGAAGCTTTCGTTGGCTGATCCATATTGAAACGCACAGCGAAACCAGATCCTTTTTCCGCTACGAATACGTGTAACGACTTGAGGGATCCGGTTTTACCAGCCTTGATTTCAATGGGCACGATTCGGCTTCCGTGGGCGATCAGGTAATCGATCTCTGCGGAGGCTCCCCGTTTCTCTCTTCGCCAATAGTGAAGCTCTGGCAGGTTGTAGGGTCTTCTTCGGTAGAGAAGCTGCTGACCGGCAAATTGCTCGGCAATCGCCCCGTTGAAAAGCGGCAGCAAATCGTCCGCCAAACTGATTTCCAAGGGATTCAACCCGAGAGCAGCAGACATGAGGCCAACATCCAGAAAAAGGGGCTTGAAGGACTTACGATCGGATTCGGCCTCCAGAGGAACCCCGTTGCCTGACGAGTGTTTCACGCGATAGATAACGCGCGCCATTTCCAGCATTTCGATGCAATCGGCCAAATCCTTGGCCCGCTCGTTTCGATCGATGTTCACGTATTTCAGCTTTTCTCCAACCAGGTTGGGAATGCAGGTAAATACGGTTTGAAGTCTGCGAAAATGTATCTTCTTCCGGTACTTGGCGAAGTCGTCCTGGTAGGTTCGGAGGATGGATTGTTGCTCCATATGAGCGAGCTTGTAGTCGTCACCGTTTCTAAATTCCCGAACGGCCGAAGGCATCCCGCCGACGATGCAATAGCGCTTGAGCAAGCGCAGTAGCGACTGGTGAATCGATGATGGAATTCGATCGTTGGGCTCACAGGATCTCAGGAAAGAAAGGAAGCGATCCTCTCCCAGAGCCTCAAGGAATTCGTTAAAGTCGAGAGGCCCGAGAAAGAGGTATTCGACTCTACCCACCGGCATGGAAAAGTCGTGATCGCTGAGCGTGAACTCGAGCAGCGAACCCGCCGCGATGACGTGTAGCTCGGGCTTCAGTTCATAGAAATATCGGAGTAAAGCGATAACCTCTGGCTTTCGTTGGATTTCGTCGATAAACAGGAGAGTGTTGCCCGGCCTGATTTGAGCGTTTGAATCCAGCGCGAGCATTCTGAGAATCTCCTCCATGTCCTTCGATGCGAAGAGATCGGCCTTTTCGGGATGCAATTCCAAATTCAGCTCGATCAGATTGTCGAAATGCTTTGAGGCGAAGTCTCGAACCAGGAAGGTTTTACCCACTTGCCGTGCTCCCCGCACGAGGAGCGGCTTTCGATTAGACCGGTCTTTCCATTCACTAAGGTATTCCAACGCTTTGCGTTTCATCAAGCCTTAGATCCATAAGAAAATTGATAAAAGTCAAGGTTGATTAATCAAAAAATTGATATTTTAACAGGTTAAAATAAGAATTAGTGGGAAAATCCGTCCATTCAGGGCATCCATTTGGGGCCCTTTTCGGGGAGGACTATCGAGGCAAAATTGTCTTGGCCAGCCCGAGGGATCCTGATTATCGGGCGAAAAAACTTGAAACAAACCCTGGAGAAGATCAAAGCAACATGGATCATTCAGCTTGAATTGGTAATGGGAACTTCCATGCATCGTCGCACTTTCGTCAAGTCAGCAGCAACTGGCGCTTTAGCATGCGCTTTGGGCCATAGCCGAATATTCGCCCAAGCTGAAGATCGTTTCCCTGAACCTCCACAACTACCTTTCCTGAAGGAGAAAAGCGGGCTTGAAATCACTCGAATCCGCGCTGCAAAGCTGGTTCCGAAACGTCCGCTACCCGAATATACACCGACGCCCGGTTCATGGAATACGTCCCGGGTCGAAATCGCGAATCCGTTATCCATCTATGCCCGATTCAAACCTCGGCGCTCCACATTCTTTGCCGATGATCTCGGGCCGCAATCGGTTGTGGTCGAGACCAACAAGGGAATTACGGGCTACGGCTATGGGGGTCCCGGCGCTTCCTTCGTGGTCGAGCGGCATCTGCCCAAGCTGTTACTGGGTGAAGATCCGTTTCAGGTGGAACGTTTGTGGGACATCATGTGGCGCGGCACGGTTTATTACGGGCGAAAAGGTTTGGTTGTGCATGCCCTCAGCGCCGTCGACAACGCCCTCTGGGACATTATCGGCAAAGCATTGAAACTTCCTGTTTACGAACTGTTAGGTGGCACAACAAGAAATCGCGTGCCCACATATTGTACCGGCAACAACATGGAGCAGGCCGTCGAGTTCGGGTTCAAAAAGATTAAACTCGCGCTTCCCCACGGCCCCGCCGATGGAGAAGAAGGCTTGGACAAGAACGAAGCGCTGGTAGAGCGTGCCCGCCAACTCCTCGGAAGCGACGGCCAGATCATGCTCGATTGCTGGATGGCTTTGACGGTTCCCTATGCAGAAAAGTTGGCAGCGCGATTGAAGCCCTATCGCGTTTATTGGATGGAGGAATGCCTCATGCCGGACGACTATACCGGAATGGGCGAACTGAATGCACGCGTCAATTCCACTCACATGGCGACGGGCGAACACGAGTCAACGCGATTTGGCTTCGAGTTACTGGCCAAACACAAAGCTGCGGATATCTGGCAACCGGATATGAATTGGTGCGGCGGTCTGACCGAGCTTCGTTGGATCGATGCGCTCGCTCGAGCCCACAATACACCAGTAATTCCTCACGGCGGTTGGCGGGGTGGGGCGGCACACTTCGTGTTTGCCAATGAAAATACGCCCTGGTGTGAAATGTTCCTGCCATGGCCCGGTGGCCCAAAGGAAGTTTACGATCGATTTGAGGAAGAAAACGGGATTACGCGCGGCCCCGAAGGAATATACATGCGACCGAGTGACCGACCAGGGTTCGGCTTTGAGACTTCTGAGCCCGTTTAATCAAGCAAAAGGTAATTTATTTTCATCATCGATATACCCGGGTTCTTTCATCTTGGCAACTACGGGTGAGTTGCGCTTTATAATGCTTTTGGCATAGGGGCACCTCCGGCAACCGGATGCATTTCTTTGCATTATCAAACAAACTTATTATCACTGGCTGTATACTCATGAGATGGATTGATAATGTTTATTCGTAACTACTCAGGTATCTTGAGCAATCGTCCGCATGAATGTTTATATCGTATCACGAAACTGTAGGAGGGGCTTTAC
>JAABVD010000152.1 GCA_014529615.1 Opitutia bacterium
TATCGAACACCCTCGTCGAAACCTTGAAATCCGAAACCCCCATCGTCAAACCACTGGCCGATGGGTGTTCATCCGGGGTGGTTCGATTGGCCAATTGGCAAGATTTGGCCCATTACCTGAAGATGATTGGAAAGGGCGCCGACAGGATTCCTCCCGGTGTTATGACCTATGTTGCCTCCACCGTGGAATTGCCCCGTCAAATTCCCGATTTCCTCCTGTTCGAAACCTTTGTAGAAAGCGACCAACCGACTATTCGTGGCAGGGAACTTCACTGGAATACCAAATCCGGATGGGTGGCGATCACGGTGGGGGTGTTGGGCAAGCACGGTGAAATCAGGGCCCTGAAACCCAGCATTGCCATCGCTGCCGGCCAAGTCCTTTCCCTGGAGGAAAAATTCCAAGGAGGAACCGGTATAAATATCACTCCACCCCCGGAGCCCTGGGTGGCCGAGACCGCCTGGAATAGCGCACAACGGAAAATAGAATTTGTCGCTCAAAAGCTCGGTATCAACGGATTCGCCCGGATCGACGCGTTTATGGAAGTTCAAAAGGGTAATCTCCTCGTAATTGAAGCCAATACCATACCGGGGTTGACCCCATCCACCGTAATTTATCAGCAAGCCCTGGCCGAAGACCCCGCCATCGATCCCACCCAATTCCTGGAAAAAATCCTCGAATACCGAAACACTTTTTCTTAACCCGCATTTCTCACAAAATTCGTAGCGAGCAAACGAAGATCGAGTGTTGGTGTGGGCTTCGAGCAGAGGCGCGGATGAAGACCAGTACCGATATTTCGGAGCGCAGTAGAAAATTTGTGAGAAATGCGGGTTAAGGCTCCCCTTCATCAGAGGTGTGCCATCTGGAAGAAGGTGGTCAGTTTTCTCCTCCACTACGCAAGGGTAGCTAAGCGGCGCTTTTTCAATGCCCCGATTAAACCGGCCGTCTCCTCTCCAGTTAAAGGAGTTTTACGACGTATTTTGGTTTGTAGGGTTTGTACATTGATGCCCGCTTCTCGGGCCAATGCGGACAAATTCAGTATAGGGGCCAAGTCCGCCAACCGTTCGATGTTTAAAACTACTTCAGTCTCGAAGTAATCCAAGACGTTTTTATCGGCGTCAAAGCGCCCTTCCAGGTTATTTTTGTTCGTTTTGCTCATATAGTTTTATCTCCTCCTTACGGGAATGTCGGACGCTAATTAGGCGAATCTTATCCTCACGCTCGGTGATTATGCCTGTAAAATATCGAACGCCGATTCTGCCAATGGCAATATAACGGGATTCATCGAGGAAGCGGGAAGGCAGAATGAACAGATTCGAATCAAGCCAAAGCGCCTGGGCTTGGATAAAATCGATGCCGTGTTTTTGGCTGTTCGACATGGATTTTTCAGGGTCATACTCGAATTGCATTCAGGACGATACTCTGCAAAAAAATTTATGCAAATCAAGGAAGTATTATCGAAGACTTAAAGGGGACGGGCCGCCCCGTTCTCGCCCCTGAGGGCGCTTCCCCCTTTGTGCCTTTGTGCCTCTGTGCCTCTGTGCCTTTCTCCATCCCAATTCCTAATTCCCTCTTCTGCCCTTCCTAACTTCGAGAATCGCTTCCAAATCTTCGCTCCCAGCCAAAACAGGCGTCCAATCTCTCTGGGGATTGGCGGCGAGAACAGATGGGACCGCCGACGTTTCATTGTTTTCAATCAAGTAGACCCAGTAATTTTCCCCCAATTGGGATTCGCTCGCATAAACCCGAAGCGCATACGTTTTATCCGCTTCCGGAGTAAAGCTGAAAGATCTGTCCTCACAGAAGGCCCACTGGGTCGTAAGGATACTCTCATCCGTAAAATTCACTACCTGAAAAGTAGGCCTGAAACTGTCAAAACCAATGACGTATACGGTTACCGAATTATCGACCCCTTCCACGTCCAAATTAATGTGATCCAGGTAAAGAGTCCTGCCAAAGAGGATATCCTGTTGGTCACTGGAATTGAAAAACTGGGGGATAAACTCCCCGGGAAGTATGGAACTCCGTTCGGAATAGGCGTGAACTTCAATGGAATAAGCGCCCTGTTCATGTGGATCCCCCGAACTTACCGTTACCTCTATGTTCGGTTCCATGCCGGTTCTGATCCAAACATATTCCGTTACATCCAGGTAACGTTCATACACCTCCTGAACAGGTTCGAGCGTGGTCAGGTCCCGGACAAGGATAATGGGACCAAAAGCCTCAGAATTTACCTCAATCAGGTAATTGGTCTGCGATTCCAACTCGGCGCGATAGGTGTCGGCAAAATGGTTGGGTCGTTTGTAAGGGGCGTCCGCCGGGGTTAGCGAACCATCCAGTTCTCTTCCCGGATACAGGACCATCTCTTCCCCTCCCCTGTCCGCGTTAATCGTAAACTTCTGCGCTTGATCTTGTTGAGTGGATTCAATCCTTGCGAGGTATTGTTTGCCCCGCTCGGGCGAGAAAATTCCCTCTATGGCCGAACGGTTATTTGAACCGGGTGTGGCATCGCCCAAGGCTTCCAATTTCACCTTTCCGGTTTCCATATCGACGACGCGCAATCGGATAGGCGATGTCACGTCCGAAACAACGGCCAATCGGATATCTTCCGATAAACCCAGATTATCGATGAAATAATCGTAACGGGTAATCCCCGCCGGTTCCAGGTCATGGTTGAACTGGCCGAATGCGCTCGAACCAACCCTTAAGGGATAGGGTCCGTAGAGAATACCGCTAAAATCCTGGCGCCTCAGCCGATAGAATCCCTCTGGGTCGGAACGCGAAGCCAAGGGGATTTGATAGAGGATATCCCCAGTTTCCGGAAAATGCTTCCGGGCAAATTGATCCCAGGATAATTCCAGGCCATCCCATGCATTCATATCCAGGCTTTTCTCAAAATGAAAATCGAGCTTGGGGTCATTCCCTCTCAACTTGACCGGCAATACGATCGCATTACGCCCCGTTGCCATATCGGTCTCAAATCGGGGTTGCCAGGTGATGGCATCCGCTACGGCGGGGTCCAGTCCAAACAAGTATTCCGTGAGGGAAGCATGATTATCGCCATCTTCATCATCGTATGGATCGATGCCATTCTCCCTCACCCAATTGAAGAAATTGTCCCGGATTATGCCGTCTATCCAGGGTTTCATTTGCGAAAGTCGGGTGTAAACGCCAATCGGATTATCTTCTTTGCTACATCCGGACCCAAAACTGACCGTCCCGATTTGCTCCCATCGGTTCAGTTGGTTGTTAAACCCCAACAACGGGCCGCCGCTATCTCCAAAATGGCTGGAGGCGTACGGGTCCAGGCTCCCGGCCGCCAACATGTTTTCGGTAACATATCCTTGAAAATAGGAGGGGCCGTTGGCTACTTCCCGGCTAATCAACGGCACATCTGCTTCTTGTAGAAAATTGGGGTACATCAGGTTCCGAAAATCATAATTGGTTGACCCCCAACCCACAAGTTTAGCGGGTTCCCCATCTCCTTCCAGGCTGGGATCGCTTATCAAAGGAAGGATGGGATGGGATTCGGGCAATGGGGTTTTGAGCTTAACCAAGGCAATATCGAATCCCAAATCATACACCGAGGAATAGTTGGGGTGCATGATGATGGCATCGGCTTCGAAGAACTGGTTCTCAGGGCGATTGCCGAGAAAGCCGGAACCAAACAACACTCTGAAGTCCTCGGGCCTCCTGCCATCATCCACGCAGTGAGCGGCCGTGAGAACCCAATAACGATCAATTGCGGTGCAACCGCAAAACAGCAAATCATTGGAAGGGGTGTTTCTTATCAGGCCTCCCATCCAGGGATAGGCTCCCAATTCAACACCTTCCCCGCCAATGACGTATACCTCGGGAGGACTTCCGGTGTCGGGGTTCCCGGCGGGCGAGTTTGATGGATTTCCAATTCCTGGTGGGTCCGGTGAATCGGCCATCAGCCCTTGCAGGGCAAATCCAGTGTAAAGGAGGAAGGAGGTAATTCGGGTAAAACGCATACCGAGTATCCAAGAGACAACACATCTAAAAGCGAAGTGCCTAGGTAATTGATTTATAACAACTCAGGTCTCCATAACCGGGATCATCGGAAATAATGAATCAGGAGGGATTAACCACAGAGGTCGCAGAGATCACAGAGGAGGGGAAGAAATGCGCCCAAGGGCGCGGGGAGAAAGGTGGAGTGATGGAATGGAGGAATGGTGGAGGGAGGGGGGAGGCGCGCTGTGGCGCGCGAATTTGGAATGAGGAATGGGGAAAAGGGTTTTGGGATAGGTTCTGAGCTATTGGTTAAAAACTGTAGGAGGGGGTTTATCCCCCGATTGCGGTGAGGCCATTTGGAGGATCGGGGGATAAACCCCCTCCTGCAGTTTCGTAATAGGTTGCAAAAGCCATTCAGACGATTGTTCAAGATACCTGAGTAGTTACAATGATTTATAAGAATCGCCAAAGTGTCTGAGGCTGGTCAATCCCTCACTATCCATTGCTTCGCATTGGATGAATTATTGCACTTCGTGATCTCACCAAAGGCGTTGGCCGGATTCAGCCGGAAATCAGCAGGTCAAGGGACAATGCCATAACCTGCAGGTAAAGGTTGCCGAGGTGAGTTCAGTATTTTCTTGTAACTTCCGGAGAGTTTCCCGGGTCTTACTGTTAAAATTTCCATATTCTTATGACACTTATGAAACGTTCGTTTTTTGGGCAGTGGAATTCGCTTCTCGCCTTCCTTCTTCTCATTTCTCCACTGATGGGCAGTTACCAAGACACGGTGGAAAAGTCATTTCCAACCGACGGAGTCGGACTCCTGAAGTTGGATTTCGAGAAAAGCTCCCTGAACATCGATACCTACGATGGTTCAGACGTAAAAATCTCCATTGCGCGTTCCTTGAAGCATGGAGACAAGAAGGCCTTTGAAAAGGAATTGGATCGCCTGGAATTGAACTTTAACCAAAGCGGAAACGATATTTCTGCCGAGTTGAAGTACAAGAATCCAATCAACGGTATTCTGGGGCTTTTCGGAGGAGGCAGGAAGAGCCTTCAATTTAAGACGACTGTCCGGTTACCACGACATTTCAACCTCGATGCTGGAACCTCCGGTGGCGCAATCCACCTCAAGAACCTTACCGGTATAGTATCCCTCAGGACCTCCGGTGGCAGTATTTCAGTTAACAAAGTGACGGGCGATACAATTGCTCGAACCTCGGGCGGCGGAATCACTGTAGGCGACAGTCATGGCGCGATGAATTTGCGCACTTCCGGTGGGCGGATCAAGGCAAATGGAGTGAAAGGACACCTGAACGCGAGGACTTCGGGTGGGGGAATTCATGTAGGCGATCATTCGGGCAACGCCGATGTATCCACTTCAGGAGGTTCGATAGAATTGGGTAGTGTAAAAGGAAACATCACCGCAAGCACTTCGGGCGGAAGTATCCAAGCTGTGATGGTTGGGCAACCCGATAAGGATTGTTCCCTCAGGACATCCGGGGGCAGCATTCACCTAAAAGTCAGTCCCGATGCAAACCTCCGGATTGATGCTTCCACATCCGGCGGCGGTGTGAAAAGTAACCTTACACTCTCGAATCCGGAGTTGAAACGCTCATCTCTGCAAGGACAGCTCAACTCGGGTGGTCCCACTCTCAAGGCCCGCACTTCAGGCGGGAGCATCCAAATACATTCAATTTAGGAGAAATCGGAATCTCACAAGAGTGCGGAGAGGGATTTACCCTTTCCCCGCCTTCTTCAACTCGGCTTCACGGATCTTGCGAAATTGGCGCGAAAGCCGAATGGCCTTCTCTCTGTCGGCCGCATCGTAGTCCCAGAACTCCTGAACGACACGTTCAACCAAAGGGAAATGTGAGCCATCATCCCCGATATCCCGGCGCAGTTGGGCAAATCTGGCTTTGAGCCGATCCCGGACCTCGGCATAGGCGGGCAGGCCATAGACGTTGTTCAGTTCGTGCGGGTCGCGCCGCAGGTCGTAGAGTTCCCATCCCGGAGGGGTTTGATATCCACCCTCGTAATTGCAGCCGTAAAAATAGATGAGCTTGAAATCCTTGGTGCGCATGGCCATTTCCCCGGGATTGTCATGGTGGGCCATGTGCATCCAATAACGGTAGTAGGCGGCATCCTTCCAACCGGGGGGCTCGCGACCGGTTTCGCAGATTTGGCGAAAGGATCTACCCTGAACCCCCTCGGGAATTTCCGCCCCCGCGTAATCCAGCATGAGAGCGGGAAAATCCACATTTTCTATAATGGCGTCGGTGCGGATTCCTCCTGGAATGGCTTCAGGATACCGGATGATGAGGGGCATGCGTTGGGATTCATCGTAGGCCCAGCGCTTGTCCTGGAAATCCTTTTCACCCAACCAGAAACCCTGATCGCCCGTGTAGATAATCAAGGTATTATCGTAGAGACCTTCTTCTTTCAGGTAGTCGAAAAGCCGTTTCAGGTTGTCGTCCACCCCCTTCACGCAACGCAGGTATTTTTTCAGGTAGGCCTGGTAGGAAATGCCCGTTGTTTCAATCTCGCTCAGTTTTTCGGGATCGTAATCCTCCGGATATTCCTCGGGAAATTTGGCAAAGAGATGCGTGGCGTAGGACCGTCGCGGATTTCGGCTCCCTATTGAGGTCCCGATGTGAGGGGTCAATTCATCTTCATGCCCTCGCGTCCCTATCGAGCCCCAGGTATCCGGCACATCGTAGAGGGTCTGAGGCTCCGGAATTTCCACGTCGGCCAGGTAACTCTGATAACGTGGGGCGTTTTCGAAGTAATCGTGGGGAGCCTTGAATTGATGGCAGAGAAAAAACGGCTTATCCGGGTCGCGCTCATTCCTGAACC
>JAABVD010000153.1 GCA_014529615.1 Opitutia bacterium
CGAATCACTTTCTGCCTTTCGACCGCATATCCTCTTCGCGTCAAATCGCGGGCAAGTATTACCTCATAAACGGTCTCCAGCAGTCCCGGCCCCATGCTTTGGTGCAGCTTCACCGCCGCGTCCACCACCGCTCCGGTGATGTCGTCCAACTCTCTCCGCGTCTCCGCGCCTCCGCGTGAGCCCTTTATTTCATGGTAAATTTGCCAATGTTACTTTTGACTTCAGTCCACCATGTCACTCGAGGATAAAGAGCTTTCCAACTGGTATGGCAAAAACATAGAACCGCACGAATCCATGCTGCGGTCCTGGTTGCAAGACAGGTTTTCCTTGGGCAGCGCCGTAGATGATATCGTGCAGGAAGCGTTCTTACGTGCGATAAAGGCTAGAGACCGGGGGGTTTTGTATTCACCTAAGGCCTTCCTGTTCAAAGTGTCGCGAAACCTGGCGATCGATTACCTGAGGAAAAAATCAAAATATCTGGCCGAACCTATAGCGCACTTGGAGGAATCGAACGTTATACGATTGAGCGAGTCTGTTCCCGAGATGGTGTCGCGCAATCAGGAATTTGAAATTTTGAAAAAAGCAATCCAATCCCTTCCGGAAAGATGCCGGGAGATATTTACCATGCGGAGGATATACGGAATACAGCAAAAGGAGATCGCCGAAACCTTGGGACTATCCCGCAATACGGTATCGGCTCAATTGACCATTGGGCTGCGGAAGTGTTCGGAATTCTTTGAGAAATTTGAGGAAGATGGAATGAGCCGGAATGTCGGAAGAAAATAAAAACAGAAGAGCTGAAGAGCGGATCGACAAAGAGGCGGCTGATTGGTTGGTCAAACGTGACCGCGGACTATCTGAACGCGAAGCTCGGGAAATAAAAGAATGGTTGGGGCAGGATGCGCGCCATCGCATGCGATTTGAGTTATACGAGCAAACATGGGCGCGATTTTCTACTCTGGAGGAGACAGAAGAGGTTGAGGAATTTGAAGCTCAACCGGCAAGGATGGGTCAAGGTAGATCGAAGCCCGATTTTCAAAAGCTTTCCCGGGCCATACTCAGCCTGGCAGCCGTATTGCTTCTGGGTCTGATGATTTGGGTTGGAATAGGTCTGATAGACGGAAAGGAACGGGTAGAGTTTGAAGGCCGGTATGTAGTGGACACCTATGAGACACGAATTCTTTCCGATGGAACCATTCTCGAGCTGAATGAGGGCGCACGGGCCAAAGTCAGGTTAACGGATGCCTACCGGCGGGTTTGGATGCACCGGGGTGAAGCACATTTCCACGTGGCAAAAGATGAAACGCGTCCATTTTTCGTATATGCGGGAGGCGCGGAAGTAAGGGCCGTCGGAACTGCCTTCAACGTGCGGGTGGATCATGAAGGGGTATTCGTGATTGTGACGGAGGGGCGGATACATTTCAGCAGAACAGTATCTGAGAATGAGCCCGGAAGCGCCGCACTGTCGTTTTCTGAGCAATTGGACGCCGGCCAAGCCACTTCATTTAGACAGGGCGCTTTGAACGCAGTCCCGGTAGTGGAGACACACACCTACGACGAACTCGCTCAGTTACTGTCCTGGAAACCGGAGACCTTGGAATTCAACGACGCCCCTCTAGGGGATGTCTTAACAGCCTTTAACAAACGAAATACGATTCAGATTGTTCTCTCCGACGAGGAGTTGGAAACGATGCCCATCGAGGCGACATTCAGATCCGATAATGTGTTGGCCTTTACGCGCCTGTTGGAGCTTACCTTTGATTTGAAGGCAGATCGCGTCGCGCAAGATGAGATTGTATTGAGAATGCCTTAAACGCTTTTTGTCAGAGGGGGCCATTTCGAAAAACCGCCATAAAGACGAACGGTTTTCCAGGAGCTTTTAGCGAAATGCATAGACTCAAACGTTGTATGGAGCATGGCGCGTGCTCCTATGCTTATTGATGATACGTTCTGTTCGGCGCATTTCCGGTTTTCGGGACCTTGGCAGGATCTGTCAACGGTTGGTGGTTATCGTGATGATGTGTCACTACTTCCTTGCCTTTGCCTACGCAGACGAAGGCAAACAGGCATTCGATATTCCCGAAGGTCTCGCCATCGTCAGTATCAAACAGGTCGCCCATCAAAGCGGAGTGGATATCGTGTTCGATCCGAGAGTGGCTCGCACCGTCAAAACGCCGGCAATTCTTGGATTTTATTCCCCCCGCCAGGCGCTCGAATTGCTTCTGGCAGGTACCCCGCTGGTCGTGATCCAGGATGAGGAAACGACCGCTTTCGCAGTACGACGCGAAAGCGGCTCAATCCCAAATCCGGACGATCAAGGGGAATTAGCGCTCAAACCAATAACCAACAATCAAACTGAATCCAACATGAATAAGACTACAAATAAAGAGACAGGTTTGAATCAACCTGACTTCTCAACGCTGCAAAGTTCCAAAACAAGCAATTGGTTAACCGCGTTGGCCGCCGTATTAACCCTTGGAATAGTAGGCGGACAGGCCCAGGAAGCGGATGAAGATGATATTTTCGTCCTTTCTCCTTTTGAAGTATCCGTCGAGGGCGACCAAGGTTACGAAGCCCAGAACACCTTGTCGGGAACCCGACTGAACACCCCATTCAGGGATTTGGGGCTTACCGTGACGGCGTTGACGGAAGAATTTTGGGAGGACACCGCATTCTCCAGTGTCAACGATATGCTGATCTTTACCCCAGGCGCGGAAAGATCGGATACGCAAATTAACGATACGAATGCGCGCTTCCAATATTGGGGTGACAACACCATATTTCGGGGTGTTCAAATTGAGAACATTGTTCGCAACCAGTTCCGCACCAATATTCCGTCGGACACTTTCAACGCCTCGCGCTTCGAATTTTCTCGCGGGCCCAATTCCGTGCTTTTCGGCGTTACGCGGGATACGGCGGGTTTTATCAACCGCACCACTCAGGATGCAGTCTTTTATGATACGCATCTCTACCGGAACCGCACTGACGAGTATGGCACCTGGCGGCACGAACTGAATGTAAATCGCGTTCTGGTCGACGATAAGCTCGCGATTAGAGGCGCCTTCCTTTTGGAGGATAAGGAAAACTGGATCAGGCCGGGTTTTCAGGACCAGGAAAGATCCTACCTGGCGATTCAATACCGGCCGCTTGAGAAGCTCTCGGTAAAGGTCCGCGCCGAGAACTTTGACTGGGTGCGGGCCGCGGTGAGCCCATCCATCTCCAGAGACGAAGTCACACCGTGGATTAACGCGGGAAGGCCTGGCGTATCTGTCAGTTCCTCCGAATCAGTCCCCAATAGCGCCTACTCCGATGGGCTTGCCCGTTTCACCGGGGCGAATCAGTACGCCATGATTCAAGGTTCAGATGGCTCTGTCAGGATGATGAACATGAGAAACTTTGCCAGAGGCGCCCGCAACAACTTGATTACCGGCGCTCCCGCCGCTTTGCCGGTGGATTTTCTGCCGCTCGATTTCAACCACTTCGGCGCATCTGGTATTCAGATGTTAGGAGGCCATAACGTCCAAGGGACCATTCAATACGAGGTAAACGAGAAAATCCACCTCGAGTACGCGGCTAATACTGAATCCATTGATTACGAGTTCATCGCTGGGGGCAACCCTCGCCTTTATGTAGACGCGAATACCACATTGGACGACGGCGTCACTCCCAACCCCGAATTCGGAAAATATTATGCGCAATCGCAACTGAGTTTTTTCCTGGACCAGGAGCGATATCTGCGGGCCCAACGTTTGGCGGGATCGTTATCGCATGATTTTGAAGAAAATGACATGGGTTGGCTCGGAAATCACGACTTCGTATTGATGGCGGAACGGAATGTGGACGAGTTTTATTGGGACCGGCGCCGTTTGGTCAATCAGACACCTCGGGAGGGATCCCGCCCGATCAATCCGTCCGCAAATAACCCCGATAACTATGCCCGGATCATCACCTATATCGATCCTGAGAAAGGCACTTGGTCCGGCCCAACCGATGCGCGCGATTTCCAACGGCGGCTCAATGAAATCCCGGGCAATGATTTTCAATGGGTGAATCAACCCAATAACAATACGGTCAACCGCACCGAAATCGATTCCTTCCTCTTCGTCTGGCAAAGCCGCTGGTGGAACGATAGAATCGTGGGAACTCTGGGTTGGCGCGAGGACGAGATCACCCAGTACGACAAGAGGGACATCGGCAATACTCCCAAATACGTCCATATCCCAAGAACCACGGCTCGTGAGCAAGGTTATGCTTTAAATCCGGACCTTTCCGGTATTACACCGGACACGATCAATCGCGGGATAACTTTCCATGCCCTGGAAAATGTCGGAGCATTGGACTTCTTTTCGTTTTTCGTTAACCAATCGGATTCATTTGCCGTTCAGAATTTTGGCGTCCTTCTGGATGGGTCCCTGCCACCCCCCAGAACGGGCGATAGCGAAAACATAGGCGTCCGTTTTGGGGCGTTTGATCGTAGAATCAGCGGCTCCTTTACCATTTTCGAGGTGACTGCGAATAATGCGACCTTCCGGGACAACGACATTAACAATCCCATGGGCGATCTCTTCGACCTGATTGGAAGAGATGATTTGGATGACTTCAATAGAAGTGACACGCGGGATTTGACTTCTGAGGGCTGGGAGTTCCAGATGACGGCGAATTTGAGCCAGAATTGGCGCGTCATGTTTGGATTGGATCACTATAAGACATTCGACTCGAATGTCGCTCCCTTAACGCAAAGACTGATCGAGGAAAATCGCTCGGCCTGGCTGGCAAACCCGGATGCCCCTCTTCCGGACAACGAAAATATTACCGCGCAGGAGGCTTACGATGATATGATCATCGCTGTGGATCTTCTCCTCGCCCAAGCGGGAGGTTTCAAGAACAATGAGCGGAGATACAAATCGACATTCCTGACCAATTATAGCTTCACCGAGGGCAATCTCAAAGGCGTTGCGGTGGGAGGTAACGTAGTATGGCGCGACAAGAGTGCCATTGGATTCCCATTCAGGGACGATCCGGAGCTTGGTTTAATCCCGGACGTTAATAATCCATTCTACGGTTATGACATCCTCAATGTAAGTCTGCACGCCTCCTACTCAAAGAAGCTGTTCAACAATAAGATAGACTGGAAGATCCAGTTAAATCTGAGAAATCTTGGAGACGAAGATCCGTTCCCAACCCAACGAGTCGCCCATCGAGACAATCCTCAGGCGGGGATCACCAGTAGAATCAGCCGAGGCAACCCTCAAACCTGGGTGCTCACCAATACTTTCAAGTGGTAGTAGTTTGGAGCAAAAGGGGTCAAACGCGGATAGGCACGGCTATTTGGAAATAAAAACGCTTCGTTTGATCCTGGTTCGTCTAAAGACTACAGTAGGACCTGTCCGCCTTCGCCCAAGGGCTATGGCAGGACAGGTGTCCGGTTTCTGCCGGAACAGGGTCGCTGTCTTGAGCCGCAGATTGTTGCCACAAAATACTCAAGGTGACGGAAGAGCGGGCAGGCATTGATTTCAATCTGGGGACATGTCGAAAATCAACCTCAGGCCTCGACGGCAATTCAAGGGACGGTCTCGGTGGGATTGGTTCGCTGGCTCCAGGCGGCGTGTTTTTTGGCCAGTTCGGTTACCTTTTGGGGCATGGCGTTGGAAAGATCGCGCAGTTCGGTGCCATCTTCGGGGAGCTTGTAGAGTTCCCAGGGCATTTTGTTTTCGGAAACCAGTTTCCAGCCATCTACGCGCGCCGCCTTTCCCCTGCTATGAGCCCAGTAAAGCTCCCGGCGTGGCTGCCATCTTTCGGGGAGGCTCTGCAACAGGGGTAGAAAGGATCGGCCCTCGAAAGGTAGCATTCCCTCGGGGGAACTGGGATCGGCTCCTACGGCCTCCAACAGGGTCGGCATCAAGTCCATGACGTGCACCACTTGGTAAGATAGGTCACCGGCCAGGCCGTGGGCCAGACCGTGGGGCCATGATATTATGAGAGGTGAACGGGTGCCGCCCTCGTGGTCGTGTTGCTTGTAGAGGCGAAACGGAGTGTTGGAAACATTGGCCCAGCCATGGCCG
>JAABVD010000154.1 GCA_014529615.1 Opitutia bacterium
CGGCGATTTTTACTCACAACGAAAGGGTAATGCGACGCTACATCCGGAGTTTAGGATTTTCATGGGTAAAGCATACCTATCGCGGCAACATGAATTCGCCCTACAGTCACCACAATCCCGAGTGGACAACGGAAGCTGCCCTGGAGTTTATTGAAGAAAATAAAGACCGCCCCTTCTATTTGCATTATTGCACTACGCTCCTGCATGGGGGCGAAGGATCGTGGCGTAAGTCGATGGACTTTCCTTCTTCCTCGGGCGAAGGCAGATTAACGTCTCTGCCCGATGTTATGACGCCACGGAAGGAATTATTGAAGAAAGTAGAGGCAGCCGGGTTTGATCCCGATAGTAAAACTGCTGGAGAGGCGTGGATTGACGATGCCATTGGTACTGTATTCCAAAAACTTAAACAGCTCGGCATCGACGATAACACTCTGGTCTTGTTTGCTCCCGATCACGGACGACGTGGTAAAGGTTCCGTCTACGCCGCCGATGGACTTAATGTTCCAATGATTGCTCGCTGGCCTGCAAAAACTCCCGCCAATTCTATAACCAGTGAAATGGTGCAGAATGTAGATTGGGTGCCGACCGTTTTCGATGCCGCCGGTGTAGATGCCCCGAAAGGCTATCGAATGGATGGAAAAAGCTTCCTGCCGATTTTGCGTGGGGAAGATAACGCAACAGGCCGTGATCATGTATACCTAGAAATGGGCTTTGCGCGAGGCGTTGCGACCAAGCGATGGAAATACACCGCCGTGCGTTATACAGACGAGCAAATCAAAACCATCAAGAAATCCAGTTTAGAAAACCTGCCAAAGCAGATGTCTTATATAGGTCGCCTGGGTATTGGTGTGCGCGGTGCAGATCGCCCTGGCTTTTGGGATGGTGATCAACTTTACGACCTGCATGAAGACCCGGAGGAGCATAATAATCTCGCTGGAGATCCTCGCTACGCTTCACAGCTGAAAACCATGCGCCAACTGTTAAAGGCGGATCTCGAAACAATGGGTCGGCCCTTCGGAGAATTTGTGCCCGGTGGTAACGCCCGGCCGGGTGGAATGGTGGATGAGCAGATTGCTCTTGTTAAAACGCTGAAGGTTAAGGGCAAAACAGTAACGCTTCCAGAAGCCATCGAGTTGCCCGAGTCAAAAGCGGATAGCAGAGCATCCCGCAAGGCCCAACGCGAACAACGGAAAGCAGCCCGTTCTTCCAACTAAGTCTTTCTATGACAATGAGACTCTTTTGGGGTCACCATTCCATAGCTACTCCAGATGATCGCCGATGCCATTCCCGTTCTTGTCTGTAACGCCGGAGAGGGGGTGCTCCACGACCGCCTTCCAGGCGATTTCACGGAAGATTTTATCCATGTCGTCAGTTAGGAAACTTGGGTTCTGGTCGAACATGATGTGTGCTGAAATGAGTTCAGGTGATTTGCCGTAGAGCGTGGCGTAGAAGACATAACCCTCCAGGCGGTCAAAGCCGGGACCCAAGTGGCCACGTTGGTCTGCCCAGATAGAATGTTCTTTTCCGCCAACCACCTTATACAGGCCTTGAACGCCGGGAAGTTCTCCCCGCTTGAACCGCTTGGCCGCCTCCGTCATGGCTGCGCGCGTAGGCAGTATATAGACTTCATCGGTTGTTTCGCGCAGCGTTTTCACGAAGTCCGCAAAACCCGTGTTCGCGAAATCGTTGAGTTGATCAAAGACCTCATCCGTAAAGAAGGATTCTGATTCCGGGTTTCCTTTCCGTTTGAAGACCATCTGGACCTGAGAGAGCGTTGGCCAGCCGTCGATGAGAAAAAACTTCATGCCGGGATTGTATTGTTCGCAGAAATCGATCCAACTCGTGTAGAATTTCGGACGATCACCGTTGTAAGGCCCCCAGATCATCGCCTCCCATTCCGCGTTGGAAATTGCGGCCAAGAGCTTGGGCATGGGCTTGCCGTCGAATTCGAAAATCCCGTTTTCCTGTTCCCACTTGTAGCTTACACTGCCAGTGCGCCCGCCGCCATTATGCAAGCAAAGAGGCTGCTCGAAACCAGCGGCACGGGTGATGGCGGGCAAGGTTCTATAGCCGGGCGCGGTGAAGCTGTGGCCCGTCCCCACGATGCGCAGGATGCCGTCGGCAGGTTTGGGAAAGGACAGAGCGTCGTTCGCTTCCACATAGGTCCGCCCCGCCTCACCGCTCTTATAAATGGCCATAATCTCATCAGGCGTTTTGAGACTGACCGCGTGCGGCGGAAATTCATCCTTCTCCCATCCGGGATCGAATGTCGGTGTACTTTGCGCGGCTGAGGCCTGGCGCGCATTGCGCTGCTCGGATTCCAGGGACTGTTGGCGGGTGGCCTGAAACTCCTCCTCGGTCAGCTTGCCATCGCCATTCGCATCCGCTTCCGGAAAACGCTTGAGCAATTGCGCCAATCGCGATTCGGAGAGCTGTTGGGCTTGGGTATTTGAGAATGGCGCAGTTGCCGCCAGGGCGATGATCACAAAGAGAAGGATCGGGCGTTGATGGTTCATGGCTCTACGATTCCGTTGATTTAGGTGCGAGTGTATTGAGAAGTTAGATTTACGGCATTTTCAATTTGAGGAAAGTTGGCGTCAATACGCTTGCCGTGATGAATGACTACCATGTTCGGATGTTGCATTTACGGCAATCAACGGTCAAAAGTGTACAAGGAGTCACTAGGTGCTTCTTAGCTTGAAAACGGTGTAGGGAGACATGAGCCCTTCAACCTGCCTTTCCGAGACAACTACATGCAGAATTGTTCCGAACACCTTTACGACATGGACGGCGACGGGGATCTCGACGTACTCTCCGGCGGATTCACCTTAAACGATGTGAACTGGTTTGAAAACCCAGGTGCCGGCAATTACGAAAAGGGACTCTGGCCTGTTCACCAATTTGTGGATACCGGCACCGTCCACAACGAAGCCAGCTTCCTTCACGACATCGATGGAGATGGCGTTCCTGAGTACATCGAGGAGGCTGGAAATAGGGTCAGTGGTCAATTGTCAACTTGACTGTGCCGCGTCGCGGATGATCTGGCAAGGGATCGTTCCTTGGTGAGGCTGGAGCACGAGGACTTGGCGGAGCTGAACCGTTCGCGCTGGGATTCGGCGCTGGGCAAGTGCTTGGAGCTGCTCGGCAAGAACCCGTCCGGCGCCACGAGGGGGAGAAGCTGTCGGCGGCTTGGAAGCTCGCTATCGCCTCCAAGCTCAAGCGGGAGAGTTCCGGGACAAACGCATGGCTAAGCGATCGGCTGAATATGGGCAAGCCGCGATCGGTGAGCGCAATTTGGGGCAAGTACGCGAGGGAGAGGGAAGGGGCTTGCGAATGGGCGAGACGATTGAATAAATAGACAATTCACCAATGACCCCATCAGGGAGCGTGCAAAAGAATGATATACCTATATGTCCCTAACACAATGACCCTGTTTTTTCGCATCGGCACCCTTAGTTGCCTTTTTCTGTCAGCTGTTTCTGTTGTCTCGGCTCTTTCTTCCACCATGGAACCCATTGCCAGTGAGGACCTTGTTTTCGAAGAAGTCGATGGCTTGGTGGCTTTTGAGGCCGAGCATTTCTTTAAACAGGAAACCTTCGGCATGCGGGCTTGGCATTTGACCACTGCTTCCCGACTCGTCGGATTGCAACCCGATCCCGATGGCCCTCACGTGGTTGGTTCTAGTGGAGGCGCATATTTGGAAATTCTACCCGACAGCCGTTGGACGCACAACGAGGAACTCATTCGGGGGGAAAACTTTTCCAATGAGCCGGGGAAATTAGCCATCTTATCCTACAAAGTACATTTTAACAACCCCGGTCGCTACCACGTTTGGGCCCGCGTGTATTCTACGGGCAGTGAAGACAACGGCATACATTTTGGCCTCAATGGGCAGTGGCCCGAAAGTGGACAACGTTGGCAAACGGTAAAGAAACGGGCCTGGCAGTGGGACAGCCGACAACGGACCGAAAAGGTTCATGTCGGGGTGCCCGGTCTGCTCTATCTCGACATTCCATCGGCGGGCCAACACGTCATCAACGTATCCATGCGCGAAGATGGAACTGAATTAGACCGAATCTTGCTCACATCGAATTCTCAATACACACCGGAAAATCAAGGACCCCCCACGCGTTTGAAGCAGGGAAGCTTACCCGAGCCATTCGGTATTCCCGAGAACTACAGGGAGACTGTTCTGGATTGGGTTGAGATGCGGGTGGGACCTGCCCTGGCGGGGGCTCGTTTGGCCGATGGAGACGGTACCGTGAAGATCAGTGGTGAACTCAAACAATGGCACAAAGTCACCCTGGATTTGGCCGGACCCTACGCCCACGAAGGCGACAAAGATCCAAATCCGTTTACTGACTACCGTTATACGGTGGTTTTTTCCCACGAGTCGGGTGCTCCGGTCTACGCGGTGCCAGGTTATTTTTCGGCCGATGGGAATGCGGCCGAAACCTCTGCCGAGTCAGGCTCAATCTGGCGGGCTCATTTCTCTCCGGATCTCCCCGGGGAGTGGAGCTACCGCATAGCATTGGTCAAAGGAAACTGGGCCGCAATCGAACCTGACGTCGGTGAGGCAATTCCTCCGTACCACGGGGCTTCGGGCACAATCCGTATTGGCAATAGCGACAAGCGTGGCACAGACTTTCGGGCCAAGGGCCGGCTCCGTTACGTCGGTGGACATCACCTTCAGCATGCCGGAAATGGCGAATTTTTCCTTAAGGCCGGGCCGGATGCCCCGGAAACAATCCTGGCCTATGCGGACTTCGACGGAACCGTGGCGATGAAACCCAATGTGCCCATAAAGAGCTGGGAACCCCACGCCAAGGATTACAACCCGGGAGATCCATCCTGGAAAAACGGCAAAGGTAAAAACCTCATCGGGGCGTTAAATTACTTGGCCTCAAAGGGCATGAATTCCTTCTCCTTCCTTCCCTACAATGCAGGGGGTGACGGCGACAACGTCTGGCCCTTCGTTAGTAGAGACGACAAGTTTCATTACGATTGTTCCAAACTCGATCAGTGGGGCATCATTTTCTCTCACGCCCAATCCAAGGGCATTTACCTGCACTTCAAACTGCAGGAAACCGAAATCGACGACAACCGGCACCGAGACAAAGACCTCGTTCCGGAATCCCTGGATGGAGGAAGGCTTGGTCCGGAAAGGAAACTCTACTTGCGCGAGCTCATCGCACGCTTCGGCCACAATCTGGCTCTCAATTGGAATCTGAGTGAGGAAAATACCCAGTCCTACCAGGAGCAAAACGCCATGGCCGAATACATCCTCAATACGGATCCTTACCAACACCACATCGTGGTCCACACCTACCCCGGTGAGCAGGAAAAAATTTACCGTGCCTTATTAGGACATCGTTCTGTCCTGACGGGGGCCTCATTACAGAATCCCTGGCACAAGGTTCACCAACAAACCTTGCGATGGGTGGAAGCTTCCCAAGCCGCCGGGAAACCCTGGGTGGTGGCCAACGACGAACAAAATCCGGCCGGATACGGCGTGCCACCCGATCCCGGTTACCAGGGATCTTCCGGTTGGGCCGAGGAGGACAAACCGGATGAGAAGTACAACCTTCACGACATAAGAAAATACACCCTTTGGGGAAACCTCATGGCCGGTGGAGCGGGGGTGGAATACTATTTTGGTTACGGTTTACCCGAAAATGATCTCGTGTGTGAGGATTTCCGCAGTCGCGACCGGAGCTGGGATTTCTGTCGCATTGCCCTCGAGTTCTTCCGCCATGAAGGGATCCCCTTTTGGCGCATGCGCAACGACAATGCCCTGGTTGGAAATGTGCAAAACGACAACTCGCGCTTTTGCTTCGCCAAAGATGGGGAGATATATCTCGTATACCTCCCCAAGGGCGGGACGAGTGATCTCGATCTGTCCGCTGCCTCCGGCGCCTTTTCCGTTTGGTGGTTCAATCCGCGTAATGGCGGCGATCTCGCAAGGGGTTCGGTTAAGCGTGTAATGGGCGGCGAGATTGTTTCCTTAGGGGACCCGCCGGCAGATCCCATTGAGGATTGGCTGGTGGTTGTTCGC
>JAABVD010000155.1 GCA_014529615.1 Opitutia bacterium
AATCGCCTTCCAAGGTAGGGAAGTTTGCCGAGGCTTTGCCCACGAACCTGCCTCCGCCGAGTGACGCCATGATCACCCGCCTGAAAACCGCCTATCCCGAATACCGGGCAGCCCATTTTGGGAAGTGGCATCAACGCACCCGAGCGCCGGAGGACATTGGCTATGACGAGAGCGACGGGCAAACCATGAACGCCGAGGGGAATCAATGTCCGCCTGACGACCCCAAACTGACGTTTTCCCTGGCCCGGAAAACCAATGATTTCATGACCCGGCAGGTAGCCGATGGTCATCCTTTTTTCGTGCAGGTTTCCTTTTATGCCAACCACCTGAAGTACATGGCCTTGCCCGATACGATAGAGAAGAACGAGGCGAGAAAGGACAAGGCGACGAAGTACCAAAACTCAGCTCTTTGGGCTGCCATGCATGAGGACATGGATACGGCCATCGGAAGCATTGTGGAAACGGTCGAGCAGTTAGGCGTTCGGGAGAACACCTATTTTATCTACACCGCTGACAACGGCTATGAGAGCAAGGTGGATCAATGGAAACCGGTTAAGGAACGGACTTGGCACAAAGCGCATCCCCTTCTCTCACACAAATACATGATCAGCGAAGGTGGTCTGCGCGTACCCTTTACCATAAGCGGTCCCGGTATTCCGGCTGGAAAGAGTTCCCGCGTTCCGGTGGTTGGCTGGGACATCTTGCCCACGGTTCTCGATATGGCGGGAGCGGCCGATCATATTCCGGAAGGTGTGGAAGGAGGAAGCCTTCTCTCCCTCTGTCAAAATGCCGGAAAGGGAACGGTGGAGAGAAAGGATCCCTTTATGGTTTTTCGCTACACTAAACGACAGGGCAATCTCGACATTGCAATCGTGCAGGACGGTTACAAGTTTCTGCGGGATATCAGCAATGGCAAAGAGTACCTTTGGTCGCTCTGGGATGACCTGGGGGAACAGAATAACCTGATTGGAAACTTACCCCAAAAAGCGGCTCAACTGCGTAGCAACCTGGATGATTATTTCCAACGGTTCGGATGGGATCAGGAAGAACATTTCAATTACAAAATGGAACAGAGAAAATGACCAGTCAAATTTGGATACTGATTGTTATTGCGGTAAGCATGTTGTCTTCCGTATTCGGGGCCGACCGTCCCAACGTCATTTTGATCATTACCGACGATCAGGGATACGGAGATGTCAGCGCACACGGAAGTCCGGTGCTCAAAACCCCGCATCTTGACCGGTTTCGGGAGCAAAGCGTTTCCTTTACGGACTTTCATGTCGCTCCGATGTGCTCCCCGACGCGCGGCCAACTCATGACGGGTCTCGACGCCATGCGCAACGGGTCTACGGCGGTTTGCCAGGGCCGTTCCATGATGCGTGCGGATCTTCCGACCATGGCCAATTTCTTTGCGGATTCCGGATATGCGACCGGACACTTCGGCAAATGGCATTTGGGAGACAGCTATCCGCACCGACCGCAGGATCGAGGGTTTCAGGAAACACTCCATCACCGGGCCTGGGGCATTACTTCCCTGGCCGACCACTGGGAGAACCATACCGACGCCTACTTCGATCCGGTGCTTTCGCACAATGGAGTGGATAAACGCTATGAGGGCTATTGCACCGATATCTTCTTTGGCGAAACCATGCGGTGGATCGATCGTCAGACTGGCGCAGACCAGCCTTTCTTCGTTTATCTGGCCACCAATACGCCGCACGTTCCGGATATCGTGGCCGATGTCTATTCCGACCCCTACGAGGGTCGCCACGATGGCAAAACGATACCGGCAAAGTTTTACGGAATGATTGCCAATCTGGATGAGAACCTGGGCAAGCTCGAGGCGTTCCTGGAGGATCGAGGACTCAAAGAAAACACGATCCTCATTTATATGACGGACAATGGCACCCAGAGTACGGGCGCTATGAAGATCTTCAACTCCGGCATGCGCGATAAGAAGACGAGTGTTTATGAGGGCGGGCACCGTGTTCCGCTCATGGTTCGTTGGCCTGAAGGCAAACTTGCCCATGGTAACAGCGTCGATGATCTCACGCAGGTCCAGGATCTGCTTCCCACCTTGATTGATCTGTGCGAATTGAAGAACGAGACCGAAATAACCTTCGATGGCCTCAGCTTGGCCGGTTTGATGAAGGGAACCACTACGGAGTTGCCGGACCGAAAACTGGTGATTCAATACCGCGTATCCGGCGCCCCGTGGGACCCGGCGGTGGTCATGTGGGATCAATGGCGACTCCTCAAACCCAGGCGAGGGAGGCGGCCCCAGGATCCCAACGCGAAACTCGAACTCTACCATTTAGGTCGAGACCCAGGGCAGCAGAAGAACGTTTCCGCTGATCATCCTGAGGTTTTCAAGGAGATGAAGCAGCATTACGAAGCATGGTATTCCGAAGCGAAGAACCTCTTTGACCTCCCCCGCTGGATTACGATCGGGCACGAGGCTTCCAATCCAATGACACTCTATGCTCAGGATTGGGTGGGGGACTACTGTGATAATCCGCGCGGTTTATCCCAGTCCACCTCTAGGGGCTATTGGAACGTCATTGTGGATCAGGCCGGTGAGTACAAAATCGAGCTTCGACGTTGGTCCAAGGAGTCCGGTAAGCGCCTGACGGATGGCTGGCCGGAGCGAAGTGATCTGGGTGATGCGGTTCGCCCCATCGCCGGGGCTGGATTGCAGGTGGCGGGTATCGGGAAGATGGTGGATACACATCCCGGCGATACCCATGCCAGTTTCCGGGTTCGTTTGCCCACTGGCCGGACGCAATTGAAAACTACGTTTTACGATGCAGACGGAGATGCTCTCTGCAGTGCCATCTATGTCAATGTAACTCGATTGTAGAATGATATGATGAACCAGAACCAAGTCAAAGCTGCGGGTTGAACCTTGAATCAGTTGACTCCGCAAGCTTCGTCAAAACGATTTCCCATCACTTCCCCCTTGAGGGGGAGTCGGCAAGACAAGGGCGTCAGCCCGCAATCGCGCCGGTGGGGGGCATTTGACCTACCTGCCCCGCGTCCCACTTTGTGCCTTTACCCATTCCTATGCGTCCTTGGAGCGCTTTGCGTGAGTCAAATAATTATGAAGCTTCAGGGGTTTCCTGATTCAAGAAATTTCATCTGATTGAATGGACGACAATACATGAAAAAATGGATACTGAACATTCCCCTGCTGGCTTTGTCCCTGGCCTTGGGGGCCGAGGCGGCCAAGCCAAACGTCATACTCATCTTTATAGACGACATGGGCTATGGGGACATCGGGGCGTTTGGAAACGAGATCAACCAGACTCCGCACCTGGATCGAATGGCTGAGGAAGGCAACCGGCTCACCCATTTCTACGTATCCAACACCAATTGCACGCCATCCCGGTCGGCCCTCATGACTGGAGCCTACGCGCACCGAATCGGAATGGATGGGGATGTTTGTTTCCCGGGTGAAAGGCGTGGTCTCAATCCGGAGGAAGTGACCATTGCCAATGCTATGAAATCGGTTGGCTACAAAACCGGGATTTTCGGTAAGTGGCACATGGGGGACCAGTGGGAGTTTCTACCGCTCCGCCAGGGTTTCGACGAGTATTACGGAATTCCGTATTCGAACGACATGTGGCCGGGTAACCTGAAAGGACATCGCCACACCAAGGAGCCTTATACGCCACTTCCGGTAATACGTAATGAGGAAGTCGTCGCTTATGTGAGCGACGGTATGGATCAGGCCCTGCTCTGTCGATCTATCATCAATGAAGCGCTCCTGTTTATCGAGGAGAACCGGGAAGATTATTTCTTTCTCTATCTGCCTTTTGTAAGCGTTCACCGTCCCCGTTTCGTCAGCAGGGATATTGGCAAACAGGCGGACGGAAATATCCACCGCGCTGTGGTGGAGGAAATCGACACGCAGGTGGGGCGGGTCCTGGATAAAATACGAGACCTGAATCTCGCAGAGCATACGCTGGTATTGTTTACCTCCGATAATGGTCCCGCTGTTGGAATGAGCGCCGGGCCATTTCGAGGAAGAAAGGGAGGACCAAAATACGAAGGGCATATGCGTATACCCACCATAAGCTGGTGGCCGGGGACTATCCCTGCCGGAAGTCTATCAGACCAGATTGTTCCATCCATTGATGTGCTTCCGTCTTTGGCCGCCTTGACGGGAGCAAAGCTCCCAACCGATCGCAAGATTGATGGCCGCAATTCACTGGATGTGTTCCTTGGAAAACCCGATGCCGTTTCCAGGCATCCAATCCTTTTCTACGAGAACGATGGATTGAGGTTGGGAAACTGGAAACTGGTCAGGGGAGCCAAGGGAAAGTTTGAACTATACGACTTGGGCGAGGATATCGGCGAAAAGAACAACCTGGCTGGAAAGTATCCGGAGATTGTGGCTGAACTGAGGGATATACTGAACAATCACGCCAGGGAAATTGCGGAAAACTCCCGTGAACCCGGGATGTTATTCGATGCGGAATATCATCTGGTTGAACTTGGGCACACACCACGGTATCGCGACTATCTGGCGGTGGAGGATTTTGAAATTTTGGGAGAAGATTAATTCCAAGAAGGTAACTACTCAGATCCACATAGCTTGGATTAAAGGAGGCCACACTAGAATGAACTGCTTTGCAGTTCGTTGTGGTCCGGAATTTGCGAGCAATGCCACACTAGGCCAATACGCCTCTGACCACATCGCCGTAGACGTCGGTCAACCGGAAGTCGCGGCTGGCGTGGTGGAAGGTCAGGCGTTCGTGATCGAGGCCCAGGAGGTGGAGGATGGTGGCGTGAAAGTCGTGCACGTGCACGGGGTCCGAGGCGATCTGCAATCCCAACTCGTCCGTGCTGCCATGGACGTGGCCCCGTTTTACTCCTCCCCCGGCCAGCCAGCAGGTAAATGCCTTGCTGTGATGCTCGCGGCCCGTTTCTTTTCCGTAGGCGGTGCGGCCAAATTCGGTGCAGCCAATGACCAGGGTGTCTTCGAACATCCCCCTCAATTTCAGGTCCTGAATCAAGGCCGCAATGGGTTGATCGACCTTCCTAGCCAGTTTTTTGTGTTTTGATATGTCGGAGTGGTTGTCCCAATTCTGGTTGGACCCGGTGTCGATCAGTTCGATAAAGCGGACTCCCGCTTCTGCCATCCGGCGAGCCACGATGGTTTGCCAGCCAAAACTTTGCCGGTCCTCCCGGTCGATACCGTACATGCGCAAGGTCTCGTCCCTTTCCCGGCTCAGATCAAAGAGCTGGGGAGCCAGATCCTGCATGCTGGTGGCGGTTTGAAAACTCAACATGCGCGCGGCCAACGCCTGATCGTGGGCGCGGGTTCGAAAATGGTGCTCATTCATCCGGTGCAACAGGGCCAACTCCTGTTTCTGAAGGTGGCTTGGGTTGTCTTTTTGACGTTTGAGGAAGGGAATGGGTTCATCACCGGGGGTAATGTGCACCCCCTGATGATAGGAGGGAAGAAAGTGACTGTCCCAGATTTGCGCCCCGGCGTAGGGCTTTCTTTCCGCAAAAACGATGTAAGCGGGCAGGTTGGTGTTCTCCGTGCCCAAAGCGTAGCTCACCCAGGCGCCGATCCCGGGCAAGGCCGAGCCATTGGAGCCGGTGTGCATGTGCAGGGTGGCCTCAAAATGATCCCCGTGATCTCCGTGCATGGAACGGATCAAACATAGATCATCCGCCATTTCGGCCAGATTGGGGAACAGATCGGTCATCACTATCCCGCTTTCCCCCCGTGGCTTTCCCTGCCAGGGCGAGGCCACCAGCGCTTTTTCCTGATGAAAAACCTGGCCTTGGCGGCGATTCAGTTCCGGCTTGGGATCAAAGGAATCGATATGGGAACATCCGCCCGTCAGAAACAACATGATGACCCGTTTGGCTTGCGGGGCAAAATGGGGCGCCTTTGCCGCCAGGGGATGAACTTCCGCGGTGGGGGAGGCCAACAACGGCACCAGCTTGGAGGATAATAGAGAACCTCCCGCACAAGCGCCGCCAAATGAGGCGGCTCGTTTGAGCATTTGACGTCGGG
>JAABVD010000156.1 GCA_014529615.1 Opitutia bacterium
GTCTCCAAATTGAATTCCAGGGATCGGGGTTCGGTCGGTATGATGAGGATGCCGGTGGCGACTTGTATCTGGTTGAGACGGGCATATAGTTCCCGCCGTTCCCGTTCGCGTTTTTCCCGTTCTTCCTCCGACAGCATGGAATGGAAGGCCTGCGCAATGTAGGATTCCATGGAAGGGGGCAATTCCGGGTAATCGGACACCACCGCATCGGGCGAAGCGCCTTGATCGATCCACCAACCCAGCAAAGCGACTTCCCCTTCGTGCAGGGGCGGCCTTCCTTCTGCCGGCATGAAATCCTCGTGCTCATGGTGGAGGGTGATACGGTAGTAGAGTTCGCTGTCTTCCCGGTCCCCGGGCGCTAAGGCATAACCCATGTCACCGCCCTTGAGGAGGCTCTGATAGGTTTCCATATTGAATTCACCCTTTCGATCGTCCGGATTATGGCAACTCATGCAGTTTTGTTCCAATACCGGATGAATGAGGTCGGGGTACACCATCATCTCCCCTTGGGTTTGGCTCTCCTTGCCGTGGGCAATGGGTCCTCCCTGGTGACCGGCCAGGAGGAGAAGCCCGAGGTTGAGAACTGAGGGCAGGCGGGAGCCCGGGAATGAAATTTTTTTGTGCTGAAAAATTTTCACGATTCCTGGGCCATCCGAACAATGGCCCATCAGGTGCAAGTTGGTAAGGGAATCAGGTAAGTAAATCCTTGATCACATGGGCATCTTCGACGCCGGTAAGCTTCAGGTCGAGGCCCTGGTGTCGGAAGCTCAGTTGCCGGTGATCGATTCCAAACCGCTCCAGGATAGTTGCGTTGAGATCCCTTATGTGCACTGGATTTTTGGTAATGTTGTAACTGAAGGGGTCTGTTTCTCCGTAGACCATGCCTCCTTTGACTCCCGCTCCGGCCATCCATTTGGTAAAGCAGCGCGGGTGGTGGTCGCGTCCGTAGTTGGAGCGAGTCAATTCGCCCTGGCAGTATATGGTCCTTCCGAATTCCCCTCCCCAGATGACCAGTGTATCGTCGAACATGCCTCTTTGTTTCAGGTCGGTAATGAGGGCGTAACAGGCCTGGTCGATATCCTTACATTGATTGGGCAGGTCTTTGGGAAGGCTGCCGTGCTGATCCCATCCTCGGTGGAAAATTTGAGAAAAGCGCACGCCTTTTTCGGCCAGGCGGCGTGCCAGAATGCAATTGTAGGTGAAAGTGCCGGGAACACGGGCATCGGGGCCATACATATCCAGGATATGGTCCGGTTCATCGGAGAGGTCGGTCAGCTCCGGGACCGAGGCCTGCATGCGAAAGGCCATTTCATATTGGGAGATACGGGCATGGGTTTCCGGGTCGCCGACTTCCTCGTAGAGGTCCCTGTTGATGGCGTTGACCCCATCCAGCATGACGCGCCGAAGGTGGCGGCTCACTCCTTGCGGGTCCGTCAGGTACAATACGGGATCGCCGTAGGATCGCAGGGCCACGCCCTGGTGTTCGGAGGGAAGGGGACCTGCCCCCCACAGGCGGGAAAAAAGGGCCTGGGCTTCTTTTCGACCGGTCCAGGTTGAATTCAGGACCACAAAAGTGGGCAAGTTTTCATTCAGACTTCCCAGACCGTAGCTCAACCAGGAGCCCAGGCTGGGACGGCCCGGAATCTGGTTGCCGGTCTGAATGTAGGTGATGGCAGGGTCGTGGTTTATAGCCTCCGTGCAAACGGATTTTATCACGGCGATGTCATCCACAACTTTGCTGGTGTGGGGCAGCAATTCGCTCACCATGGTCCCGGATTTGCCTTGAGGATGGAAATCGTAAATGGAGGGCGCTATGGGAAAGCGAACCTGATCGGAAGTCATGGTGGTCAAGCGCTGGCCCCGCCGAATTGAATCGGGTAGTTCGGTGTCGAACAGCTCCTTCATTTTCGGTTTGTAGTCCCAGGTATCCATTTGGGAGGGAGCGCCGGACATGAACAGGTAAATGCCTCGTTTGGCCTTGGCTGGAAAGTGGGGGCTGCCCAGCATCCCCCGTCCGAGACCTCCGTTGGCCAGGGTATGGGCGGGGATTACCGGTCCGGCCATGGTGGAAATGGCAGCTATACCCAGTCCCTTGGACATTTTGCTCAGAAACTGCCGCCGCGTTTCCAGTTTTACATATTCTTGGATTGGATTCATGAGTTGCCGTTCCCCTTAGTATTTATTGACGAAGCTGTCCAGATTCAGGATTTGGTTGGCCACCAGGGTGAGGGCGGCGAGTTCAACCGGTTCGAGTTCCGGCGGCGCAGGGGATTCGCCGACCCGAATCAAAGCCTCGGCATCTTGGGGATTGCTGCGGAAGGCCGATTCGAATTTTGCATGGGAGTCGGAAAAGACGGTTTGATATTTTTGGGAAGGAGTGGCGCCAAAGGCGTAACGATACATGGCGCGGATAGATCCAGCGGTCGATCCCCGGTTTTCCAGCATGGCGCGCTGGGCCAATTGACGGGCCGCCTCCACGTATTGCGGGTCGTTCATGAGGGTGAGGGCTTGCAGGGGAGTGTTGGTCCTTTCCCGGCGCACGCTGCAATTTTCACGGGAAGGGGCGTCGAAAACCACCATGTTGGGGGGAGGAGCGGTGCGCTTCCAAAACGTGTACAAACTGCGGCGGTAGAGGTCTTCCCCGCGGTCCATCTCGAATATGGCGGTATTGCTGTCGGTGTAGGCAACGGCATACCAAATCCCCTCGGGCTGATAGGGTTTTACGGGTGGGCCGCCGCGTTCAGGGTTCAGTGAGCCGCTGACAAACAGGGCCTGGTCGCGGATGGTTTCGCCGTCGAGGCGGTAGCGCGGCCCCCGGGCCAGGAATCGGTTTTCCGGATCCTTTTGCAATTTTTCCGGCGTAAGGCGGGAACTTTGCCGATAGGTGGCCGATGTCACCATGAGTTTGACCAAGCCCTTCACGTTCCATCCGGATTCCTGAAACTGCAGGGCGAGCCAGTCCAGCAGGTCGGGATGGGAGGGGATATCTCCCATGATGCCGAAGTCTTCCGAGGTCTTGACCAGCCCGGCGCCAAAAAGGTTTTGCCAGAACCGATTCACATTTACCCTTGCGGTGAGTGGATTGTCGGGATGGACCAGCCACCTGGCCAGACCCAGGCGATTGGCGGGGGCGCCTTCCGGTAAACCGCCAAAAATATTTGGGATATCGGCAAAAACCTGTTTAACGGGTTTATCGTATTCGCCCCTTTCCAAAATTTGGGCTGACGGGGTGGCATTCTTATCCTCCATGACCAGGGAAACGGTGGCTTGGTCGTAGACGAACCGGTATTCCAGTTCCTTGGCGGCCAGCTTGCGTTTCCGTTCCCGGTATTCCGGATCCAGGACCCCGAAAAAATAGTTCCTTAAAACGCCCCATTGCCCAGGGCTGCGGCGGTCTTCTGCCACATCCAGAGCTTGGTCGAAGGCAGACTTTTTGCCGGCCAGGTCGCCTTCGAACGGAAAGATGATGCGATTGAAGAAACCGATTTCCCGGATCCGGCCTGAAGTGAGAGTGTTGCCTTCCCGGTCGCGGCCGATCAGTAAATCGGAATCGGTGGCAGTTGGGCCGGTCAGGTTGTCTAGGAGTTGCGCATAGTTGAAGGATTGGCGCGAGCCCGCTGAAATGGAGATGCCCCGCGCCTCTTTAGAGCCGTCGTAACTGATATAAATGGTTGGTGTACTACCGTCCCGCGGATTGTTGCGTTCGGCCTGGGTAGCGACCGAAATCATGTCATTGTTTTTGAGGGAATGGATCAGTTGAAAGGTAAACTGGTAGCGAGTGGGAAAGCGCACATTGGTTATTGCCATGGACAGGCGCCAGCCGCGATCCCCGTCAAATTGGGAGAGCAGGGGGATGAGGGGCTGCCTGGTTTCGCTTTCCTCGGGGAGTTTTACGCGGCAACGCAGGGTAAAGGGTTGGTCGGGATTGAAGGACCGACCGAGTTCCTTCAAATCGACCGCATCTCCCATGGCAAATGCGGAGGTCGGGTAGGTTGGAGGTGCTGCGAGACTCTCGGTGTCTTGCTCCTCCTCCTCATTATCATCATCATGGTTACGCATCGATTTGGTCAGAGTGAGAGCAAACTGAACGTGTTTTTCCACGAAGGATGAGCTGTGGGCAGCCTCTCCACCGGTGAGCCAAGCCCGGAATTCCGTTTCCCTGGCGCTCTTGTACTGGTCCAGCGCATGGGTCATCCCTTCAAATTCCTTTTTGAGTACGGGCCAACTCTCGCGGTGTTCGGGTTTGGGGATGACGACAATGGGTTTTGTATCGTAGGCGTTGCCGTCCATAACGGGCCCGTCCAGGTTATTGAAGAAGGCGGAAAACTGATAGAACTCCTCTTGGTTGAAAGGGTCGAATTTATGGTCGTGGCAGGAGGCGCACCCCATGGTGAGTCCCAAAAATACGGTGGCGGTGGTTTCGACCCGATTTTTCGCATAAATGGCCCGGTACTCATCGTCGATGGCCCCTCCCTCGCTTGTGGTGGGGTTGCAGCGGTTGAATCCGGTGGCCAAACGCTGTTCCAGGGTGGGATTGGGTAGCAGATCCCCCGCGATTTGTTCTACCACGAATGCGTCAAAGGGTTGGTTTCGGTTGAAGGCGTCGATGACCCAGTCGCGGTAAGGCCAGATCTCGCGATAGTTGTCCAGGTGCAGGCCGTGGGTATCGGAGTAACGGGCCGCATCCAGCCAGATGCGGGCCTGGTGTTCGCCGTAGGCGGGGTTTTCCAGGAGGCGCTCGACCAGATTTTCATAGGCATGGGGGGAGGAGTCCTGAACGAATTGGTCCACCATCTCCGGGGTGGGGGGCAATCCGGTTATATCGAGGGCGAGGCGGCGGGCCAGGGTGGGTCGATCGGCCTCCGGGTTGGGTTCAAGGTCCCGTTCCCTCATGGCCCGGTAGGTAAAGGCGTCGATTGCATTGTTGCCCCAGGACTGGGGGGGGAGGGTGGCCCGGACTGGTTTTATAAAGGCCCAATGGTCCTGCCAAACCGCGCCCTCCCGGATCCAGCGGGAAAGGGTTTCCTTCTGCTCCCCGGCAAGGATTTTTCCGGAATCGGAAGGGGGCATTCTCTCGCTTTTCAACTCGTGGGTAATGCGCTGGTAGAGGGGACTGTTTTGCGGATCTCCTCGAACGATGGCGGGCGGCCCGTCCTGGCGTTCCCGAAAGGCCCATTCCTCAATATCGAACCGGAGATCGGCCTCGCGGGTTTCAGGGTCGGGACCGTGCCAGGCATAACAATTTTCCGACAGGATGGGGCGGACTTGGCGGTTGAAGTCCACCGGTAATGGTTCCTGCCCGGAGGTGACTTCCTCGGCTTCGACTTGCGGGGAAACCGGCAGAAGAGTAATGCAAAGCGCGGCCCTAGCGGGAAGCCGGGTGGAAAAGTAGAACCGAAGCCGTTTGGTCCTTTTTTCACCGACCCTGCCTTGGATCGTGCTTTTCTGCGCCTTCATGAAATTGATGGGATTTTTTCCGTTGTTCGTGTAAGTCCAAGGAATGGATAAGGGTAAATTGGTGATAGGAAAGCAATATTACAAGGTTTCTAATAATTTTGCATTATCAAATATGGGGGGGTAAGCGCGCCAAGGCGCGCGAATTAGGAATTAGGAATTAGGAATTGGGGGGGAATGAGGGTGTGATGGTGTGATGGAGTAATGGAGTGATGGAATGTTGGGGAGAAAAGCGCTGGGGCGGATGGGAGTTAAAGTCATTAACCAAAATCCGGTATCCAGAATCCAGAAACCAGGAACAAGGAACGAGGATCGATGGAGAAATTTAAGGGGAACAGTCCTTTAGGCTAGACCTGGAAAGCGCCCCCAAAGAATATGGGCCGTTACAGATTGAGACTGGTTTTATGGACAAAATTTCGCTCCCGAGAAAGACACCGGAAGAATTGCGCAGCCACCGTTGGTACGGCGTGGATAGTTTGCGTTCATCCACCCACCGCTCCCGCACCTCCCAGATGGGGTATGGCCGG
>JAABVD010000157.1 GCA_014529615.1 Opitutia bacterium
CCCTGCCCGCAGCAATGGATCCGGCCACCCGCTCCCTGGCCGATATCTGCCTGCTCTTCTTAAATTCCAACCGATTTGCCTTTGTCTACTAAAGGAAGAATTTGGAAGGCTGTAGGATGAAGGCAAAAGGCGAAATAATCGATTTAAGGGAGCGGACAAAGGATTTTTCTTTGCGGATAATCCGCCTTTATTCATATCTGCCCAATTCAACGGTAGCCCAAGTTATTGGGAGGCAAATTCTCAAGTCCGGAACTTCTGTTGGAGGTCATTACCGAGAAGCTTGCCGCGCTCGTTCCACAGCCGAATTCATCAATAAAATCGGTGGAGGTCAGCAGGAGTTGGAGGAGACCCCTTACTGGCTTGAGCTGCTTATTGAAGCGAAAATTGTACCGGCGAAAAAATTGCAGGGTCTTCTTAAGGAATCCACTGAACTTACAGCCATTATATTACCTGCGTAAAAAACGCTAAACGCAAAACAGCCTGATTGTGAAAAAATTTTTCCTTCATCCTTTAAATTTCTGCCATTAGCCTTTAATCTTCAGCCTTTAAAAAATGAACCATAAATTGTGTAGTCGGCCGCTTTCGAATCCGGTCACCCGGCGGCAATTTTTGTATGGCCTGGGCGCTTCCCTTGGATCCGTCGCATTCTCGGATATCTTCAGTCGCGCCGCCGCTTCCCCTGTTACCGGGATCACGGCCGGGCCTTTGGTCCCGAAAGCGCCACATTTCCAGCCTAGGGCAAAGGCCGTAATCATGCTCTTCATGGAGGGTGGGCCAAGTCATATGGATACCTTCGATCCCAAGCCCAAGCTGGAGGATCTCCACTTGAAAAAGTTTATTGCCGACGACGAAATGCTCTCTCCCATGACGAATGGGGAACGCTATTTTGTGCGTAGCCCGTATGAATTTCAGCGCGCCGGAAATTCCGGAATTCCGATGTGCGAACATTTTGTTCATATGGCCGACCCCGAAGTGGCGGACGAATTATGCGTCTACCGCGGATGCCAGGCGGAGTCGGTCAACCATCCCACCGCGCTTTACCACATGAATACGGCCAACCGCTTTGGCGGAGACCCGGCCCTCGCCGCCTGCGTAACCTACGGTTTGGGAACGGAAAACCAGGATTTGCCCGGTTACGTCGTGATGACTGAACTGGCCGCTCCCCAAGGAGGCAGCGGGAACTGGACCAATGGGTTTTTGCCCGCTCACTACCAGGGAACCCAATTGCGTTCAAGTGGCTCGCCCATACTGGATTTACACCCTCCCGCTTGGAAGAGCAGAGAACACCAGCGCAAAAATCTGGACGTGCTAAAGCAGTTGAACCAATCCCACTTGGAGGACCACCCCCAACACCGGGACCTGGCGGCTCGAATGGAAAATTACGAACTGGCCTTCCGCATGCAGATGGAAGTGCCCGATATCGTGGATATCAGCCGGGAATCGGACAAGACCCGCGAGATGTACGGTCTCGATGACGCCGAGACTGAACCCTTTGGCCGAAAATGTTTGCTGGCCCGCAAGTTGGTGGAAAAGGGAACCCGTTTTATTCAAATCTTCTCGGGAGGCTGGGATTCGCACGATTTCATCGATCGCGCCCATAAAAACCGCATTTATTCCGTGGATAAGCCAATCGCCGCCCTCATCAAGGATCTCAAACAAAGGGGGATGTTGGACGATACCCTGATCGTTTGGACGGGCGAGTTTGGTCGCACCCCGGACAATCCTCGACGCGGCGGAGTGGCGGCGGCCGGTCGCGACCACAATAACAAGGCCATGTCCATGTTTCTGGCCGGTGGCGGCGTAAAAAAAGGCGCGGTCGTAGGCGCTACGGACGAAATTGGGAGCGAGGCAGTCGAGGTGGTTCACCCCATCCGCGACCTCCATGTTACATTGTTGCATTTGCTGGGTCTGGATGACAACAAGCTGACCTATTTTCACGGAGGCCGTTTCAAGCAGTTGTCGCAGTTTGGAGGAGAGGTCATCCAGGAACTCCTGGCTTGATAGAAACTGGGAAATATTTCCTTGGGCCCATCCCTCTTTTTACTTTCCAGATGGACCGCCCTTCCCTACTGAATTTATCGTACGGGCGAATTCCCCGCTTCTCATGGCGGCGAGGGTCGTCTTTCCAGTCCACCATGGCATTTCAACCCTAACCCCATTGCTCATGATATTGCGGAAACTCCTACTGATCTCAATTGGCATTCTGGGTCTTCAAACCCTGGTTGCCGGCCAGAACCGGCCCAATATCGTTTTCATTTTCACCGATGACCATTGCGAGCAGGCCTTGAGCGCCTACGACCCGTCACGCATGTCCACTCCCCATATGGACCGTTTGGCCAATGAAGGCATGCGATTCACCCGTTGTTATGTGACGAATTCCATCTGTGGTCCCAGCCGGGCCGTGATTCAGACGGGCAAGTACAGCCACCTGAACGGTTTTTTCCGAAACGGCCAATCTTTCAATGGGGATCAGGTAACCTTTCCCAAGCTCTTGCAAAAAGCCGGTTACCAGACGGCAGTCATCGGCAAATGGCACCTGGGGTCCACCCCGAGAGGGTTTGACCACTACGACGTCCTGGTGGGGCAGGGGCCCTACTACAATCCACCCATGATTACCGAGGGTGAGGATGGAGAACCCACCACCGTCCCCAATACGGGATACACTACCGATGTCATCACCGATAAAACGTTGGCTTGGTTGAAGAACGACCGCGATTCCGATAAACCGTTTATGCTGATGTACCAGCACAAGGCGCCTCACCGCGACTGGAAACCGGGTCCCAAATACCTCAATTGGCTGGATGACGTGACCCTCCCGGAACCCGAAACCCTCTTCGACGATTATTCCACCCGGACCAGGTCCGCTTCGCGTCAGACCATGGAAATAAAAACCCATTTAACGGAACGGGACCTCAAACTGGAGCCGCGCGGAAACCTGAACGAGGAGCAATGGGAGGTGTGGAAAGCCGCTTATGAACCGAAAAACCAAGCCTTTCTGCGAGCCCTTCCCAATATGACGGAAAAGCAGATCATCCAGTGGAAATATCAACGCTACGTGAAGGATTACCTGCGTTGCGTGAAGTCAGTCGATGATGGCATTGGCCGCGTATTGGACTTTCTGGAAGAAGCCGGAATGGCCGACAATACCGTGGTGATCTATTCCTCCGACCAGGGTTGGTATCAGGGCGAGCACGGTTGGTTCGACAAACGATGGATGTACGAAGAATCGCTTAAGACTCCCTTATTGGTCCGTTGGCCGAGGGTGATCGAACCGGGCTCCGTGCGGGACGAAATCGTGTCCAATTTGGATTTTGCCAAAACCTTTTTAACCCTGGCCAATTTAAAGGTTCCCTCCGACATGCAGGGACGCAGCCTGGAAACCCTGTTTCGCGGCAACCAGCCCGAGAATTGGCGGAAGGTGTTTTACTACCACTATTACGAAAATCCCGGGGCCCACAACGTGGCCCGCCATTACGGTGTAACGGACGGCCGCTATAAGTTGATCCACTTCTACGAACTGGAAGGCGAAACCTTGGACGATTGGGAACTGTACGATTTGGAGAACGACCCCAATGAACTGAACAACCTTTACGGACGTCCTGAATTGGCCCGGGTCCAGCGCCAGAAACTGAACCAGATAAAAAACCTCAGGGAGCGCTTCCAGGTCCCGGAAACGGACCCCGTTTTCCAACGCCAGGGCAGGCGCAACCGATAAAGGAATTGGATCCCCAAAACCCGGAAAAATTTTAATTGCAATACTCAATCGCACAATTCGAGAACCCCAAATCATGAAAATTCTATTCCCATCCTTGTTTGCCCTTTCCCTCCTTCCCCTGGCCGCTTCGGCCGGCGCATTGAAGGTCGGTCAGGAAGTGAGTCCCTTTTCCGCCAATGACGACAGCGGAAACCTCTGGCAATTATCCGATTACCTGGGCCAGAAGAACATAGTGGTGTACTTTTATCCTGCCGCCATGACCGGTGGTTGCACCAAGCAGGCCTGCGCCTACCGCGACGCTTCCGTCAAATTGAACGACCTCGACGCGGTTGTGGTCGGAGTGAGTGGAGATTCCGTTAACAACCTGGAGCTCTTCAAGAAGGCCAACGGCCTCAACTTTGTCCTGTTGTCCGACGCCAATGGGGGCATCGCCGAGCAGTTCGGCGTGCCGTCCCGGAAGGGCGGCTCGATTGAGCGCGAGGTAGCTGGTATCATGCACACCCTCACGCGGGGATTGACCACCAGCCGGTGGACCTTCATCATCGATAAGAACGGAAAGGTGGCCTACATGGACAACGCGGTCAATGCCGCCGAGGACGCGGAAAATGTGGTGTCCGAATTAAAGAAGCTGGGTTAGCCCGATCCCGCCTTTTCCGAAAAATTCAACCACGGATTTCACGAATAAGCACGGATAGGATAAATAGCCACCGAGATGTGGTTTCTGCCTTCTTGGGGTTTGCCCTTCACCTTTACCCTGAATATATCTTTTGGTCATGTTTCCAATCCGAAGGATAATCCATGGGTTGATCTGCGGCGTCATCTTCCCAGCCGGTTTGAGCGTTGCCGACAGGCCCAACATTCTACTCATCTTCACCGATGATCAGGGCTATTACGATGTGTCCTACAACGGTTTGGACGATATCGAGACCCCGGCCTTGGACGCATTGGCGGAGGAGGGGATGCGATTCGACAATTTCTATGCCAATTGCCCGGTCTGCTCACCTTCCCGCGCCGCCCTGTTGACCGGTCGACAGCAGGATTTGGTGGGAGTTCAGGGAGTTATCCGGGATTTGGAGGATAACTCCTGGGGCTACTGGGACCCCGATACCACTTCCATCGCCACCGTGCTGGGAAAAAGCGGTTACGAGACGGCTCTGGTGGGAAAGTGGCACCTGGGTCTGGAAGGGCCCAACATCCCCAACCAGCGCGGGTTCAAATACTTCAAAGGTTTTTTGGGCGATATGATGGACGATTACTATCATCACCGCCGACATGGTCACAATTTCATGCGGGAGAACGGAACGGTCATTGATCCCGAGGGTCATGCTACCGACCTCTTTTCCCAGTGGGCCGTGGATTATATCGGCCAAGCTTCCAAAATGGCCCAACCCTTTTTCCTCTACCTGGCCTATAATGCTCCACACAGTCCCATCCAACCGCCGCAGGAGTGGGTTGACCGGGTGATGAAGCGGGAACCGGGAATCGCGGAAAAGCGGGCCAAACTGGTGGCTTTGGTGGAACACATGGATGCGGGAATCGGGGAGGTGGTTCAGGCCCTGAAGGACAATGGCATTTACCGGAATACGGTTATCATTTTCAGCAGCGACAACGGGGGATCGCTCCGGTTTGGATCGGACAACGGTCCCTTGCGGGCCGGTAAGGGCACAGTTTACGAAGGAGGCCTTCGGGTTCCCAATTTCGTGGTGTGGAAAGACCGGATACCTGCCGGGTCCATGTCCCACCATACCGGGATGACCATGGACATTTTCCCCACCATCCTGGAAATATGCGGCGCGCAATGGGATGGCCCCATCGACGGAGTGAGTTTTGCCCCGGTTCTCCATGGCAAGGCGGTGGATGTTTCGCAACGGGCCATGATCTTTTCCCGGCGGGAAGGGGGATTGGCCTACAACGGAAAAACCATCGAGGCCGTCAGGATCGGGGATTTCAAGCTGTTGCAGAACTATCCCTTTGCCCCCTACGAACTCTATCATATCGCCGAGGATCCCTACGAAAAAAACGATCTCCTGAAAGGAAAGAGTGGCAACGAACTCAACCGGGTTCCCCAATTTTCCCAGCTTCGCTCCCGCCTCTCCCAGCACTTCCAGGAACGCGGACGGATTCCCTGGCAACCGCCGGGGTCAAACGCAAAACGTTAACGTAGCCGGTGTTAATGTTTACAACCACCGCCCATGAAGGACTTCCAAACTACTTCCCCTTACTTCCATACGCCCGTTTCGCGCCGCACCGCCGGCAAAACCGGCCTTGCCGCCGCTGCCCTGGGGGCAATGAAATTTGCCCCCTATTCATTCGCCTTTCCTCCGGAGGCTGAGGATGAAGTGATGACTCCATTTCTCGATATGCCGGTCACCCCTCCCAACCGGTTGGATTGGGAGAGGCTGGACACTTGGCTGACTCCGGAGGACCAAGCCTTTAACGTGCAGCATTACGGCGTGCCCGAGGTAGATCCGGACTCCTTTATGCTGGAGATAGACGGTTTGGTGCAAAAGCCCTTGGCTTTGACCATGGAGGAAATTCGCCGTTTGCCCAAAAGAGACGAGTTCATGACTTTGGAATGCTCCGGCAACGGGAGCAGCAAAGGATTCATGAACGCCGTTTACAACAGCAAGTGGACCGGCACTCCCTTGAAACCATTGCTGCGCCAGGCCGGTGTTGATCCGCGGGCCATCGAAGTGGTCTTCTATGGAGAGGACACCAGGGTGGAGACCTTGCGGCCCGGCACCACGCGGGAATTGCAGGTTGAGGTTCCCTTTGGCCGCAGCCTTTCTTTGGACGATGCCATGAATGAAAACTGTTTATTGGCTTATGAACGCAACGGCAAACCCTTCGCAAAAAGGCACGGGGCGCCCTTGCGCCTGATCGTTCCGGGCTGGTATGGCGTCGCCAATGTGAAGTGGCTCACCCGCATCGAGTTAAGGGACCAACGTTACATGGGACGTTACATGGGGCGCGATTATGTGACGGTGCGGGGCGAGCGCTGGGGGGACAAAGTGGTCAATGTGGAACACTCCGTTGGCCGCATGCGGTTGAAGTCAATTGTGGCTCGGGTGACCCGGCGTCCGGCCCAGGATGGCAAAATACCTCTCAAGGCCTACGGCGCGGCTTGGGGTGATGGCACCCCCATCACGAAGGTTCAGATAAAAGTCGACGATGGCGAGTGGCAGAACGCCGTTTTAGACAAGGAACCACGCCATAAATTCTGCTGGGTGTTTTTCTCCATCGATCTGGGATTGCAATCCCCGGGCAGGCACTCCGTCGTTTCTCGAGCCATCGATGCCAACGGTCGCATTCAGCCCTCTTCCGAAGATGATGAGATCGCATTGAAGCAAACCTATTGGGAAGCCAACCAGCAATGGGTCAGGGAAATTGAACTGACCTGACCCCTTCCTATTCCTCAGGGCTCTCTGAGGTGGTGGATGGTATTTTGCAGTTTCCCGGTGACGGGATCTCCGTTGGCTCCGGCAAGCTTGTAGTCGATTTGCATCTGCCAGACGGGTTCAATACCGGGGATGGTTAATTTCAGGATTTTGCCATCGTCGGAAAGTTTGGCCGAGGCCACCTCCAGGGTTTTCGTGTTGTAGTGGTCTGAGCCGTAGCGGGAGGTCCGTTTCAGCTCCCAGGTGGAAATGTTGTAGTTTCGAGAATCCTCCGCCGAGGCCGGATCGAGAGGATCGGAGAAGGTGAGTTTCAATCCCTCGGTGTAGGCGTTCAGTTCGATGGGGAGGTGGACCGGCTTGCCCGTCGCACGAATGCGATAGAAGGCACCGGGCAAGTCCATTTGACTGGTTGCCCAGGCCGACATTCCGCAGATGTAGAGGTGTCCGTTGGGATGAAACCTGCCGCGCATGATCCCGGTTGGAAGATCGGGAATGGGAAGTCGGATCAA
>JAABVD010000158.1 GCA_014529615.1 Opitutia bacterium
ATTGCTAACCCGCATATCTCACAAAATTCGTCGCGAGCGAACGGAGATCGAGTGCTGGTGCGGGCTTCGGGCAGAGGCGCGGTTCAAGCTGGGTCGACACCCTGCAAAGTCGCGAATCCAGCGAAGTCCGCACCAGTGCCGGCATGTCCTGCCGTAGCCTTTAGGCGAAGCAGGATATTCCGGAGCGCAGTAGAAAATTTGTAAGATATGCGGGTTAATGGCTATCCACGGCCGGTGATGGGATTTTCCTCCACCAGGGTTTGGACAACGCGTTTCATGTCGCCGGTTTTTTGGTAGACTTGGCGTTGGCGCTCCGCCCCGTTCGGTTTTCGGGTCAGCTTCAAAACGCCTTCCAGTTGCTTGCGGCAGTTCAGGATTTCCGCGGTGGGCAGGAGGAACTCCACCAATTGGTCGATCAGCTCCCGCGCCTCAATGGCCTGGTGGGTGGTGGGATCCACCAGTGTGGAGGTGAGGCCGTAACGACAAGCCTTCCACATGTTCTGCTTTACCATGACCGGATGGGTGTCGTGCTGGTATACCCCCTCGTCGATATTTTCCGAGAGCCTGGCCACCAAGCATTGAATAAAGGCGGTAATTCCCACGACCTCCTCCAGCGTTTGAGGCATGTCGCATACGCGAACCTCCACCGTGCCGAATATGGGATGAGGGCGAATGTCCCACCAAATTTCACGGGTGGTGTTGATAAATCCGGTTTCCAGGGAATGGTTGACGACCCATAGGTATTCGCTCCAATTCCTCATGAGGGGAGGCAATCCGGCTACGGGAAGGGTTTCCATGATTTTGCTCCGGTAGGAATGCAGACCGGTATTCCGGTCGCACCAGAAGGGGGAATTGGCCGAGAGGGACAGCAACGGGGGGAGGTAGCGGAGCAAACGGTCCACCAGCATGATGGCCTTGTCCCCGGTATCGACCCCTACGTGCACATGCATGCCAAAGGTCAGAATTCTCCGGGCCGTATCCTGCATTTTTTGGACCAACAGGTGGTAGCGTTCAATGGGGGTGATCTCTTGTTCACTCCAGACCGAAAAGGGGTGGGTCCCGCCCCAGAACAGGCGCATGCCGTTGGCGGCCGCCGCTTGATTGAGAATCTTCAGTTTTCGGGTCAGATCCTCCTCGACTTCGGCCACGGTATGGCAGATGGCGGTATTGATTTCGGTGTAACATTGCATCAACTCCGGCTTGATCCAATCATCCTGCACCGGCCCTATGGCATCCATAATCTGGGTGATTCCACTCTTCAGGGCCATGGATTGGGCGTCGACCAGTTGGAGCTCGAGCTCTACCCCCAGAGTTGGCGTATCGTTTCCCTTGAAATGCAGTGTCGCAGTCACGGTTCAGGTGTGGATGGAAAGTTGAAGAGCGGATAAGGCAAGTATTTTGGAACCGAGAGGCAAGGCCCTTTCATCCAAATCGAAATGAGGTGAATGGAGGACTTTTTCGGGTTCCCCGTGATTGCCCACGCCCAGCCGCATCAGGCAGACCGGCGCTTCCGTCTGATAGTGGGAAAAATCCTCGCCCCCCATACTGGGAGCCTTCAAAATCTCCACTTGGCCGCACCCCAGAACCCTTTCCCCGGCCCGATGGCAAATCCGCGTGGTTTCGGGGTGGTTTATTACGCTGGGCAAGAGAAAGGTCCGGGCATATCGAAGGGTTGCCCCGGTGGCGGTTTCCATCTCGGCCAGAATTGCGCGGATGCGGTCATTGACCCGTTCCGAAGCTTCGGGCCGGGTGGTGCGAATAGAGCCGCGAAGTTGGCAGGTTTCCGGAATCACATTGGGGCTGGCCCCGGCCTGAAAAACACCTACGGAAAATGCCACTGGATCTTCGGGGTCACAGATGGGGGGGAACTCCCGGTAGAGGGCATTGAGCAGGCGTGCTCCGGCCGCAATGGGATCGATGGTTTGGTGGGGCCGGGCCCCGTGCCCGCCTTTCCCCTTGATGTCTATTCTGAATTCTTCACATATGGCGGTCAGAACCCCTTCGCGGGTGGCAGCTTTGCCCACCTGGAGCGTGGGATCGACGTGCAAGGCGACCACGGCGTCGACCGACTCCATGGCGCCGATTTCCAGCATCTCCTTGGCCCCGGCGGCGGTTTCCTCCGCTGGCTGAAAGATCGCCCTCCAGGTGAGCAATCCAGGGTGTTTTTCATCAAATGCGTCCAGGGCCTTGACCGCGCCCAACAACATGGCGGTGTGGGCGTCGTGGCCGCAGGCGTGCATGACGTTTTGCTCTGAGGACCGGTAGTCGACGGTCTTTGCATCCTGCAAGCGCAAGGCGTCCATATCCGCCCTCAGGGCAATGCGGCGCTCGGCATTCTGATACAGGGAGTCGACAATCAGACCCCGCTTGTTGGGAGCGACGCGAAAACGGATTCCCCTATTCATGAGAACCTGGGCAATCTTGGCAGTTGTCCGGTATTCCTCTCCACTGGGTTCGGGGTGCCGGTGCATATACCTTCGCAATTCCCTCATTTCCTCTTCCAATGAACCCGCCATGTTGAGCAGGGTCGCCTGGGTATTATCGGTATTATCCGTGGGCATGCGGCTTTGGGCTTATCTCTTAAGGCGGCTTGGAAGGAAAATGATCATTGGTAAATCACCAGGTCCGGTCATAGTTGAGGACAAGGCGGCGCGGAAGCTTTCCGGTCACTGCTGCATTCCTCTCCACAACACCGGAACGCTCCGCTGTCGGCAGGGGAGGGATCGGGTTCGGCATGGGAGAGACTGGAGCTGGTTTCGTCCATTTCGGGGGGCAATTGAATAGGGTAGGGATAGGGAAAGGCAATCGGTAAAACCCTGCTTTTGGCGTAGGGCCAAGGAAGTCGGAAAGCCGGAATTACCGCAAAATTCGGACCTTTTCCCGATCCCCGAATGGAGCAAATCAACCCTCCCGAAGTGTAAAGAATCCGTAGCAACGGTTACGCTGAAGTGACGCCAGTAACAATCCGGAAACAAGGGGAAAAATGGTTTGTTTTTACCCTTTTCAACCCGCATATCGGTCGGAGTCTAAAATTTTTAGACGGTATCCAACATCAGGTATTATGCGGCCAGGTTATTTCTTATTTCAAATCAATCTAATGAACTTCCTACTCCTGGGTGTCAGACTTGTGGGACAGGGCGATCCCTCCCCCGAGATCTCGGCTGACCTCGCAACCGGTACCCTCACCGGGAGGGTAATCGACATCGATTTTGCCGACGGATTGAGAGGGGTCGGCGTCCGGATCGAAGGAGTGGAAATACAGCCCGTATTCACGGATTTGGAAGGGCGCTATCACATTACCGACCTTCCCGCTGGCAGTCACACCGTGATCTTCGCAAAAGAAGGTTTTCAGACCTCCCGCGTTTCCGAGGTGACCATCCGGGAGGGCGAAGTGTTTACCCTGGACGTTCCCTTGACGGCCATTTCGGCCGATTTCGAATTGGGGGTATTTGAAATTACCGCCATTGAGGTCATGGCCCAGAATGTCGCACTTTTGGCAGATCGGCAGAAAGCGGCCGCGGTGAGCGATTCCCTGGGAGCCGAATTCATGAGTCGAGCCGGGGCCAGTGATGCGGCCGAGGCCATGTCGAAAATGGTGGGCGCCAACATCGTGGATGGAAAATTCGCCGTCATCCGCGGATTGGGCGACCGCTATTCCAACACACTGATGAACGGCGCGGTTCTCCCCAGCAACGATCCGGCGAAGAAAACCGTTCAATTGGATATCATTCCCGCCGACCTGTTGGAAAAAATCGTGACTACCAAGACCTTCACCCCGGACAAACCGGGCGATTTTACGGGAGGGTCCGTGGATATCGCCACCAAATCGTTTCCGGAGGAATTGGTATTCAATGTTACGCTGGGCCTGGGTTACAACGAAGCCACCGGGAATGACATTCTGGGCATACCGGGCCGCGACATGGATTTCCTGGGATCAACCGATGACGCCCTGCCCGATAGCATACCCCCGACCCCGGGGGAATATGGATTGGCCACCCGCTTTGAAACCTCGGAGGAGGCCAGAACCCTGTTTCGATCGCTCCATGCATCCGGTTGGTATCCCGTCCTGAAAAAAGCCGATCCGGATCTTTCCTTTGCCATTTCGGCGGGGGATTCCATCAATGTCGGATCGGAGGGAAGGTTGGGCTACTATTTCAATTTCACCCGATCGCATGGCTTTTCCCTGGTGCAGAGCAAGCGGGTGGAGAGATGGATTGGCCGGCCGGACAATCTGTCCCCCAAAAACGGATTCGACCGAACCGATTCGGACGAGGAAATCAGCTACGGCGCCCTGGCCAATATCGCCCTGCTTCCCAATCCCGACCACGAGATCGCATACAACTACGTCTTGAATTCCAAGAGCAATGACATCGTCCAATTCGGGGATGACGGCTTTGAAAATGTTACCACCGTCAATGAACCGGGAAACCCCGTGCGGGTGAGAGATTTACCCGAAGGCCGTACCGAAGGGAAGGAATTCCTCATCACCACTCGCTTAAAGCACACCGTTAAAGAGCTGAGCCTGCATCAATTGAAGGGCAAACATTTCTTCCCCGGCTTGAACGACGCCGAGTTGAATTGGACGGCCAGTTATTCGGAAACATCGGAGGACAATCCGGATGAGCGATCCTTCAGCGCCATCAAGTACCTCTACCCGGACGGTTCGTTTGACCGGCTTTATATTACCGAGAACCCCCGGTTTCCCTTCAAGTCCTATGACTTCCTCAATGACGAGAAGGAAAACTATACGGTCGATTTCAGCATTCCGTTGGATTTCGAGTCTCTCAAAACGGCCGAAATCAAAGTGGGCGCTTTTCTATCGGAGGCCACTCGCGATTCACTGGGCCGGTTTTTTTCCGCCAGGGGATATTTGAGGATCCTCAGCAACGTCCCCGAATCCCGCATCCATTTTTTTGAAAACTTCCAGGACAATCAGTGGATCGACCAGACCTTTCCCTTGGGCCCTCCCTTCCGCTATCAATCCCGCGGGCAGCTCGAATACAACGAACTGAGCACTACTTCGGGCAACGCCAAATCCTATGAGGGCTCCGAGGATATCGAAGCCTTCTACCTGATGACCGATTTTGAGCTGACCACCGGTTTGCGCTTCATCATCGGGGCTCGTCACGAGGCAACCGATATGGATGTGGCCACCATCGATGCGTTCGTCAACGCATCGCTGCGGGGCAGAAATGGCTCCATCGAAAGTTCCGAGTGGCTGCCGGCCTTCCATGTTGTGCGTCCGTTGGGACCTGACGGGGATATGAACCTGCGCTTCGCTTACGGGAAAACCCTGGCCCGGCCAACTTTCCGCGAATTTTCCCCTTTCCGCCTGGAGGATGCCCAGAGTGGAGAAATCATTTCCGGCAATCCCGATCTGGAAATTACCCTCACGGATAATATCGATGCGCGTTGGGAGTGGTTTTTTGCCGAAGGTGACCTCCTGGCTGCCGGCATCTACTACAAGGATTTCTCCAAGCCCATTGTGCAAACCGTCCTCAGCGGGGTGAATTCCCGTCCCTTCTATTCATGGACCAATACCGAAACCGGTGAAATTGCCGGGGTGGAATTTGAAGCGAGAAAATCCTTGGCCGTCCATTGGTCGGTCGGGGGTAACATCACCTTTATCGACTCGGAACTGTCTCCCCTTTCGGAAGGTTCCAGCAGTAATTCGGGCACCGTATTCGAGGCCCAGCCGGATTGGATAGCCAACCTCAATCTGGGATACGACAACGAGGATACCGGTTGGGCGGCCAATCTGTTTTACAACTACGTGGGGGAAACACTGCGTTTCATCGGCGACGAAACCCCCAGTATCTTCGAGGCTGACCGGCAATCTCTGGACGCCAACGTGCAGAAGACGTGGGGAAAATTTTCCGCCAAATT
>JAABVD010000159.1 GCA_014529615.1 Opitutia bacterium
CTTGGAGAAGGGAATTGAACATGGATAAACAGGATGGACATGGATGGGGGGAGGCGCCGGGAGGCGCCAATTAGGAATGAAAAGGCAGGGAGAAAGAACCACGGATGGGAGAAGAGTTCAGAGTTCAGAGGAAAGAGTTCAAAGAGAGAGGGAAGGAGGGCGGACTTTCCCTGTCTGCCATTTTACCTCGATCTTGGTCGCCGAATCAGGAATGGGGGGGGATTAACCGCAAAATGCACAAAAAGCTCAAAAAACAAAGAGGAGCCAAGGTCACGAACCAACATCAAGAAACCAGCATCGAGCATCGAGCATCGAGCATCCAGAAATATTAGGAATTAGGAGGGAGAAAGGCACATCCGTCTTCGCCGAAGGCCTACGGCGTGAGGCTGGACTGCGGGAGCACCATAATCGATGATGAACACATCAACGCATGATTTCGGGATTGTCTGAATAAGCCATGGGTTTGGGATCGAGCAATTTCACCAGGGCATCCTTGGCGGCGAATGCGCAGAAGAAGTTCCCCCGTGGGTTGTAATGACCCACAAAGAATTGTTTCAGATAATCGTTAAAATCGATTTTGTAGTTCTCCGCATGATCCCTTATGTGTTCCTGCGCCATATCGATAACCGGATGTTTTCTTTTTTTTAGAAAGTCGACAAAGGCTTTATCCCATCGTGGATCTTCTTCTCTTATCCGGGCAATTTTCCCGGCAGAGTAGGAGAGAATATATAACAGCATCTTGCCGGTTCGTTCGACATGGTCCTCGATTTTTTCAACTAATCGCGTGGTGGAGTAGAAGGCCGCCTCGTCGTGCAGCGCATCAGCCGCTTTTTCGAGGGTGGGGTATTGGTCCGCGCGCGTTTTGATTCCGTGGGTCGTGGCAAGATCCAGCAGGTCCTCGTATTGCGCTTTCGGATTCGTTGTGTCGGCGTTCAAATGAGCAAGCTCAATGCTCAAGGCAAAGTCGTCCTTGAAGCGCTTGTAGACCCAGTCAAAATCACAGAGGTTCATCAAACTTTCTTCAATTGGGCATGGATTGGGCATTTCTCTAAAGAGCCCGTTGACCGGATTGACCACGAGATGGGGAAGGGTGGGTTCTATGAAGCGTTGGTGTTTGTTTACCCGGATATTTCTCCAGGCATCGAGGTTACGGCAATGATCGTCGTGATAGATGTTGAAAATGATCACATCGGACGGCGTTCTTTCCTCCTCCTTCAACATGCGGAGGTAAGCTTGGTAAACGGACCATCCGCCGATACCGAAATTGCGAACCGGTTCTTGAAGGTGAGCGGCAAGAACTTCCTGCCAGGTTTCTCCGTCGCTCACCTGGTGACATTGGGTAAAGCTGTCGCCATAGGTGTTAATCCGGCAAGGCTTGCCAGCGTAGTTTACTCGTATCCTGGGTCCGTCGTCTTTTTCATACTGGTATTGGGAAACCGAATTATCCACCCCGTCCCTGAAATAGGCATCGGGCAGCAACCATCCAAACTCGGAACTGTATCTGGCAAAGGGAAAGGCTTCTCCCGCCAGCCACGCTCTAATTTCCCCGGGAGTATAAAGGATCGAACGAAGGTAGTTTTCGGCAGTAATAATCGCGTTGTTCTTGGCTTGGCCTCGAAGCTGTGCAGCGAGTATCAGACCCATGCCTGATGTAAGGGATTTCTTTACGAAGGTTCGACGTTTATAAGTTTGTGGCATTTCCCGGGCCAAGTTTTGCCGAAAAAAACGCTCCGACGCAAGGGTCGGAGCGTTTAAAGCAAAAGGTAAAGGACTTATTCTAAACTATTTCACCAATTGTATCGGATGCCGGCACGGACATAGGAGCCGTAGAATTCCCCACGGCGCAGGCGTTGCGTGCCACGGCCGTATGTGCGAATCTTTTCGGCCTCGAATATGTTCTGCCAGTTCATATAGATGGTGTAATTATCACTGATGGCGTAGCTGGCCTGAACGTCCGTATAATCGCGGGTGTCATCCCATCGGTCCGAGTCCGCGCCGCCGGACAGTTCGCGCAGGCTTTCATCCTGATAGTTGTAGGCGATACGTGCGGCCAATTTGTGCTTTTGATAATAGAAGGCGACGTTGTAGATGTTCTCCGGTTGGCGGAAGAAGGGCAGGTCGTCCGCCGTGCGGTCAAAGATAGTGACATCGGAACTGATGAAGGTGGCATTGACGTCCAGTCCGAAACCATCGAGAAAACCTCCCTCCAGGAAGCTGCTGAACGGAATCTGTGCGGCGAGTTCGAAACCGGTAATGGATCCCTTATCCGCATTTCTGAACTGGACACTGGACAATGATTCAAAGGCGACTCCATGCCGCGTCACCTTTCTCAGATCTTCCGAGAATTCGTAGATCGGATTATCGATTTCCTTTTGGAAGATGCCTGCGGAGAGCAGGCCGCCCGATTCGAGGTAATGCTCAATCCCGAGTTCGAAGTTGATCGACTCGTAGGGTGACAACTCCGGATTACCGAGCTCAACTTCTCCGATAAATGGGAAGTTGGGATCCAATTGGTCATCCGGGTCCAGCTCTTCGTACTCGAAAACGTTGTTGGGCGCGGCTTTTTCATAGGGAGGACGTCCAACGGTTCCGGTGATGGCGGTTCTCAGGATGGTGTTGGCGCCCATTTGATAACGGAATTGCAGGTTGGGAAGAAAATTACTGTAAGCGAATTCTCCATCCGTTTCGACGAGATTAAAGACATCCCCATCGGCGGTTTCCCCTTGTTGAAATTCGAAGGATTTCAGACTTGCGTCGGTATCCTCCCAGCGGACTCCGGCTAGGACAGTCAAATTGTCCGAGGCCTGGATAGTGGCCATTAAGTAAAGGGCCATGATATCTTCCGTGATGTCGTAGTCGTCCTCCACCGAGTTGGAGGCGGATTCAACCGGGTCCACCTCAAAGGCGCTACGGTTGGCATTGAGGTAGTCCAGAGCGGTCAACACATCCAGAGTGGAAGGGTATTCCCAGCGGCCGCCATACATGGGGAATCCCGAGTTGGGTTCCGGAGGGGCGATCTGAAGCATACTGAAATCTCCCACCGGGCGTGTGGAGTTGTCGTCCACGAAGCGATCCCGAGAGGTTATTTTCGCCCCGGACTTGAAAGTAGTCCGTCCGCCCAGGAAGTCGTCGTTATCCCACTCGAAATCAATGCGGGGCGCATAGGTTTCTTCCTTTGAATAGGAATCGTCCTCACGGAAGCGACGCAGGTTGAATTCGCCCTGTTCCTCGGTGAGGAAACCTTTGTCATCGAAGTTGGGATACAGTCCACTAAATTCATAAAAGAAGCGTTGCTCGATAAAGTTCTCATTCCCGGTGCGGAATTGAACGGTTTTAATGAAAGGCACCTCTTCCTCCGCCACCGAATAGGTGACGTCCCCGGAAACGCGCATATTATCGAATTGACGTTGCCCGCCCACCGAGATGTTGAACAGGCCCTGGTCAATTTCCCGGCGGAAGTCCCGTTGCTCCATGCGCATCCGGTTAAAGTCCGCCGCAGTGGGGGAAAGGAACTCCGGATCACGGCGTGTATCCATGATCATTTCCTGTTGACGCTCACTTTCGTCGAACTGGTTGAAGATACCGCGAATAAAAAATTCGGAATCAGGATCCGGGAGGAATTCGATGTTATAATTGAATCCCATCCTGGTCCGTTCCCCTTCGGCGGGCTGAAGTTCAAAGGTTTCAACAAAGTAACGGCCGTCCTCATTCCCATAACTGGCCTGAATCTCATGGGAGGTAAAAGGCCGTTCCGAATAGTGGGCGGAAAGCGCTATTCCCACCGTGCCATCGTTGAAGGTATCCCCCCAGGTGATATCCCCGTCGAAGAGGGTTCCGCTGCGATCGCTGTTTTCGCCCAATTCAACTTTACCGAATACGAATCGGTCCGGTTGATCGAAAGCGCTGGTACTCTTGATGTTAATGGTTCCACCTAGGGCGTTGCCATCCATATCGGGTGTTACGGCCTTGATGACTTCGATCTGGTAGATCTGACCGGATCCCACCACGTCCAAGGGCATGGCCCGACCTTCCCGTCCACCTGCGGCGGGGGCTGCCAGGATAGCGCCGTCCAGGGTCACGTTGTTGAAATTCGGTTCAAGGCCCCGGATACTGACAAAACGGCCTTCACCGGCGTCCACGTCCAGGCTGACCCCGGGAATACGGGCGAGAGCTTCTGCCACATTCCGGTCGGGCAGGGCTCCCACCGAGTCGGCCGAAATGATATCGAGGATATTGTTGGCGGTCCGTTTCTGTTGGAGGGCCAGGGCCCGGGCTTCACGGTAACCTTCGACGCGGAAGGCGGGGAGTTCCACATATTCCAAACCGATTTCCGCGGATAGAGTGGCAGATCCGGTTTCGGGAACGTTGACCGATTCGCTGATGGGGTCGTAACCGATGTAACGAATTTGTACGGTATAGGTCCCGGCGGGAAGATCGGGAATGCGATAACTGCCATCGCGGTCGGTGACAGCCATGCGCCCTTCACCGAGGACGACGACTTCAACCCCAGGTAAATATCGTCCCGTATTGGCGTCGCTGATAAAGCCTTCGATGTCTCCGGCCTTCAACCCGGGTGCGGCCAGGGTCAGGGCCAGGGCCAGCAGGCCGATACCTTTGCGGCAAAAGAGGGCGAAGAACCCCGAAGAATAGTCTCTGAGAAGCTGATTCGTGTTCATGCGGATAGTATTGTGGAGTTTATGTTGCGTTGGATGACTCAAAGAGGGGGGAATAGCGGTTAGCCTGATAAAAATTCCGGAGGCATACGACCATGTCCGCTGAAAAACGAGGATAGTCAGCCTCAGGGAATTCTAAAGTTACAGTCGATATATTTTGCGGAATGCGCATCTAAGGTTAACCCTTGACCCTTGTCAAATGTAAACACCGTCCATTTTCCTATCATGATGCGGACCTCGCTGTTGTTTGCCCTTCTTATCAGTGCTTTCTGCCCGGTTGCCCAGGCGGAAAGGAAACACAGGGAGATCAAGCGCTTTCCAGCGCCGGAAGCGAAACAGGGTGTCGCCGTTGATGACCGGTTTGCCTACGTCGTTTCCGATTTTGCCATTGGGAAGTACCGGAAGTCTGACGGAGTGCGGATCGCTTCCTGGGAGTGTCCGGAGGGGGATCCGCTCATTCACATGAACGACGGATACTTTCATGAGGGAAAGTTGTATGCGGCCCATTCCAACTATCCGGGGGTGCCATCCACCAGTTCGGTGGAGGTGTTCGATGCGGAGACCCTGCAGCACATTGACTCCCACAGCTTGGGGCACGGATTCGGCTCCTTAACCTGGCTCGACCGCAGGGCCGGGTTCTGGTTTGCCGGCTTTGTTTATTACGGAAACCGGGCGGCCGAGCCGGCCAAGGATCCCAGTTGGTCGCAGATCGTAAAATTCGATAATCACTGGCGCCGGGTTGCGGCATGGGTGTTTCCTGAGGAACTGATCGAGAAATTCGACGATTACGGTTGCTCGGGTGGGGGGTTCGGCCCCGATGGCCGCATCTATGGAACCGGCCACGACCGCACCGAACTCTACGTGTTGGAAATACCCGAGGCAGGATCCATTTTGAAATGGGTGGACACCATCGCGATACCCGCTGAAGGGCAGGCCTTTGCCTGGGACCCGACAGAACCCTGGGTGTTCTGGAGTATTCTGAAGAAAAACCGGGAAGTGATCGTGGGGCGCGTGGACCCGCCTGGGGAAAGCGCGCCAGGGCGCGCGAATTAGGAGGCACAAAGGCACAAAGGCACAAAGGCACAAAGGCACACGAAATCTTAACGAAATTGGCGATCTTTTCGAGAGCTAATCCAGAAGAAAGTTTTAACCACGGATTTCACGGATGAGCACGGATAGAAAAAATA
>JAABVD010000160.1 GCA_014529615.1 Opitutia bacterium
GCATGAAAATTGGGTGATGTCACATTCGTTCGGTAGTGAGAAATGCAGGTTAGGCTTTGGATACCTGAGTAGTTACCCATTAACAACATAACTTTCCAATGAATATCGGCATAGTAGGCGCTTCCGGTTATTCGGGAGAAGTTCTCCTCACCCTGCTGTTGCGGCATCCCCATATCGAGGTGACGGCCGTAACCTCGCGCACCAGGCACGGGCAGACAGTCCAGCAGGTGTTCCCCGCCTTGAAAAATCGGGCGGGCGAATTGTCTTTTACGGCCTCGGACCCCCGCCAATTGGCGGAAAATCCGCATCTCGACCTGGTTTTTCTGGCCCTGCCGCACGGGGTGGCGAGCGAATATGCCATCCCCCTGTGCCGGGCGGGAAAAAAAGTCGTCGACTTGAGCGCCGACTACCGGCTTTCCTCGGCTGCACTCTACCGGCAGTACTACGGCCGCCCCCACCCTCATCCCGACTGGCTGTCCAAATCTTCTTACGTTATACCGGAAGTTGCTGGAGAGGCATGGAAAGGGCGCCGCCTCATCGCTGCACCGGGGTGTTATCCAACCAGCATCCTGATCCCGCTTATACCGCTTCTTCGGGACGGTATCCTTCCCCATGAAGGTATCGTGATCAATTCCATGAGCGGGATAAGTGGAGCCGGAAGAAAGGTGGCCGAAGATTTCATTTATTGTGAGAGAAACGAAAGCGTAAAGGCCTATGGATTAGCCAACCATCGGCATATACCGGAAATTGAGGAGCAACTCGGGTCCGCCGCCGGGGGGCCTGTCCTGATTCAGTTTACCCCTCACCTCGCTCCCATGAACCGGGGCATCGCCACGACCATAACGGTCCCGAAATCCGGAGCTGTAACCGAAGCTGTCTACCAAAGCTGGCAAAAGGCATATGCAGCCAAGCCTTTTGTCGGACTGCTCGATTCGGGAAATACTCCCGATACCAAGCATGTGGTCTACACCAACCGGATCGATATCTCCGCCACTTGGGATGAGAGGACGGACCATCTCATCATCACTTCAGCTCTGGACAATCTGACCAAAGGTGCGGCCGGTCAGGCCATCCAAATCATGAACCATTGGCTCGGGTTCGAGGAAACAGCGGGGCTTTTGTAAGGCTATCATGAAAACCATCCCCACCCCTTCCGAAGCTGAAATCATTGCCAAAGCCGAGGTATTATTGGAAGCCCTGCCCTACATTCAGGAGTTTCGCGGGAGCATTTTCGTGATCAAGTACGGTGGAAGTTTCATGGATGACCCCGATCCCGCGGTCAGAACCCGGGTTGCAACCGACATCGTGTTTCTCGCCTCGGTGGGCATTCAGGTAGTGGTAGTGCATGGAGGCGGGAAGGCCATTTCAGCGGCCATGACGGAAGCTGGAATAAAACCCGTATTTATCGACGGCTTGCGCTACACGGATGAAAAAACGATTTCCATCGTAGAAAAGACCCTGAACCATTCGGTAAATTTGGATATTTGCCAAATCCTTCAGGCCAAAAAGGGCAAACCGTTGGCCCTGGCCGGGCAAAAGCTCTTTTCCTGCCGGAAACTGGGCAGGAACCACCGCGGACAGGAAATCGATATCGGTTTCGTAGGGGAGATCCGATATGTGAAAACCCACCTCATCAAACGGGCCATTTCCCAGGGATACACCCCTGTTATTTCGCCGCTGGGTGGGGACGACCAAAAAAACCTCTACAACATAAACGCCGATGTCGCGGCGGCACACGTGGCCTCTTCCCTGCGGGCTCGGCGACTGGTTTACCTGACGGATGTGCCCGGACTCCTGAGGGAACCCGGAAATGGCCAATCCATCATCTCCCACCTGAGAAAAAGTGAAGTCCCTCGACTGAAAAGAGACGGAGTCATTGGAAAAGGGATGCTCCCCAAGGTCGATTCGGCCATCAATGCGCTGCAGGAAGGGGTTCATCGGGTCCACTTCGTTCCCGGAAACCTCCCCCACAGCATTCTGCTTGAAATCTTCACCGATAAAGGTGTGGGAACGGAAATCGTCCACTAGCCTCAAACCCCTGGAACAGTGCGCCTGGAAAACAAAATAGAATCCTTATATCACCGGTATTGGTTGAACAATTACGCCGCTCCCAATCTCACCCTGATCAAGGGGGAAGGGGAGAAAGTGTGGGACGATCGAGGGAATGAATACCTTGATTTCACTTCGGGGGTAGCAACCAATTCCATCGGGCATTGCCATCCGAATCTGGTAGCGGCAATCGGGAGACAGGCCGAAAAGATCATCCACGCGAGCAACCTGTTTCGGAACGAAACCCAGGCCAAACTGGCCGAGGCCCTGGTCGAGAGGATCGCCCCCGGGCGTTTATTCTTCTGCAATAGTGGAACCGAAGCGAGCGAAACCCTCCTCAAGCTCTCGCGATTGTTCGGTCTGAAAAAAAAGGGAGCGGGAGCAAACCCCTTCAAGGTGATCGTTTCCAGTAACGCCTTTCACGGAAGGACCTTCGGGGGCATGAGCGCCACCCCACAACCCAAAATCCAAAATAGTTTCAAGCCACTCCTGCCAAATTTTCCGGTCGCTCAATTTAACGACAGCGATAGTTTTGCCGCCTTGATTGACCGGGATACGGCGGCAATCCTGATCGAACCCATCCAGGGAGAGGGCGGAATTCACGTGGCCAAAAAAGAGTTCCTCCGGGATTTGAGAACCCTTTGCACCGATAACGGGATACTCCTGCTCATGGATGAAGTGCAGAGCGGTACGGGGAGAACGGGCGCCTTCCTGGCCCATGAATTCGCCGGGATTACCCCCGATGCCATCGGAATGGCCAAGGGGCTGGGAGGAGGATTTCCCATTGGCGCCGTCTGGATATCCGATGCCTACGCCGATCTCTTTACCCCTGGCAGTCACGGCAGCACCTTTGGCGGGAACCCGTTGGGATGCGCCGCCGCCCTTGCCGTTCTGCAAACCATTGAGGAAGAGAACCTCCTGTCGCGTGTGAAAAAATTGAGCGCCCCGTGGATGGAGCAGCTCGTGGACCTGCAAAAGCGGCACGAACTCATTGTGGAAATACGGGGAAGGGGCTTTCTCGTCGGTCTCCAACTGAATGAGGATCCCGGCGAACTTCGCAAGCTGCTCCAGCAGGCCGGCCTTCTCACCGTGGCGGCCAGCGGTAACGTCCTGCGCCTGCTCCCACCCCTGACCGTTTCCGAAGCATCCCTGCGGCAATCGATTCTGACACTGGACACCGCCTTGACCACTTACGGGAAGGCCACCGCCCCGAAACCTTAAGCCTTACGCATTCATGAAACACTTTCTGAAATCAACCGACCTGAAGGATTGCGAAGTCGAAAAAGTTTTTTCCCTCTCCCAACAGTTCAAGAAAACCCGGGGAGAGGGAGGGCTGTCCGTTTTGGGGAATCAATCCTGGGGCATGATTTTTTTCAAGACCAGCACCCGCACCAGGATATCTTTTCGGGTGGGCATTCAGGAACTGGGCGGCCATCCCGTCCACATCAATCAGGATGAGATTCAACTCAGCCGGGGAGAGAGCATCGAAGACACCGCCCGGGTTCTATCCCGCTACCTGCACGGCCTCGTCATCCGCTGTTACGAACACACTCTTCTGGAGCAATTCGCCTCCCATGGCAGCATTCCCGTGGTCAACGCCCTCTCCGATTTCCTGCACCCATGTCAGGTTTATTCAGACGCCTTTACCCTGCTGGAACGTTGGTCGGACGGTAAGCGCTTCCTCGATGCATTGAAGGGCAGAAAAATTGCCTTTTTTGGCGACGCGGCCAGCAACATGGCCAATTCCTGGGTGCTGGGAGGATCGCTCTTCGGAATGGAAGTCGCCCTGGCCGGGCCGGGCCAATACGCGCCGGGACCCGAAATCGAGGCCGTCCTCAAATCTTCCGGATACGCCCCGACCTACACCTTTCATACCGATCCGATGGAAGCCGCCGAAAACGCCGATGTTATCTACACCTACGTCTGGGTGAGCATGTGCAAGGAGAACGAAGCCTCCGACCGCCTCGACATCATGTCTCCCTATCAGGTCAACGCATCCATTATGGCCCGAGCCAAACCGGAGGCCCTGTTCATGCATTGTTTGCCGGCCCACCCGGGTTTCGAGGTTACGCAAGAGGTCATGGACAGCCGGGCTTCAATTGTGTTTGATCAGGCGGAAAATCGGTTGCATACCCAAAAGGCCATCCTGGCCATGCTGGCCGAAACCAATAAGCATTAAACCATCCCGCATTTACCATGAAAATCGTCTTAGCCTATTCCGGGGGTTTGGATACCTCCGTGCTGGTGCGGTGGTTAAAAGATCACTACAAAGCCGAGATCATCACCTTCGCCGCCGATTTGGGTCAGGAGGAGGAACTGGAGGGCTTGGAAGAAAAAGCCACCGCAACGGGAGCAAGCGCCCATTTCAGCACGGATCTGGTGGAGGAATTTGCCCGCGATTTTGTTTTTCCCATCCTGCGGGCCAACGCGGTTTACGAGGGCCAATACCTTCTCGGAACTTCCATAGCCCGTCCCCTCATCGCCAAAGCTCAAATCGATATTGCACGGACTGCCCAGGCCGATTCCCTGGCCCACGGAGCCACCGGAAAAGGCAACGATCAGGTCAGATTCGAACTCACTTACGCCGCCCTGGCGCCCGACCTGAAAGTGATTTCGCCCTGGCGCATGAAAATTTTCCGCCAAGCGTTTCCAGGCCGGCGGGAGATGATCGAATTCTGCACAAAACATCAAATCGACGTGGAGGCCACGGCTTCCAGGCCCTACTCGATGGACCGCAACTTGTTACACATTTCCTATGAGGCGGGCATATTGGAAGACCCCTGGTTCGATCCCACCGTTCCGGAAAACAAATCCATGTTCAAACTTACGGTCGATCCCCAGGATGCCCCGGACTCTCCCGAGTACGTCGAGCTGACCTTTGAGCGAGGTGATTGCACCCAGGTCAACGGCGAATCCCTCTCGCCCGCCCAAATCCTCCGCAAACTGAATCGACTGGCGGGAAAACACGGCATCGGCCGCGTCGATTTGGTGGAAAACCGCTTCGTCGGCATGAAAAGCCGAGGTGTTTATGAAACCCCGGGAGGCACCGTTCTATGGCAAGCTCACCGCCAGATGGAAACCCTGACCATGGACCGGGACCTCATGCATTTGCGGGACAGCCTGATTCCCAAATACGCCGAGTTGGTCTACTACGGATTCTGGTATTCGCCCGAGCGGGAAGCCCTGCAGGCCCTGATCGACAAAAGCCAGGAAACCGTTTCCGGGACGGTGAGGCTCAAACTCTACAAGGGCAATGTCATCACCGTAGGACGTAAATCCCCCATCTCCCTCTACGACCAGAACGTGGCTTCCATGGAAGGAGTGGAAAGCGATTACAATCCCGACGATGCAACCGGTTTTATTCGCTTGCAGGGCCTCCGGTTGCGTGCCCGCCACCGGGCCCAAGGCGGTGAGAGGAAGTAAGGGACTACCCAAAAATCAACGTTTGACGCCATTCTCCAACCCCCCTTGAATGCTCCTCCTCATGGGCCTGGATGGCGGAATTGGCAGACGCGCCGGACTCAAAATCCGGTTCCCTTTGGGAGTGAGGGTTCGACTCCCTCTCCAGGCACCATCTCCCCTCCCGGTTGATTCCGGGAATATGGGCGAACGACCATGAACATGGCCATTGGCAGTGATGGATGGCCTTGCCATGACCGCGGAGGCAATCCTTGAAAGCCAAGTCGAGGGTATGCCTCGGAAATTCTCCGCTAGGAAAAATTCAAGGTTTGACCCGGATAGTGAAAAGTTCCCAGACTCTGCCCTTTATTATCTGGTTCGGGCCGTAGCGCAGCCTGGTAGCGCACT
>JAABVD010000161.1 GCA_014529615.1 Opitutia bacterium
GAAATACATGGCTCCGTCGTCCGGATGGATGACCAGGTCCGTCAGGGGCAGGGGAATTCCCGAAAGGAAATTTTCCTTTTCTCCGGTGTAACTGGAACCCTTTGGCTCCAAATGGACCGCGTAGAGTTTCCCCCAGCTCCAATCCTGAATATAAAGGGCTTTCTGGTATTTGGCGGGAAATTTGGCCCCGTAGCCGAAGGCAACTCCAGTTGGTGATCCCGGACCGATATTGACAGCCGCCGGGAGGCTGTCGGCGTACCACTCGGCCCATTTTCCCGTTCCGATTCGCGAACCGAAATCGGATCCGCTAACTACGTGATTCACCCGGGTGGGACGGTACCAAGGGGTGTTGAAATCGTACTCCATGTCCGCGTCATAGGTGAAGAGTTCACCATCGGCATTGAAGTCGGCATCGAAGATATTGCGGTAGCCCGAAGAGTAAACTTCCCAATGGCTTCCGTCTGGGGAGACTTTATAAATGATTCCCCCGGGGGCCAAGCGGTGGCGGTTGTGTCCACGACCATCCGGCATACGGGGAAGGAGGTGGTCTTCGCCCCAATTGTTTAAAATACGGTAGATGTCCGCCGGGACGGGTTCAGCGTTATTGCCGCAGATGAGGAAAATGGATTTGCCGTCGGGAGCGAGTTTGACGGCGTGGACTCCGTGATCACCCCGGGCTGAAATGTGCCGCAGTAGTTCCACGTGGTCGAGATGATCATCCCCATCGGAATCCGTCAGACGGTAGAGACCCGACTTACTGCTATCCTCGTAATCATTAACTCCAACGTAGAGCGAATCGAATGCCCATAACATACCGTTGACCGCTTTTATCTTGGCGGGAATTTCTTCGATGTCTGCGGGATCGAGTGGTTTGCCCGGGGCCGGGGCCGGAAAACGGTAAAGCGGACCAAATTGGTCGCTGGCAATGAGGCGATTTTTTCCGTCGAGCCCGAGGTTCACCCAGGAGCCTTGGGTTTCTCCGGGCACGGAGTAGAGAAGTTCAACCCGGAACCCTTCCGGAACGGTTATCTTTTCGACCGGTGTGGCCCGGTTTTCATTTACGACTAGTCCTTCGGGGGGTCCTTCAATCTTTTTTTTTTACCGGCCGCTCGAGGGCAGCTCTGATGGTTTCACGTGCTTCCGCGCCTCGCAGGGATTTAACCGCGATGTCCTTTACCTCCACAGTCATGGGCGGACCCTGGTGTAATTGTATGCCAATGACACCGGATGAAGCAGTGGATGGATCGCGGTCTATGACGTCGACGGTCACAACCCCGTTGATAAGGTGGATATGACGTTTGTTGACCGCAATAACCTCGTATTCATTCCATTCAGACAAATCGAATATGGGTTCCTTGCCCAGTTCGCCGGTGACCTTGGGAGTGGTCCTGCCCTTGGCATTGAGTTCTTCCGCTACGGTAACTTTCTGACCGCGTTGGGCTACGATGCCGCGGCCGGTTTTTTCGCTGTAATACATGCCCTGGTATTCGAGCTTGGGATGAACGTCCAATTGCGGTCCGGAGAGCGCATGGGAGATGCCCTCGATTTCCTGGGCCCGGTACATGATCCCCGAATTGTTGTCCCCCCCCATCTTGAGTTTCATCTTCAAATGGAAGTTGGCGGGCTTTGAACCTCGGTGGATCAGGAAGGTGTTGTTTGCGATGGGGTGTCCTTCTGTCGATCCCACGATGATTCCGTCCCTTACTTCCCAAAGCTCCGCTTGACCTTCCCAACCATCCAGATCTTTACCGTTGAAGAGCGCGTCAAATCCGTCCTGGGCCCGGAGGACTGGGCAGACGAACAAGAATAGGGCTAGTGTTCCGGCCAAATAAGTGCGGCCGGTAAACCAAAAAAATTTGCAGAGATAACCTGTCATAATCGTTAATTGAAAAATACGTTCTATTTTTCATCATTTCTCAAGCTTGTTCTTCCCCCTTTCGCTGGTTGAGGTTTTTCAGGGCGCTGCTATTCTGGGGGCGCTCCCTGCCATTCAGCCGCCAAACGGCCATATTTTGGCCAATATCGAGCGGGCTCGGTAACTTTCCGCCATGCAGGGGGAAAGCTGCGGAGAGATTTATGCCTTCTTTTTTTTCTTTTCTCGTTGATATTTGCGTTCGGTTGAATTCTCTTTCTGGAAACTAGGAGATGTTATGGCCTATATAGTAACAGGTTTATGTATCGATTGTAAGTACACCAGCTGTGTGGACGTTTGCCCGGTGGAAGCTTTCCACGAAACCCCGGACCGGCTTTATATCAATCCGGATACCTGCATCGATTGCAACGCCTGCGTCGATGAGTGCCCGGTAACAGCCATTTTCGCTGAAGATGAATTGCCGGATGAATACGAGGAGTGGATCGATTTGAACGCGGAAGCGGAAAATTACCCGGTAATTGCCATCTCACAGGATCCTCTGCTTGGGCCTAAGTGCGTCGACCCGGACGCGGCCTAGAATTATACGGGGATGTATGGGATTTGAGTAGAACGAATGGTTGTTCTGCTCAACCTGCCCAACTCTCCCATCCAGGGAATCCGTGGATTTATAGTAAGCTTGACCGCGGGTAAAGTATCACTTAAGTATCACTTATGAAGGTTGAACTGGTCACAAGTCTCAAGCGTCGCGCCACCCAAATCATCAAGGAATTGAACCGGGATAATGAACCGGTCCTGATCACCCAACATGGCAAGCCGGCCGCCTACCTGGTCGATGTGAAGTCCTTCGAATACTTGGGGAAGAGAACTGAATTGTTGGAGGGATTGGCCAGGGGGGAAGCGGCTATTCAAGACGGAAGAGTCGTTTCTCATGGGGAAGCCAAAAAAAGGCTGAGTCGATGGCTCAAGTAATCTGGGCGGAACCCGCCCTAGAGGATCTGGACGCCATTGCCGACTATATCGCCCTGGACGATCCGAAAGCAGCGAAGCGCCTGGTTGGAAAAGTATTCCAGAAGGTGGATCAACTCATGGAGTTGCCGGAAACGGGGACCCGTCCCAGGGAACTAATAGGCACTCCCTTTCGAAAGTTGAGTATAAATCCCATTTTGATTTATTACAGGATCGAGGGTGAAAAGGTGATCATCGTTCACATCGTAAGGGGAGAACGCCAATTCGACCTGAAACGCATAGAGGGCCAAAACCCTCCAGGCGGTTTCCCTTTTTAATCAAAAACACACTATTCCCTCTCAGCCATCTTAAAAAAGATATCAGAGTTCAGTGAAAAGAGTTCAGATATCAGAGTGCAGCGTGGATTTTCAACGGCCCTTGGCGATTCTCAAACTTCTCCCTGAACACTTTCCTCTGACATCTTTCCTCTTCCCCCTCCCCCATTACCTCGAAATGGCGGACATTCCCTGTCTGCGTGCGGTGACGCACAGGCAGGCTGTCCGCCATTCCAATCTCAGGAATCAGGAATTGGAAGATCACGATCAAGGTTTTGGAACCAGCATCCAGAAACCCTCCGCGTCTCCGCGTCTCCGCGTGAATCAAAACCAAAAAAACAAATAAGCGGCTCTGGAACCTCCCCCGAGTTTGTGGACATGAACAGCGAACACCAGCAAATCGTATTTCGGACAAAATCATAAAGGGCTCACGCGGAGGCGCGGAGAGAGTCTTCTTATTAACTTCGGCGCAGCTACCCTCAGGGAAGGACTCCAGCGCATCGTCATTATGAGGGCAACGGCGGACAGGGGTGTCCGCCCTCCGTTATTCTTCCCTCTTTGGGTTGCTTTGCGCTCTCTGCGAGAGTCAAATCCTCCCTCCTCTCAGCATCTCGGGAACTCAGAATCTCAGAAACTCTATCCAATCCCTCATCATGAAATTCGCCATCTGCAACGAAACCTACCAGGGGTGGTCCTTTGAAAACACCTGCCGGCACATAGCCGATACCGGATACGAAGGGGTGGAAATCACCCCCTTCACCCTGGCTGACGATCCTCGTAATCTGACTGAAAGGGAAGCCGGGCGCATCGGCAGAATCGCAACCGAAACCGGATTGGAAGTGGTTGGGTTCCATTGGTTGCTGGTAAAACCCGATGGCCTGCACCTCACCACCATGGATGACGCCGTGCGATCCGCAACTGCCGACTTTGCCAAGCACCTGGCCCGCTTGTGTGCCGCCATGGGAGGAAAAATCATGGTGTGGGGAAGCCCGAAGCAGCGCAATCTGGAAGACCACTGGGACTACGACCATGCGGTCAATCGCGCCGTAGAAGTATTGCGGCAAGTGGGCGAGGTCTGTTCCGAAGTGGGTGTGACGGTCGCCATGGAACCCCTTGGACCATCCGAAACTAATTTCCTCAACACGGCCGAGGAAACCACTCGGTTAATCGAGAGGGTCGATCACCCCGCCATTCGCCTGCACCTGGACGTCAAAGCCATGAGCGCCGAGGAAAAACCGATTCCGCAAATTATCAGGGAAAGCGCCGGCCATCTCGTTCATTTTCACGCCAACGATCCCAATAGACGCGGTCCCGGCTTCGGTGAGGTAAAATTCGAACCCATTGCCGAGGCGCTCAAGGAAATCAATTACGGCGGCTACGTCTCCGTAGAAGTCTTCGACTATTCTCCCGATCCGGAAACCATCGCGCGCGAAAGCCTGGCCTATTTGCAAAAGACCTTCGGAACCGCTTGATGAATCTGGATGCTGGTTTCTGGATGCTGGATGCTGGTTCCAAAATCCTGATCATGATCAGGATCACGATTAATTGCGGCCATTCGCGATTCTCAAACTTCCCACTGAACTCTTTCCTCTGACATCTTTCCTCTCCCTCTTTGTGGTTAAGAAAATAAGTCTATTGCTATTTGCGTTTTGCTGTTTCCCGCTGTTCGGATCCGCGGCCGAATCCCGGCCCAACATCGTCCTGGTCATGGCGGACGACATGGGTTATTCCGACCTGGGGTGCTATGGGGGTGAAATCGAAACCCCCACCCTGGACAAGGTGGCCCGCGGCGGATTGCGCTTCACCAATTACTACGTCAACAACATGTGCTGGCCCACCCGGGCCAGTCTGCTCACCAGCCTTTATCCCAATACCGCGATGCAGGGCGGATCCCCCGCCCAAGGATTTCGCCCCGGCATTATCCTCCTCCCCGAAGCCTTGGGAAAAATGGGATACAAATCCTACATGGCGGGAAAGTGGCATTTGTCCGACCCGGAAAAGCCCAACGGCCCCAGCGCGCCGCACCGGCGCGGGTTCGACAAATCCTACAGCACCTACTGGGGAACCTCCGACTTCTTCGCTCCGGCCGATTTAAACCTCAACGGACAAAACAGGGAGCATGAGTGGCAGGACAACCCCAATTACTACTACACCGACGCCATTACGGACTATTCCCTTCGATTCCTCAAAGAACACGCCTCCGACCCCGCCTCCTCGGCCCGGCCCTTTTTTCTCTACGTGGCTTACAATGCGGCCCACTGGCCGTTGCACGCCAAACCCGAGGATATCGAGCGCTACGAGGGCCGGTTTTCCATGGGGTGGGATAAACTTCGTCGGCAACGCCACGCACGCATGAAGGAACTTGGGGTAGTCGATCCCGCTTGGGAGCTTTCACCTCGAAATCCCAAAGTGCCCGCTTGGGTAGACGAAGAACACAAGGAATGGCAACAACGGCGCATGGAAGTTTACGCGGCGCAAATCACCTGTATGGACCGCAACATCGGCCGTATCGTGCAACACCTCGAAGAGACGGGCGCATGGGAGAATACCTTGTTCATCTACCAGCACGACAATGGGGGAAGCCACGTCGAGTATCCGCCTCAACGCACCGCTTCCTGGACCAAGCCCTTCTCCACCGATGGCAATAAAACACCCCTAACCCCGGGCAATCTCCCACACGTCATGC
>JAABVD010000162.1 GCA_014529615.1 Opitutia bacterium
TCGATCAGATCCGCAAGCGTTGGATCCGCAGAAGACAAATAGGATTCATGGGGCGGCCTTTTCATTGATTCAAATTACCCAGAGATGCTGCCGGCTTGGTGAATTTTCGCCTCTCTTATCCAAAGATTCCGTAAAGGGTCAATAATCATGATCAAGTCAGGATTTTCCTGGTGTAGCCCGGGAGGTGGCAACATTTCCATTTATTCAGGAAAAAGGGAACATCCCGGAATCAGGCTATTTCAAAATCACATCTTGACTTAGCCTGATCGGATATTAGGCTGCCCGCCATGATTGCACGCGACCTCGCACCAAGGTTAACGGAGGCACAAAAGACTCAAAAGGAGAGAAGGGAGGATTTGACTCTCGCAAAGGCGCCAAGAACGCAGAGACTGGGCTATGGTGGAGGAGCGATGATGAAGGACGGCATGATTATTACCGTAAATGGGTTGCCTGCCTGTGCGGAGCACGCAGACAGGCCTTAAGAATATCTTTGCGATCTGTACGGCTTCCGCCTTCATGGATTACGGCGTGACAGGTGGCGAGAGCAAATCCAGATAGGCCTGTCCTGTCGTAGCCTCTTGACCTGCGTAGCGTTGCGAAGCACGGTTTGGGCGAAGCAGGAAGCCGTCCAACCATCTCAAACGATGTTGACTTTTTCAGGGTCGACTAATTCTCCCCACTTTGTGCCTTTGTGCCTTCTCCCCCCACCGGCGCGACGGCGGGCTGGCGCCCTTGTCTTACCGACTCCCCCTCAAGGGGGAAGTGATGGGAAATCCAAATCCTGTCCATCCTGTGCAACCTGTCCTGCCGTAGCCCTTGGGCGAAGCGGGATCCATGTTCCATTCCTTCTCCTGAGGGCCATCCGTGCCTATCCGTGAAATCCGTGGTTATCCCCTCTCCCCACTCTGTGCCTTTGTGCCTCCTGATTCGCGCCCTTGGCGCTTTCTCCACTTTCCTGCTTGTGACAGGGGAACAGGACTGTAATGAATGCTTTTCCGCTGTCACCAGCGGGAAAATGTATCCGTCCAACCCATCATCCCAACGATTTTCAGGGTTTACTCTGGTGGAAATCATGGTGTCGATCGGAGTGATTATCATTCTGGCCGGGATCCTGTTCAGCGCCCTGAACCAGAATCGAAACGCTTCCAATCTGGAAACGGCCCAGATGATGCTGAGCCAGGCCTTCGGCAACGCCCGGTCGCAGGCCATTCTCAAACAAAGCAATGCCCGATTGCTCATCCACACTTCCGCTCCCGGCAACGAAACCGAAGCGGAGAAATACCTGCGTTACTTCGGGGTAGTGGTCGAAACCCGATCGGGGTCCAATCAATGGGAAACGGCGCTGCCCGGCGAATATTTCCCGATTAATATTTACTTCATTCCGGAAGCCAGTGTGGAAACATTGGATTGGAAGGAGAGTCGGCCGACCTCCCGGCATAACGGACAATCCATGAGTCTTGAATTCCCCTCCGGCAGGCCTGAAGCCAGCGGCTCCGGACCCAAATGGAGTTATTACGAATTCAAGAGTACGGGTAGAATGAGCGGCTTGCACAACAAGGTCGTCCTGGCGCAAGGAGTGAGTCGCGATATAGCGCCTGAATTTCCGGATAACGTGGCTTTGACGGGGTTGACCTTCAACAGCTATGGCCTCCAATTCCCCTTGGAGGAGGAAGAAGCGCTTTGAAACGGATTGAGGGATTCTCCTTGATCGAGGTCATCCTGGCGTTGGGGATTCTCTCGATAGCCCTCCTCATTGTTTTCGGAATTTTTACACCCTTCCTCTACCGGACGGGAGAGGTGATCGAATACGGCAATGTGGATCGGGTGGCCGATCTGATTTCCACGGAAATACAATCTCTCGAATATGAGGAAGTGGTATCCATCCTGAATCAGCAGGTTCGCCTTTTCGCCAATCGGTCAGGTGATACCTTGGTTTCAAGCGCCGATCCCCAACTGGAGCAGGAACTTCCCGAGGCGGATCGCTTTTACGCCATAAGCTTGACCAGAAATATCGACCTGTCCCCGATAGGCAGGGATGGCACGGCAGGATTTGTCGCTTTTCAGATTCGCATCGAGCGATTGATTCGGGCGCCGGATGGCCGACTCCTGGACAATCAGCTCGACACAAACCTGGCTATTTTCAACACCGCCGTAACCCGGGCCGGGCTGTGACCCGCATGTCTCACAAAATCCGCGGTTTCACCGTCCTGGAATTACTCGTTGCCAGCGCCGTATCCATAATTCTGATCGGTTTGTTTCTCTCGGTATCAGCCAATATTCTCGATGCCTGGAGGCAAAGCCGGGACAGCCTTTCTACAAATGCCAAGGCCCGCATCGTGCTGAACACCCTGACCACCGACCTGGAATCGGCCATCCTGCGGGACGACCGGGGGGTATGGCTGGCCTGCGACCTGCTGGAGACAAGGGCAACTTCAAATCGTTGGGAGCGAGCGGATTTTCCCCAAAAGGAAAATCCGAACGACGCCACTTCCCTGGAGATTGATTTTGCCAACCCCGATCTCGGTCTTTCCCATTTTCGCTTCGGCGTGGCCGGAGCCTGGTTGCGGTTTTTCGCCAGTCCCACCGATGCGGCCGGTTCGGGAGATGGGGGTGATGTAAATGCCGTGGCCTATCAGATGATTCGCCGAAAACCACACAGTAGATCATCCGAACTGGAGGAAAGTTATAACCTTTACCGCTCCATTGTGCGATCGGACTACACTCTGGAAGAGGTGAAAGAGGACGAGGGATACTTCATCGACCAATTTGACGGTCGGAGCTACGAGGGCCAACCGGGAGAGGTGACGACACCGCGCAATGATTCCAGCCTGCTGGCCCGGGACGTGGTGGACCTGGGTGTGGTTTTCTACCACAAGAACGCACTGGGCCAGGATGAGGCGCTGTTTCCCTTGACCACCGGGGGCAGACAATTCCGCGTACCCCGTGATGGGATACCGGAATCGGCCGATGTATTCGTCCGCATTCTCGATGAGGAAGGAGCCAAGCAAATCAACGCTTACGAACGGGGATTGATTCCCTCGACCCAACCCGATTTCTGGTGGGAAACAGTCAACCGTTTCTCCACGGTTTACTCCAAACGCGTTCATTTCAAAACGGGGAGCCCTTGAAAGAAAACAGGCATGGCGCCGGAACCGGACTCCAGAGGGGATTTGCCTTGGTCCTCGTTCTCTCCCTCTTGAGTTTCCTCATGCTTTTGGTGGCGGTATTGGCCACTTCCCTGCGAATCGAAACCCAAACTTCCTTCAATAATCAACAATGGAGCAAGGCCCGGCAGCATGCCCTGATGGGGTTGAACATCGGCCTGGGACAGTTGCAGCAACTGGCCGGCCCCGACCAACGGGTGACGGCAACCGGCGCCATGGTAGGCGAGAAATTCAATCTTCCGGCCGGGTGTGAACATTGGACCGGGGTTTGGGATGCCTCCAATGGAAACTTTCGCGGCTGGCTCGTCAGTGAAGCCATAGACGATCCCACCGAATCGCTCATATCCCGGAACGCCCTCAACCCGGACACGTCCGACCAATCGGTCTGGTTGGTCAATGGTTCGGTTGAGCCGGACGGGGCAAGTGAGGGAGGCGATGAGCGAGAAAAAATTGCCATCAGAAAACGGCCCATCCGCTCCTCCTCGGTTCCCGGCTTTGCTCCCGGCGAGGAGAGAGTAACCGGCAATTTCGCCTACTGGATTTCGGACGAAGGGGTGAAGGCCAGCGCTTTGAAAATGGATACCCGGCTTCCGAATTCGCTTTCAACTTTGGAGGAATCCCGCAGCAGACAGATCATCAACCGCGTGATAGAGTTGAAGCGCTGGTTCAATCGTTTCGACCCAGACGAAGACGACACCCGTGATTCCCTCGAACATACCTTCAGCTTCAATCAATTGGAAGCGCTCGACGGCATATCCAGGGATGGTTTGAGGGGAAATTTCCACAAATTGACTCCTGTTTCCCTGGGGGTTCTGGCCAATACCTTGCCGGGCAGCCGCGGTGGCCTGAAAAAGGATCTATCCCAATTCCACCTGGTTTCCGATACCACCCTCCCTATTGGAGACGGAGTAATCGATTTTCTGCGCCATAGACCCAGCTCGGACGACTTCCTTACCTTGCGGGGGACGAGCGGAGGCGGAAGGGGGGACCCCGTATTTTCCATTCCCCTGATCGCAACCGAGTTTGCCCTTCGCATCGGGTTTTCCCTCCCTCAAAATGGGAATGGTCCCATCGACGTGCACTGGGCCTTGCGGACCGATCTTTGGAATTCAGCCAGCCTTCCCATCCAATCGACCCCGAGGAATGTTGCGGACCTGAATCTGCAAATTGAACGTCTCCCCACCCTGTCCATTGCCCATTGGACGGTTCCGGGAACACCGGCCAACCCGAGAGCGGTCTACACCATCGACCTTCAAAACGCCGGAATCGACGAAATACCCGTCGACCTCTATGAGCCTCTGGCGGCCGGCGAAGTCCGCCATATCTTTCAGACCGGGATCAGCCCAGGTAAGGTTGATTTTCTCAATATGACGCCGGGTGATAGTGGGGACGACCGGTTTATCATACAATCACCCGCCGCCCTCGTGACTCTCCGACTGACCACCTCGACCGGAGAGCTTCTGCAAGAATTCATCGACATACCCTACGCACCTCTCCTCACCGATACCCTGGGCGTCCAAGACCTCAGTCACCAAACCGGAGATTGGGACACCGAAATGCTCCTGCGCTACTGGTTCCGGTTTCAGGATGAACAAAACATGATCGGGGCCAATGGCCTGGGGGAACTGGAACGGTGGTCCTCGGAAATAGACCCGAGAGGTCCCACCTTTACCTTCGACCATCCCTTGATCGAATTCGATCCGGACGCATACTCCGGGCGTAGCGCGGACGACTTTTCGGATCGGCCCGAATTCTTTTATGGAGGAGGCAGGGGAAGGCCCGGACGAAGCTATTTCCGGTTTTTCGACCTTCCGACCGTCGAACCGGTATCGATCGCATCCCTGCGACACCTGAATTTTCCCGAGGCCGGCCCCAATTACCTGGGCAATCCCGGGGCCAGGGAAAACCGCGCCTTTGATGAACTTTATTTTTCCACGGTTCCCAGGGTCCCGGAGGAAACGGATCGCCTGATGTCCATGGCCAGGGGATTTTTTCGGAGGCCCTTTTTAAACCCGCACATCCTTATCAGGGGAGACCCGATGGGAGCCGATCTCATCGGGGCCAGGGAAATGGCCCGACACGTCCTTCTCTTTGCCGCTTTCAACGTCAACTGCGCCTCGGCCGACGTGTGGGAAATGATCCTGTCGGGCAACGATCGGGAGGATTGGAATTTCCGCATTCTGGAGGCGGGAAAAACGCCCAAGACCAGAGACGTCCTGGAAAACCCTTTTTTCCGGCTTCCCTTCGGGGCAGACCGGCACGACCGATACCCCTCGGATCAACGCCGGAATTACCCTCATTCCGGCGGCAATGCCTGGTGGAAATCGGGATTCCACCCCGAGCAACCGGAATGGGCCGCGGCCCATACGGTGGGCATACGGGAATTTACGGACGATCAGATACGGGAGTTGGCCGAAGCCATTTCCCTGATCAATCGGGAACGAGGAAAACCCGCCACCTCCATGGCAGATTTTCTCGACCGGGGAATCTTGCAAAGAGCCATTGACCGGACTTCCATCAACACCATCGATGATTCCCCCTACGAGAAAGCGGCCCGCTCCAACCGCATACCCATAAATGCTCCGGCCTTCCTCAACCAGGCCGACATCCTCAATACCATCGCACCCTTTCTACAGGCGCGATCGGACACCTTTCGCATTCGGGCCTATGGCGATGCCATGAATCCCGCTACGGGCAAGTTGGAGGCGCGGGCATGGTGCGAGGCCTGGGTTCAACGCGTTCCGGAGATGGTGGAAACGGGGACAGATATTGCGGGAACGGCCACCGGACAGGGGCGCAAGTTTACCATCAGGCACTTCAAGTGGTTGGACGAATCCCAGATCTGATTTTCCTCATTGCGGTGAGCGCTCTGCCAGGCTTTGGCCTGGTAGCCCAGCCGGCCGGTGAGCCGTCGAGGTCGATCGATTTCTGGGCCTACCGGGTGGGAACCGGCAACTGGAGCGATATCAAATTCGAGAACGGTGACGGGGAAATCGCCGCGCTGCAGTTGGGCAAAACCGTGAAGGGACCCGTTTATGAATATCGGGGCCCGTCTCAACTGGCATTTTTTCGCGACATTTCCGCCCCGATTGCGGCCGACCCCCGTAACCTGACCCGGCAAACCATCGCCCAGGTGGTTATCCCCTCCGGGCTGGAAAAAGGCATCCTGATTTTTACCGCCAACAAGGTAGATCCCGAGAGTGGCCGGGAGTTTCACGTTTTCCTCATTAATGGCGACCCGGATGAATTCCCCGCCAACAGTCTTCGCGTCTTCAACGCAACGGGGGTTCGACTGGCTGGAAAAGTGGGCCGGGAAACGCTATATTTCGAGGCCGGCCAGTCCGAGGCCTTCAACCTGTCCCCCTTTTTGGAGGAAGGTATTCCGGTGGCGTTTCTGGTCGAGACCCGCCAGGGACCCCGCTTCGTCTACGAAAAGAATTTGCATTATCGGGAAAACCGGCGGGTCATCCTTCTGCTCGAACCCCCCCGGCGGAGAGGTTCAT
>JAABVD010000163.1 GCA_014529615.1 Opitutia bacterium
GGCCCCCAGAGAAGACCCGAGCCGGATCATCTCACTAAGGGATCGGGTGATCAAGGCCGCCTTTCCGTTGTCTCCGATGCGCAGGCCATCGGCACAACCGCACCCTATGGCATAAATGTTTTTCAGACATCCTCCCAGCTCCACCCCTTTGACGTCTTCACAGGTGTAGATCCGCAGGTTGGGACTGCTCAATGCCGATTGCACCAGTTGGACGAAGCCGGAGACCTCCTCCACCCCCAGGGTGAGGGCAGTGGGTTTTCCCCGAGCCACTTCTGCCGCATTGCTGGGCCCGGATAATACGGCGTGGGGAATCCCCGGCAGGGAGTCCCGAACGACTTCGCTGGGTCGATGAAAGGTTTCCCGCTCCAAGCCCTTGCACAAGGTGATGACCAGCTTGAGGGCCCAGGAGGACTGCCTCACCTCATTCACAGCCCGGCATAGATTTCTCAATCCCTGGGAAGGGCAGGCTAGAACCGCCACGTCCGCCTCCATCAAAACCGGTTTGATCTCGAATCCGATCTGCAAATTCTCCGGAAGTGTAAAACCGGGCAGATAATCGCGGTTTTCCCGCGCGGTGGAAATCTCCAAGGCCATCTCCATGCGACGTGGAACCAGGGTAACCGAATGTCCCTTCTTCAGAAGATGAAGCGCCATGGCAGTTCCCCAGGCGCCGGCACCAAGTAGGCAGAAATTCATGGATTCAAAGGGAGCGAGCTTAGGAGGGAGGATTCGAAAATAAAAGAACCGAATTTTTCTCTATTTTTGTGCCCTTTGATTGACCTGCTTTCCATGCGCCTGTAAAAGGAATGGAAATCCTATTATCCTTAAACTCTGCTCTATTGAAAAGGGTTCTAATTGCGTTATCTCAGCTAATATTCTTCAGGTTCAAACGGAAAAACGCTTTCCGTCTTGTTCGTATGAAGGAACGGTCCAGATTGAAGAATCCTCAGTTCGTCATCCATCTGGAATCGACCCATTTTTATTACAGGAATCTGGATAGGTACGAACGAAAATTACGCAGAAAAGTCTTGTGGAAACGGGGGTCATTTGCCCTCGGCGCGCTTTTGTTCGGTTGGCTGATTCTGGAAAGCGCTCAAGCTTTCTCACTCTTCTAGGGTGGTGTCTTGTTTAATCCTTTACACAAAAGTTGGACAGATGTGGAACCCCGTTGGGGGGGGAAGCGCGCCTCGGCGCGCTAAGTGGCAACCTCCGGGAATAAAACTGGACGGGGGATTTGCTCAAACGGTTAACTCGATTATCTTCAAACGGAAGACTTTGTGAAATTGCTCCAATGCCCGTAAGCACACCCATAACCGCCATAAGAACCATCCTTATCGTCGAGGATGAGGAGGAAGACCGCGAAAATTTCCGCATTTACATCGACATGTTTTCCGACAGCGAAATTCGTTTCTTGGAAGAAGAAACGGGAAGAGCCGGACTGGAAACCTTTTCCGCAAACGCGGTGGATTGTATTCTCCTGGGTCTGAATCTGCCCGATATGAGCGGTTTGGAATTCCTCTCCCGTTTCAAGCAAAAGTTTGGGGACTACATATGCCCCATCGTGATGCTTACCGGAAAGGGAAGCGAGGAAGACGCGGTAATGGCCATGAATCAGGGTGCGCACGATTACCTTTCCAAATTGCGCTTGAACCCGGAACTCCTGCAAAGAGCCATAGAAAACGCGGCGGAGAAGGTGAGCCTGCAAAAGCGCCTGGAACATCAGCGACTCGATCTGGAGGTGAAAAATCACCAACTGCGGGTGATGAAAGACCACTTGGAAAAGTTGGTGGAAGAACGGACGCGCGATCTCCTCCTCACCAATGAGCGGCTACTGGTGGAAATCGAGGAGCGCAGGAAGGCGGAGCGCAAGGTCCGGGAAAACGCGAAATTCAGCCGCATGATCGTGGATGCGGTTCCCCCGTTCATGGCCTACGTGGATCACCGGAATTGTTATCGATTTGCCAACCGTCAATACGAACGGGTTTTCAACTGCAAAGAGAGTGAAATCCTGGAACGGCCAATATCCGACCACCTGGGTCATGCCTTTCAGGAAGCCCGCCGCAAAGTCATGCAGGGGGAGCACCAGGAATTCGAGCACGCTCAAGCCAACACCAACGGGTTGTATCAGACTTACAAGATCGCACTGACCCCCCACAAGAAAAAGGGAGGGGAAGTCGTGGGATATTTTATCGTGGGATCCGACGTTACCGAAAGACTGATAACGGAACAGAGTTTGTTGGAATCCGAGGCAAAATTTTCCGCCCTTTTCCGCGATGCGGCCACCGGAATCGCCCTTTCCGACCTGGAGGGATCCATCATTGACTGCAATGCCGCCTTCCAACGCATTCTGGGCTGCCTGAAACCGGAAATCCTGGGCCATGGCATTCAGAAATTCTATGCCGAACCGATGGGGGAAGACGAACGGGAGTTCCTGCGGGAATGCAAGCATGGCAAACGGTGGTCCTACCGCATTGATAAACCGTTGAAGGCAAAGGACGGGCACACCATTTGGGGCCGCCTGAACACGTCGATGATCCTGGGTATCAACCAGGCTCCCCAATTCGTGGTGCACATGCTGGAGGACATCACCCCCCAAAAGGAAAATGAGGCGTTTATCCAAAAATCCCTCGACGAAAAACAGGTGCTGCTGCGAGAAGTACATCACCGGGTGAAAAACAACCTGCAGGTCATCCAGAGTCTCCTGCGCATGCAGGCCCGTGATGTGAAAGGAAGCGCTCTGGAGCCCCTCTTGAGGGAGAGTCAGAACCGCATTCGCTCCATTGCCCTGATCCATGAACAACTCTACAAGCAGGACGACTTTGCCGAAATCGACTTTGCCGACTACCTGAGCCAACTTCTGCGGCAACTCTTCCACACTTTCGACCTGAAACATCTGGACGTAACCAGTTCCATAGATTTCGAGGACATCTACCTCAGCCTGACCAAAGCCATACCTTGCGCCCTGATCGCCAATGAATTAGTCACCAACTCCTTGAAATACGCCTTCCATGGAAGGAGCGAAGGGAAAATATCCATCAATGCCTCCCAAAACAAGGGCTGGTTAACCATGATAATCAAGGACGACGGAGCCGGTTTCCCCGAGGACCTGGATATCGAAGCCAGCAAAACGTTGGGACTCAAGGTGGTCCGCACTCTCACCCGTCAGCTCGGCGGGGAAATGGAAATCATCAGTGACGGGGGAGCGGAATTCCGGCTCTCCTTCATGCCCTGACGGGCCGAACAAATTTGTGTTGCTTTCAAGCCTGAAAAAACACCGTATGGGTGGCCGAAACGAGAAGGAATTTCAACCTGAATAATTAGTGAAGAAACGAACTATTCCCAAAGCCAAGCTCCTGGTTGTCGAAGATGAGGGTATCACAGCCGAGGACATCAAAGATTACCTGATCAGTTTGGGGTACGACGTATTGGGCATCTGCAGCACCGGAGAAGAGGCCGTGGAAAAGGTCAGGAATCTGGAACCTGATCTCGTGCTGATGGATATCCGTCTGGCCGGGGTCGTCGACGGTATTCAGGCAGCGGATATTATCCGGGAACATTACGAAATCCCGGTGGTATACCTGACCGCATATTCCGACCCACAGACCTTGGAGCGAGCCAAGATAACCGACCCCTACGGTTACGTCCTGAAACCATTCAACCAGCGCGACCTGCAGATTGCAGTGGAAATCGCATTGCATAAACACAAAATGCAAAGTCGTTTACAGGAAAGCGAACGCTGGTTGTCCGCCACTGTTTCCTCGGTGCACGAAGCTATTATAACGGTAGATGCAATGTACCGGGTGAAGACAATGAATCAGGCGGCTGAGCGCATTACCGGTTGGCGATACAAAGATGCCAAATCACGTTTGTTTACCCAGATCTATACCACCTGCCATGCCGCCACGGGAGAAGACCTCCCCACCCCCATCCACTTGGCCCTGGAAACGGGAAAGACCGTGGTTCGCAAAGGTGAAGCCCTCCTCGTAGCCCTTGGGGGAACCATCCATCCGGTGGATGAAACGGCCACCCTGATTGTGGACCCCATCCGGGGAGTGTTGGGGGCAGTTCTCGTGTTCACGGATGCCTCCGAACGTATTGAGGCGGAAAACAATTACCGGGAAGATCTCATTCCGGCCGTTCTGGACTCCCTTTCCTCCTATCTGGTGGTAACCGACCGGGATGGTAAGATAATCCGCTTCAACCAGAAGGCTCAGAACCTGACCGGTTTGAGCGAACGAGACGCCCACAAGAAATTTTTCTGGGATTTGTGCTCGGATTCCGAGGAGTCCGATGTCGCTTCTTCCTCCTTCAAGGTCCTCAATTGCAACCGGCATGAGAGCACCTTCGACTGCAGGTGGAAGACGAAATTCGACCAGGCCTTGAAAATCCGCTGGTGCAACTCCGCTATTCGCGACGATGACGAAGCGATCAGTTACATCATCTGCACCGGGGTAGGCCTGGAAAATTAGGAATTAGGAGGGATTAACCACAAAAGGCGCAATGAAAAGGGGAGAGAGGACAGCGCCCAAGGGCGCGAATTAGGAATTAGGAATTAGGAATTAGGAATGAGGAATGAGGAATTGGGGAAAAGGAGAGAGATCATGATCAGGATCACGATTATGGGGCTGCAGGTGCGCCCTCCTTTCTCCTCTCTCTGCACTCTGAACTCTGAACTCTTCTCCCTCCATCATCTGACTTTTACGCCAACGGGGTTCCACAAATCATATCCAAGATGCCTTAGGATTGATGCGATATTTCATGGTAAATTTGCTTAACTGAGCGCCATTCAGGGCTGTCTCCTTGAGTCCGCACGAGTGCGGAGATTCCGAGGCGCAGTAGAAGATTTGTGAGAACTGCAGGCTAACCGTAAAGGGTCTGCTTCGCCACCAGCGCCGCTCCGATAATCCCGGCCCGGTTCTTCAGGGAGGCCATCAGAATCCGAGTCTCGATATTGAGGTAGGGCACGAACCGGTCCCCTTTTTTTGAAGCCCCACCTCCTATGATAAAGCAATCCGGCTGGAACAGGTCTTCCAAATGGCGCAAGTAAAGGCCGAATCGGGGCGCCCAATCCTTCCACTTCAAGCGGTCCCTCTTGCGGGCCGCATTCGAGGCGTAAACTTCCGCTTCGCCGAACTTCTCGAGGATCAAATGCCCTAGCTCCGTATTGGGTATCAGCCTGCCGTCCCGGATCAATCCGGAACCAATGCCGGTGCCCACGGTGAGGAACAGCACGGTGCCGGACTTGTGTTTTATCCCGCTATAATTCAACTCGGCCAAGGCGGCGGCGTCGGCGTCGTTTACCAGTGCAACGGGACATCCAGTGGCCTCGGTCAATAATTCGCCCGCATCCAGGCCGACCCAGGAACGGTCCACGTTGGCCGCTGAAAAGATGACGTTCTTTTTGACCACCGCCGGAAACCCGACCCCAATCGGTTGTATCCAGGAAAATTCCTGGGTGATTCGGGCAATTATTTCGGAAACTGCCCGAGGGGTAGAAGGTTGAGGTGTGGGATAACGAATGCGATTGGCGGTGAATTTTCCGTTCTGCAAATCAACCACCGCGCCTTTTATGCCTGAACCCCCAACATCAATACCGAGTACCTCCATTCCTACAGAATCAATTTGAAGACCTATATGGGGCAAACATCTTTGAAAAAGCAATTGTAGAATTGGGGAGAGGGGGGAAGGCGCGCTGACGCGCGCCAATTAGGAATTATTTTTAACAACGCTACGCTTGATCCGGCTGCGCCGGAACAGGATCGCTTCGCGAAGAGGAATTCTTTTGAT
>JAABVD010000164.1 GCA_014529615.1 Opitutia bacterium
CCCCGTTGGGGTTCGTTATTTTTTGTCCATTCCTACCCAGTGTGCGCAATGCGACACTGGGCTTTGGAGTGGAACTGCTTGGCAGTTCATTCCAGTGTGGCCTCCTTTAATCCAGGCCATGTAGTCCTGAGTAGTTACAGATCAACAACCTCAACCCCTCCGCGTCTCCGCGCCTCCGCGTGAATCAATAGTATGATAAAGGGCTCACGCGGAGGCGCGGAGGCGCGGAGAGAGTTGGACGACATCACCGGAATGGGTAGACGATCGAAAGTATTGGTGCTTTGCACCGGCAATTCCTGTCGCAGTCACATGGCTGAAGGTATTTTGAGGGAGGTGGCCGAAGACCTGTTCGAGGTCTTCAGCGCCGGCAGCAAACCGGCGGGATATGTGCACCCGAAAGGCATTCAGGTAATGGATGAAATCGGCATAGACATTTCGGGGCACGTTTCCAAGCACCTGGATCAGTTTCTGGGCGCAGGGATCGACACCGTAATCACGGTTTGCGACCATGCGGCCAAGGATTGTCCGGTGTTTCCCGGGCAGGTAAACCGTTATCATTGGGCCTTCCAAGACCCGGCCAAAGCGACGGGTTCGGAGCAGGAGATCCTGCGACAATTTCGCTCGATTCGCGATCAGATGCGGTTGGTCCTCGAGGCCTATGTTGCCGGTTACCGGGAAAGGATGAGTCGGGGTTGCTGCTAAACTGAAGAGGTCCAATCCAAGTCCGCCAAATCTGCCACGGAAATCGCTAAGGAATTGACCTTCCCGGCTGCGCATCTGAAATGCGGGCATGGGTCATTCGGTTCGGTTGTTTGTGGCGATTCCGGTTCCGGAATACGTGCGGCAACGATTGGCCGAGCTGGAAAGGGAATTGCCCGGCTTGAACTGGGTCAGGGCAACCAATATCCACCTCACCCTCAAGTTTATCGGGGAAACCGATCCGCAACGGGTCGACCCGTTGCGCGAATCCCTTCGCGCCATCCGGGTTCGACGTTTTCTACTGGGAGTATCGGGTCTGGGAGTTTTTCCTCCGCGGGGCAATCCGGCAGTGCTTTGGGCCGGACTGGGGAGCGCTCACCCCCATTTGTTTCAATTACACAAACGGGTGGACGACGTCCTTTACGGCCGTGGAATTGAACCGGACCGCCGCGTATTTCGGCCCCATCTCACCCTGGCTCGGTGCAAAGGGGTGGCCCCGGCTGTAGTGCGCAACCTGATGAAGAAGTGTGGAGCCCTGGAAACGGCTCCTTTTCGAGTGAAACAATTTGGAATCTATTCGAGCGAACTCGGCTCCCGGGGCCCGCTCTACAGATGTTTGGAAAGCTATGATTTGGAGGAGTGAAGGGGGGAGGCAATGAGGAATGGGGAATTTTATTGTGAGATACTTGGATGAAGAGATTCTGAGTTACCGAGATGAAGAGTGACAATATGCGGAATAAAGATGACTTGAAATGGGAGACCGCCACCCTTGGCGGAGGATGTTTCTGGTGTTTGGAGGTTGTTTACCAGCAACAGCCCGGGGTGAAGAAGGTGGTCTCCGGTTACGCTGGAGGGCACGATCCGGACCCCAACTACCAGAGTGTTTGCCGGGGCCGGACCGGGCATGCCGAGGTGATCCGAATCACCTATGATTCGGACCTGATTTCCTTTGAAGACTTGCTCGATATATTCTGGCAGGCACACGATCCCACCACCCTGAATCGTCAAGGCAATGACGTGGGGACCCAATACCGCAGCATCCTATTATACCACGACGAGGCCCAGCGGGATGCCGCCCTGAAATCCCGCGACACGGCCCGGGTCCAATTCGGGGACGGGATCGTCACTGAAATCGCTCCCCTGCAAACCTTCTTCCCGGCCGAGGATTATCATCAGGACTATTACCGAAAAAACCCGAGCCAGCCTTACTGCGCCTTTGTCATACGGCCCAAATTGGAAAAACTGGGCTTGAAAAGTTAGCCCGCATATCTCACAAAATTCGTCGCGAGCGAACGGAGATCGAGTGCAGTGAAAAGAGTTCAGATATCAGAGTGCAGTGTGGATTTTCGACGGCCATTCGCGATTCTCAAACTTCCCACTGAACTCTTTCCTCTGACATCTTTCCTCTTTCCTCCTCTCCCGGTTATGGCATGAAGGATTTATTACCCAAGGCATACCTGACTCGAACAATGGTTCCAACGGTGCTGGAGCGTCTGCGGTCCCTCTGTGACGTGCACATAAATCCGAAGGACCGCACTGCAACCCGGGAGGAATTGATCGAGGATCTGAGAGATGCGGTTATCCTCGTTCCGAGTGGTCCGGACGATATCGCAGCGGAAGTCCTGGAATCGGCCCTCAAGCTGAAGCTGATTGCCAATTTCGGGGTGGGTTACAACAACATCGCGGTCGAAACCGCCACCAGGTTGGGCATCGCCCTGACCAATACGCCCGGGGTGCTGGCCGACGCAACGGCGGACATTGCCTGGGCGCTTCTTATGAATGCAGCTCGCCGAATCGGCCAAGGGGATCGCATGATCCGGGCCGGAGCTTGGAAGGGCTGGGGTCCGTTGCAGCTCCTGGGAGGGGATTTGGCCGGCTCCACCCTGGGGATCATCGGAATGGGCAATATCGGCAAAGCCATGGTCCCCCGCGCCAAAGGATTTTCCATGCGCGTCATTTACTGGAACCGCACCCGGCTCAGCCCGGAGCAGGAGAAGGACTTGGGGATCGAGTATTTGGAGCGGGATGATCTGATCCGCCAGGCCGATTACATCTCCCTCCACGTGGCCTTGACGGCGGAGACGACGCATTTGATTTCAAATCGGGAACTGGATTTGATGAAACCCTCCGCCTACCTGATCAACACCACCCGCGGACCGGTGGTGGATGAGAAAGCTCTGGTCGATGCCTTGCGTGAGGGAAAAATTGCCGGAGCGGGACTGGACGTCTTCGAAAATGAGCCACAGGTGGAGACCGGGCTTCTCGGATTGGAAAATGTCGTTCTCACCCCGCACTTGGGCAGCGCGACCATCGGAACCAGGACCCGGATGGGAATGATGGTCGCGGATAATATAGAGGCTTTTATTAAAGGGCTGCCCTATCCCAACCTGGTTAATACGGATGTTTTAAGAGGCACGACGGAGACAGGACTGCCCCCGTAGATATTATCATGTTTCCATAATCATCAAGAGCTCCTGAAATGAGCCTTGCGGAATCTTCACGCTTCTTCCTTCCATTATACTCTGATGAATTTCCTTTATTTGTTCTACTGAGAAGGAATTATCGATAAAACGGAAAGATGATGCGGATACATAATCAATGCGCTCCTCTATCGCGATCCAATTTCTGCCTTCCGCCTCTGCTACCTGTCCGGTCGTATTTGATCCGGAAAATATATCAGCAACAAGGTCCTCAGGCTCAGTCAGAAATCGAATAAAAAACTCTGGTAATTTTGCTGGGAATCTGGCCGGATGCGGTTTGACTCCCACCTCTTTACAACCTCTGATGTATTGGCCATTTGATTCGGAGTTTGGGATCTGAATCAAGTTTGGAGGGATTGCTCCTCCATTGTCCTTTGCAAAACCCCTTCCAATGTCGTGTCCTGAGGGTCTTTTCTTAGCCGTGTAAAAAGAGTCAGGGTCATCAAGGAGCTTTTTCATCCTATCACTGTAGGGAACAAGGACTTTTGTGACATCTGCCTTGGGAAATTCAGTCTTGCTGAACCACCATACAGTATTAACTGCATCCTTCGTTCTGATCTTCCTTTTATTCACCCATTCAATTGGAGAAGGGAGTTTAGATGGATTAAACCAGTAGAAATCTTCGGCGAGATGAAAACCGATATCTTCACATAAATGAATCAATACTTTGAAGTTATACAAGCTGCGGATCGGTTTTCCTTTCCTGTAAGCTCCACCCAGGTCTAAAACAAAACTTCCATCATCCTTAAGCACTCGGAGAACCTCTTTTGCAAATTCAGAAAGCCATTCCACATACTCCCACTGCTGTTTATTTCCGTATTCCTTTTGTCGCTGCAAAGCGAACGGTGGACTAGTCAATACAAGGTTAATGGAATTGGCCTCGATGCCGCGCAAAAACTCCAGTGAATCTGCCCGATAAGCACAGCCGTAAGCCGTGCTGTATGCTGGTTCAGGTGTCGTACCTTTAAACATATGCTACTTATAGTCTGTAGACTTAAAGTCGTCAAGATAATATTCTAGGCATGGTCAAACGAGACTAATGCAAGCCCGCAATCTTATCGCAAAGAACATTCGGAAACATCGCCTGAAGTTGGATCTGTCACAAGAAGACTTGGCCGAACGCGCTGACATTCACCGCACATACATCGGTTCGGTTGAGAGAGGTGAAAGAAATGTCTCAATCGATAACATTGAGCGAATCGCATCTGCTCTCGGTATTGAAATTACCAAGCTGTTTGAGGACGATGATGCCACACCCTGATCGCGCTGAACTTGAACGTCTCTTTCCCTGCATCAGAGAATACCAATGTCTTGCCGAGAAGCATGGTATCAATGATATCTTTCAAGATAATGGTGGAAAAATTCTGCAAGTCCTGCTCATTACCGGATTGAAGGCCTTGCCTGGGCGCGAAGGTAATGATGCGGTCGACATACAGGGAAATGAGTATGAGCTAAAGTCAGTAAATATTCTTCTGACAAAGAGTTTCTCGACGCATCACCATATAAATCCGGTGATCATTGCCAAGTATAGAAAAGTTGACTGGATTTTCGCCATTTATAAGGGCATCGAGATACAAGAGATCTTTCTTTTGACGCCTGATGAGTTGGAACCTTACTATGAGAAATGGGAGAATAAGTGGCATGCAGAGGGTGGCAAGGATATCAACAACCCAAAAATACCCCTGAAGTTTGTCCGCGAGGTCGGGAAACAGCTTTATTAATTGCTTGAATCCCACGATTTGGCTCCAATCATTTGAAGGAAATGGTGGTGTTATTTAGTCGGTACCCCAGCGTACGCTACCATGCTTCGCCTAAAGGCTTCGCACGGCACAGCGCGACAGCTGAGCTCTGGAGTTTAACGCCGTTGGCGTAAAAGGCAGATGTTTGAAACGGTAGATCAGGGCGATAGATGGGCGCATTTGCATCCCCATAATCGTGATCCTGATCGTGATCTCTCTCCCTTTCCCCAATTCCTCGTTCTATTAGGCGCGCCTATGCCGCTCCTAAAACTTGAAATCGCTGCGGTATTGTTAGAAGGAACTTCCGGGACACCACACTAGGAAGTCAAAGCGATCAGTTGCCTGAAGATGGCGCGGGCCGAATCGGGGTCTTGTTTTTTATGCGAATTGCTCAGAAAGGTGCGGGCCAGAACGATCATACCCAAATGATTCAGTTGAGACCGCATGGCCTCGATCACTTTGAATCCGGTCCCGGCGCTGCTGCTGCCCACCACAGCGAACCTCCCGTTGAAGGCGGCGCGAAAATCCTTACCACTTACACTCATCCAAGCGATGGCATTGGTTACCACGGGGGGGATGCTGCCATTGTATTCCGGGGCCAGCAAAATCAGCGCGTCGGATTCCAATAGTTTTCGATTCAGCATACCGGCTTCTTCGGGAATGCCGCCTTCTTGGACAGTCGGTGTGAAAAGGGGGATGTCCAGATCTTCCAACTGGACGATTTCCGTTTCCGCGCCGCATTCTTCGGCCAAGCCCATCAGGAGCTTGGCCAGTTCCAGATTTGTTCTGTTTGTGGCGCAGAAAAAGACAAATTTTGGCATGATCCGAGCAAAAGAGGGG
>JAABVD010000165.1 GCA_014529615.1 Opitutia bacterium
ATGATTTTGCTGAACCTGTTAATGGTAGCTGCGGTGGGGTTCACTGCCGCGATGAGCACGCGATATTTCTCGCCTCAGGAGCTTCTCGATGACTTCGAGAAAGGGCAGAAGCTCTACGCACTGGGGGATTACGTCAAGGCAATCGGGCACTACGAGGACATTCTGGCCATCCAAAGCAACGCAACCATCGAGGTAGAAAATGTCGACGTAGACGTTGACGAATTCCTACTGCCGGTGCGGGTGGCCGCAACCTACCAGTTGGCCAATTCCCACAATAAGCTGGGACTGGACAAACTTCAGCGATCAGAATTCCTTCGCGAAGAGAAGAAACAGGAGCTGGCGGAAGAACGTTATACCGAAGCGCTCAGCGATCTCAATGTCAGCCTGCGTTATTTCAGTCAATTGGCGGAAGACGAAGCAGTTGGCAAACGCACTCGGGTCATGGCCCAATTCCAGATGCTGGAAACCGCGTACCAGCTGAAACGCTACGATCGAGTCGTAATGCAAGGGCTGGCTTTCCTGCGGGACTTCCCCAATAGTGTTTACGAGGCTTCGGTCTACTACAACATGGGCTGGTCCAGCTTTCAGCTGGAGCGCTATACCGAGGCGATTGGCTATTTCGAACAAGTCCTTTTCCTGTCGCCTCGGGGGTTGAATTCGGACCGGGCGCTTCTCCAGATTGCGGAGTGTCACCAGCGCTCGGGAGATTACTCCGAGGCAATTGCCAGCTTCGACCGCTTGATCTCCCGGTACGACTTTTCCAAGATGTCGGAACAACAGCTGATCGAAATGACCAGCCTGAAGCTGAAGGGGCTGATCAAAGAGACGGCACGGGAACTGGTTGCCAATGCGCAATTGAAGAAGGGAGACATTTTCGCAGAACAGGGTAGAGTGGATGAGGCGTTGGAGGCCTACGCGGTAGTGCCGGAAAAATACGAAGCAGAAACACAATTAGTTCAGAACGCATATATCCGCAGTGCCGAGCTCATCCGTAGGGAGCGTGGTACTGAAGCTGCCATTGCCGCATACAAGAATTCAATCGAAAATGTCGAAGACAAGCAGTTTCAAGCCCGTGCCCAGTTGACCCTTGCATCCCTGCTTTTTGAAGATGAGAAGTATGAAAAGGCAGGGGAGGAATACGGGATATTTCTGAAAGCGTACATCGACGTTGCCGAAAGAATCGAATTTACTCGCGATAAAGCGCTTTTTCGCATTGCGCAATGTTTCCAGACCCAGGGCCAGAAGGATAAAGCCGAAGGGAATCTTGAGGAGGGAAAAAGAAACCTCCGGCAGGCAATGGAGCTCTATACCCAGCTCATCGAGGAATATGGGAAAAGTATCCTCCTTTCGGATGCCTTCTTCGGACTGGGGTTTTCTGCGCAGGCAATCGGGGACAACGAACGCGCCCGAAAAGCCTACAAGGAAGTCGTTGAGCGCTTTCCTGAGCACCCAGTAGCTTCCCGGGCCTGGGTTCAGCTTGCCCGATTGGAATTCGGAGAGGGAGACTTGGAGTCGGCAAGAGACATCTATCTTGCGGTTCTCGAACGCTACCCGGAATTCGATCATTCAAACTCGGTTTACATGGAATTAGGTATCGCGAATACCCGCTTGGGAGATACAAAGGCTGCGATAGAAGCCTTGGAGTCGGTAGGACCAAGTTTCGAGCAGTGGTCCCAAACCCAGGTTGAGCTTGCTCAGCTTTTTTTAAGTTCAGGTGATGTTGGTTCAGCTTCAGGGGTTTTAAAAGAGGCGCTGGGTCATGAAAGTGCCGGGGGATTGAGTGAACGGATGCATTATATGAAAGGGAAAATCCACTTCGACCAAGCGGATTTTCTTCCTGCAATTCAGGAATTCAGCCAAGCTCTCGCCCAATCGTCGGATGCCGAAATACAATCGAGTTCACTTTTCAGCAGAGGGGCTTCACACTACGAACTTGCAAAGATTCAGGATGCGTCCGGGGATTCTCTTCTTGCCAGGTCTAGCTATCAATCCTCTTTGGAGGACATGAAGAAACTGCTCCTTCAGGATGTTCCTGTATATATGAGAGACGGAGCATTCCGCACCTTGGGAGCGGTGATGATCAGGCTGGATCAGGAAAGGGAAGCCGCCGAGTATTATCAGGAGCTGATAACAGGCTCCAGCGATCCCCAGGAAAAGGCTACTTTCCGGATGCTGATGATGGAGCTCTATTACGACATGGGGGATTTTGCTGGGGCGGAGATGGCCGCTCGGGGGCTTCTCGACCTGGAATTCCAGGACGACAACAATGCCGGTTATTTTCGCAAGGAGCGGGCTTATTCCATAATTGGCAATGTTCTTCTGCAACAAGGCAAGTATCCGGAAGCTGCCGTGATATTCGCCAAAGGAGTAAGGCAGTTTCCGAATTCCGGGGAAAGCCCAAACATGGCCTTCTCCAGGGCGTTTTCCCAATTCAGTGCAGGGGAATACCAGGATGCAGCGAAGAATTTCCAGAGGTATTTGAAAGAGTTTCCAAGAGACCGAAACCGAGTTCATGGCCAATATTATCTTGCCCATTCCTATCAGGCACTCACCGAATTCGGGAAGGCGGCGAATGAATTTTCAGAACTGGTAAAACGTTACCCAGAGAGCGAATACGAGGAGGAGGCACTCTTTCTCGTCGGAGAGAATCATTATAACCGGCAGGATTTTTCCGCAGCCGCCGAGGGATATCAGAAGCTGCTGGAAAAGTACCCTGACGGAGATCATGCTGCGGCTGGTACATATGCGCTGGCATGGGCTTACTTCGAACAGGAGATGATGGAGGAGGGCGTTGAAGCGATGGAAGTGCTTGTTCGACGCTATCCCCAAAGTGAAAATGCTTCCAGGGCGCAGTTTACGATTGGTGATTTCTATTATAATGCACGTTCTTACGGAAAAGCATTGGAGGCGTATCGGCATCTGAACGCCAACTATCCCGAATCCGATGAGGCGGGCAGGGCTGAGCGCCTCGTAAACGAACTAAACGAAATTGAAGCTTCTCTTGAATACGCGAAGGTGATGAAGCTCTTCGAGGCCAAGAAATACGAAGAGGCCCTGATTGGCTTCGAGCAGATAATCCAGAAATATCCCGGAACATATACCGAGTTGGCTTCCCATTGCAATAAAGGCCTGTCGTACGAAATCATGCGGAAATGGAAGGAGGCCGCAGAAAGCTATGAACAGGTGGTCAAGAGCGGCGGGGATGATCCTGAGAACGGAGACGTCGTTGGATTTGCCAAACTTCACCGGGATTGGATCGTAGAAAACAGATTATGAAGGATCGGGAGTGTCACCCCAAGGATCCGTTCTCACGTAAACAATAGTTATTTGGGGTAGAGTACACGTAAACGAAACCATTTCCTCAGTTCAGGTTTTCGGGAGGCGTTAAAAATGGACAACTTTTTGTTGGACGCATTCTTCAAAGGCGGGCCGATGATGTGGCCACTTTTGGTTTGTTGGCTTATCGCTCTGGGGGTAATCCTCGAAAGGCTGTGGTGCCTTTTCAGGGTGCCGGATGAGGGCCAGTCTGAAATGGAGCTTAACGAAGCGGAATCCGTTCTAAGGAACCAGGGTGAAGAAGCGCTGGTTGAGCACCTGAAGCAGGGGGGGGGAGTGCTGAATTTCGTCTTTGCTGCGGTTCTCAAACGCTACTACACCCTGGTTCTTGAGAGCCGCACCGATATCGAGGATATGCGCCAGGAGTTGATCCTGACGACCGATGAAGCAGGGGTAGATTACCTGGGTCGCCTGCTGAATGCCTTGGGCACTATTGGGGCGCTTGCTCCCCTGATGGGATTGCTCGGGACGATTTTGGGAATGATTCGCGCATTCGATGCCATAGCGAGAGCGGGGGCAGGAGATCCGGCCGCGGTGGCAAGTGGGATCTCGGAAGCCCTGATCACTACTGCAACTGGCCTAATCGTGGCCATCCCGACTATAGCCTTCCATCGCTATCTGTCTGGCCGGGCTGACAAGGTTTTCAAAAGTGTCGAATTATACCTGCACGCTTTTTCGAATACGTTGCTTGTCCGCTTTCAAAACGCCAAGCAGCAGCAATAGCACAGAATCGGGCAACCATGGCAAAGTTACGACGCATTCGGAACTCCAGGGGCACTAAGTTCGCAACCGACGACAAGTTGGATATGACTCCCCTGATCAACTGCATGTTTCTTCTGCTGATTTTCTTCATGGTCGCCACAACATTCATCAATCCCAAGGGATTTAGTGTTGACCTTCCTAGTGGCCAGTCAGATCAATCTCGTGCTACCAAGGACATGAACGTTGTCATCGGCCAGGACGGGATGATTCTAATCAACGGCGAACAAACCGAGAAGAGTGCACTTGCCGCAAAGATTCGACAGGTAATTGCAGAGGACAAGACCAGTAACGCGATTCTCGAGGCTGACCGCACAGTGCTCCATCGCGAGATTGTAGAGGTGGTGGATATTGCCCGGGGCGAAGGCATCGAAGGCATCGCATTTGCCAAGGCAGAAGAGCGGTGAGGCGACCATGGCCCGTGCCAGAAAGTCATTGAGCCAGGAGGCCAACAAGTCTGAGATCGAACTGACGCCACTGATCGATGCGGTGTTTCTACTTCTCATTTTTTTTATGACTACTACGGTTTTCGTCAATGCCACACAGCTCAGAATCGAGTTGCCGGAAGCGGCCAACTACGACAGGCTCGAAGCGCAAAAGAAACTGAATTTACGGGTTTCGGCTGAAGGCACCCTGGAACTCAACGGAAACCTGGTCAGTATGGGAGCACTGCGGAGTTTCCTCGAATCCGAGAAAATGCGCACCGGGTCCAGCACCCTGATCATCACAGCCGATGAGGACACCCCTCATGGCTTCGTCATAGATGCCATGGAGGTGGCGGTTTTGGCCGGTGTGGAGAAGATCGACGTGGAGACTCAAGAGCCTCCAAAGAACCAAAAGGAGACTTGATTCGTGTCGGTTAGATCCGGTCTTTTCAGGAATTACTTGGTTATTTTCCCAGTGATATTTGCCGGCTGCGCGGGCTTTATACCACCCGATCTGGAATACCAAGTCAAGTTGGATCCTTTGTTGCCGGAAGGACGTGGCGACTATTTCGTAGATCACGACGATGGTTCGGTAGTTTTCAGTGTTGAAGGGGCCTTGGTCAAAGTCAAGCACCTGAACGACCAGGAACTCAATACGGAGTTTCAGCCACTTTGGGACGGAAAGCACATCAACCCTTACACCTCCGGAGAGGAAGATCCCGAATTGGGATACGTTCCCCCGATTTTTACGGTGTTCAAAGTGACTGTGGTCAACAAGACCTATTCCAAAATTGAATTCGATCCAGCCAATGCATTGCTGGTAACCGGCGACGGGGATGAATTTACTTTTTACGATGCCAGCCGGAAAAGCGACAGTGCGAACCATTTCAGGAAATACTACAAGGTAGAATTGGGAATCTCCGGTAATGAGAAAACTCTTGCCTTGGAACGCATGGGGATTGTTTACAAAACTGCTTACCATCGGAACCGGCCGGTCTTCAGGGGAGACCAACATTACGGGTTTATCGCCTTTGATCCGGTGCCGGAGTACGTGCGCGAGATCACCCTTAGGATCAACGAACTCGTACTTTCCTTCGATGCAAATGACAAACCCGAGAGAACCGTCGATTGCGAGTTCCGGTTCAAACTAGAGCAGGGGTTGGTTGAAAAGGAGAAAGGGGACCAGCAGTCTTCTTCATGAGGTC
>JAABVD010000166.1 GCA_014529615.1 Opitutia bacterium
GACCGAAACGAGATGGGAAACGTTCTTGTTCAGCAGCAATGCTAGTTCCTTTGCCGAGTTGCCCGTTCCGAAACCCAAGCCCACCGCTCCCTGGTCCGTTTCCAACCTGCAGGCCCTCGACACCTTGTGCTGCCCATGAAAATCGATCCGGCCATTTTTTCCAACAAACCGAGGCCAACGGTATTTGACCGGGATTACCCGGGCGTCCTTGACTACATGGTAAGCCAGGATTTCGCTGCTCTCACTGGTTGGAGATTGCGATTGTAGCCGGCAAGCGCCCATGCTGAGAGACGCACTCAGCCAGGCAGTGGATTTGAGAAAGTCCCTTCGTGGGATGGTCTTCATTGGATCGGGTTCCGCAGCTTATCTCTTATTTCTCTCCGCCACGACCTCAGCCCTTATTTCGCTCAATGATTCGCCGATGAGGTAAGGTTCCCGGTGTGGTTTCAAGTCGTCCCCCTGTTCCTTGGTCCAGGCCTCCAGCTCCGCCCGAAGAACAGCCAACTTGTTCCGAAAATCGGAGCGATAGGCCAAGTTCTCCTGTTCCAGCGGGTCCATGTCCAAATCGAATAACTCGAATTCCGGCCGGGTGTGATAAGCATTGACGATGTCGGCTGCTTTGGGATCGGAGGCGGCCGCGGCATCCCACGAATCCCAATACGCTCGCCGGCCATCGTTTCGCAGGATATCGGAATGATTGGTGTGATAGGCGCCGGGCAGCAAATTGTGGATATACTTGAACGATCCCATGCGGACGCTCCGAATGGGAAAGATATTGTACATCGTATCGCCCGTGTGTGTGGTAAAAATTTTGTCCCGACCTCGCTCCGACTCGCCCTGCAATACCGCCGCAAATGACTTTCCATCAATATCTTCAGGAACGGTTCCTCCGGCCAGATCTATGAGGGTTGGAAGCAGGTCGACCCAACTGACCAGGGCGGTTGTGCGCGAGCCCGGTTGAATGTGTCCCGGCCAGGAAACGACAAGGGGTACCCGCGTTCCACTATCGTAAAGGTTCCATTTCCCAAAAGGCCATTGCCCCCCGTGATCGCTGGTAAACAGGCAAATGAAGTCGGGCCCCATATGCTTTTTGACCAAGCTCAATACCCGCCCCATTTCCGCGTCCATATGGGTGATGTCGGATAGGTAGCGGGCCCAGTGTCGGCGCGTTTCGGGAGTATCGATAAAGGTAGTGGGCAATGTAACCTCATCGGGATCGTAGATGGACTCCTCAATCCACGGAACATGGGGACGACGATCCCCCACCATCAGGCAGATCGGTCCGGGGCCCAGTTTGCCCGAATCAAAGAGTTTCTCGAGGTCGCGGGACATGTTTTGCGGATCGCTGAAATGGAAATCGCAACCGGGAAAGTTTCGCCGTCCATGTTGCACCTTGCCGAAAGAGGCAATCTGGTAGCCCATCTCTTTGAGGAGGGGTGGCAACAACTTCGTGCCCGGCTTCATTTGGCTGTGGTTGGGATGAGCCCCGTGCCGCGCCGGCATGCGCCCAGTGAGAAGGGAGTCCCGGTTGGGGCAACAGGATGGGGAGGCAACGTAGGCGTTTTCAAATACCATGCCGCTTGCGGCCAAGGCTTGCAGGGTCGGGGTTTGCACCTCCGCAGAGCCATAGATAGAGGTTTCCAGGCGACCCAGGTCGTCAGATAGCAATACGACGATATGGGGGCGGGAGGATGTGCAAGTTGCATCGGCCCGGAAAATCAGGATAAACGCGATAATGGGTAAAATAAAGGGGCCAAACGCAGAAAATAGAATTTTCCCTACCTCATCGCCGACATGATTCGGCTGGGATGGCACGGGTCGTTTGCTGTTTGAGGGCCGGCCGGGATCCAGACGTGAAAAAGTGATGCCTTCTACAAGAAAAGGGTCAGGCCTTGAAAACTGTATTCCGTTGTACTTCATACACTTTTACAAGGCACTTATCCGAGGTAGTCATAGGTTCGGAAAATGGCTTAACCAGGCGCAATTCACGATTGGCCCCCTTTATCTGACATACACCACATCGGCTTGGGAGACATTGCCAAAACGGGTGCTGTTGAGCGGCCTTTCCTGTTTGGTGATGGAGTCGAGAATCATCAACTGCTTCCGCCCGCCCGTCCTGCGAGTGAACACGACATGCCGACCGTCTCTCAACCAAACCGCTTCGATGGAATCCCTTCTTCCCCGAGTGAGAATTTCGCTCCGGTTTTCCCGGTAGTCCCAGAGCACGATCTGAAACCCTTCCTGAAAACTGGCCGTGAAGACGATTTTGTTGGGATCGACGTGATTCCAGTCCGGCTCGGCGCAGTAACGGCTTATGTTGGTCATGATACGGGTCATTTTTCCGCCCGAGGATGACATGCGAAACAGTTGGGGTCGACCGAGTAAATCCGAGGTAAAGACCAATTCCGAGCCATTCCTGTTCCAGGTGGGTGAGGATTCAATAGAGTCGGTACGGGTAATTCTTTTTAACCCCCCGCCTCGTGCTTTGGCCAAATATAATTCCACATTGTCGGTGGCGGACAGCGCCATGGCGATAAATCGGCCATCGGGACTGTAACGGGCCCCCGAGTTGGTGCCCTTGTATGTGGCGAACGGCACCCGTTTAGAAGTGTTTGCATCAATGATAAATATATCGGGGAATCCGCTGCGGTAATAACTGGTGTAAATGATATTTCTGCCATTGGGCGACCAACGAGGGCTCACCGCCTGAGATTTGTCGGAAGTGCGTTGTTGGACTTCCCCAAAAAACAAATCGCTGGAATAGATTTCCTGGGCCTCGCCCCTGCGTTGGCCGATGAAAAGAAGTTTTGAGGCGAAAAATCCGGTCAATCCCGAAGTCAACTGCACAAAATGGTCCGCCACGCGGAACAAGCTGTCCCGGGAATTTCGCCCCCTGACCCCGTACCGCTTCAAAATCCGTTGGGGACGGCTTGAACGAATGACGCCCCAAACCTCCTGGTCGCTTGTTCGATTGACCTCCAGATGAAACTCCGCCTCCCCGACACCCACCTCCCGGTAGGCCCCATGCGCATCGAAACATTTCTTCAGCAAGGCGGTATCCTGGGCATTTGATGCCTCAAGGGAAATGCGGTAAATTCTTTCATCGGAAGCTTTTGTTATGACAATATCGTCCTGTTGACTCATCAGGGAGGACTGCAAGCACCCCAAAACAACTAGTAGGATTATCCCTTTCCTTCGCATAAAATATTGGAATTTTCTGGAAATTAACATTTGTCCACTTGCCGACTATAGTAAACGGCATACTTTTGAGGATGGACAATTAAAAATTGGCAAGAGATTTTCTCCCCGTGTCAATTCCCTCAAAATCAGGATTATGCCATTGAACCCAATCATTCTGGAAGCTCTCAAGAAGGTAAAATACCCCGGATTCAGCAGGGACATCGTCTCCTTTGGATTGGTCAGGAACGCGGAACTCCAGAATGGCAAGGCCAGGGTGCAGATCGCAATAACTACGGCTGATCCCCGCGTTCCGAGCGGACTTAAAAAGGACATCGAACAGGTTCTGGGTCAGGCAGATGGGATTTCGGGCACAGAGGTAGAAATAGCGGTTTCCAAACCCCAGGGCGCCCCGGCTCCCGGCCCCCAGGAGGATCGTTCCCAGGATGCAGCCCGCCTGCAAGGCATCAAAAAAATCGTGGCCGTGGCCAGTGGAAAGGGGGGTGTGGGAAAATCCACCTTCGCCGTAAACCTGGCTTGCGCCTTTGACACCGTTCTCTTTCAGGAACGCGGATACAGCGCGGTAGGAATCATGGATTGCGACGTCTACGGTCCCAGCATTCCCCTCATGCTCGGTCTGCGGGGTAAACCGGAAATCGAGGATGAATCTCTGCTCCCCAAGGAGAATTTTGGCATCAAAGCCATGTCCATGGGGTTGTTGGTCGATAGAAACACCCCGGTAGTTTGGCGCGGCCCCATGGTCAACAAAACCATCCAGCAATTTGCCCACAATGTGAAATGGGGGGACCTCGATATCCTCGTGGTCGACCTTCCTCCGGGCACCGGGGATGCCCAGCTATCTCTGGCACAGAATATACCTATCGATGGCGCCGTCATTGTAACAACTCCCCAGGAGGCCTCCGTCTCAGTGACGACGCGCGGGGCCATCCTGTTTGAAAAAGTCAATATTCCGATGATCGGAGTAGCGGAAAATATGAGCTATTTTTTCAATTCGGCCAGTGGGGAGCGGGAGTACATATTTGGCCAGGGCGGTGGCGAGCAAGCCGCTCAGACCCTACATACCAACTTTTTGGGGCAAATCCCCTTGGATAGCGCCATCCGCCAGGGTGGAGATGCCGGGATACCAGTGGTGAAAGCCACACCGGAGTCTGAAACTTCACGATGTTTTTACGGCGTGGCACGGAGGATTCTGCAGATCCTCTCATTTCCGCTCTAGTCCGCATGGGGTCACCCCTTCCTCCACTATCATATTTCCCTTGCAACCGGGGCGGGTTCAGTGGAATTTTAGAGAGAGTATTCTTATTGGATCGATGCCATTTGAGTGTAATATACCCCCAATCATCACCTCATGCGAGGTTCCTCCATCCAGGCTGCTTTGATAGATGATGACGGTAGATCGCCCCAAAGAAAAACTATCCGACTCCGGGATATTAAAGCGCTCCAGCCTCTATCAGGAATTTTTAGCGGAACGCGAGGAAATCCTCAAACACAAGTGGCTGGAGTCGGAAAAAGCGGGCCGTGATATCGGGTTCGAGCGAGCCCTGCTCGACTGGATCCGCAAGCATCGCGACAAATGGCGGGCTAGCCGGAGGTCCTGATCAAGGGGTTAGGTTAAAATTTCTTCTTTTCCACGTGCAGAGTATGGCGCCGGAGAAAAGGGTTGAATTTCTTCTTCTCGATGCGCTTGGCCTGAATTTTTTTATTGCGCGTGGTCATGTAACGGGAAGGTGGTTTTCCCATTTTACGGGCTTCGGAGCACTCTAATACGACAATGTCTCTCGGCATGGCGGGGCAATCTTAGGGGTTGAAGATCCTCTAACAGGAAGGAAGTGGGCGCACCAAGAAGCAAAAACGGCAGGATTTCAATTAAAAACTTCCACTCACCGTATTTTCGATGATGGGGAGCATTACCCCCTTGCGGAATAGAGTCACATTCCCGGTACTGCAGGAGAGGACCACCGATATGCACTTGGTGGCCTGGGAAATGGCGTAGGCCGCAGCATGACGAGATCCCAGGCCGGAGGGAAGCTTGTGCTCGTACTCGGGGACGTGAATCAGCCTTCCGGCCGACAAAATAACCCCGTCTCCCCGTATGATGAAAGCCCCATCGACCTGACTGAATTCCTTGATGGTTTCATCCATAAACGGGTTTAGAATATTGCGGTCCTCGTTCTTGTAGCCGTGAAAGGGGTTGAGGACCATGGGCTTGGTCATGGTTTCGACCATTTCCGAATCCCCGACCACGAACAAAGTCCCGATCCTCTGTCCCTCCCGGCCTTCCACAGTTAATTCTGTAGCAATGGCCAAGACCCGTTCCAAAACCTCGGGTTTTACGTTTCCGGGGAGAATCCTCCCTTTGTCGGACAGGACAGATTTGAATTCCCTGCGAATGTCGATCATTACCATGCTGTCGAACTGGTTACTCTCGGCAATACCCCCCACACAGCAGATGCGGTCGCTGAATTTAAACATGCCTCGGCCCAGGCCGATCAGGACAGCACTCCTGAGTTGGGCGAAGCGCTTATTGGAAAAAGCTTGAATGTGAAGGGTGGGAACATCCATTCCGGCGGCCGTATTTTCGAGGAGATTCGAGGAAATGAGAACCATGGGTATGCCGTCAAAATGCGGTAGTTCATCGAAACCTCCGATAAAGGTATCGGCAAAGAGCAGAATCGAAGCAGCTCCGGCTTCCCTGGCTACCCGCCTGGCTTGCCTGAAAATCAAGCGGTTGATTTTATTCTGTCTGATCCCGGACTTGGCCTGGACCCTGGAAAAACCCGCCAGCAGCCTTTCCCGAAATTCCTCAGGTTCAGGAGCGCCGAGAAGACCATGGACAAAACCGGCGTCCCGGAAAATGTGGGCCACAGAGGCCAAGGCCTGCAGATAATGTTTCTCCCCCTCACTGCCTAAAAATACGAAAACCAGATGAATTTTCTGCCTGCCCAGGAAATCATTATAATCGATCCCCTCTCTGCTGCGACCCACGGCAAAAAGAAACCGCGATGGAATGGGGGCCCGGGTATGGGGAAGGATGACCCCATTCCCCAAATAAATTGTCATGGCATTTCCCCTTTGCAGGAGTTGCTTCGACAAAATCCGTTTCTCAAGCCGGGGCTGTCGTGTGGCAATAGCATTCAAGAGTTCGAGCAAAACGCTTTCCAGGTCATTGCCTTCCAGGTCAATGACGCGGTTTTGGGAAATATAGCGATCGAGCATCATGGAAAATCTTTCCGGATCTCCTCGGCAACAAGGGGGGAAATTGGAGATGAGAGGTCTATTTCTCCCATTCGAGAGCGCCTTTTTTCATCTCGTAGAATAGGCCGACCAACAGCACGAGGAGAAAGAACAATATGGGCAGAAGGATGGGGATGTTTTGGTGAATAAAATCACGGTAAACCACCGCCCAGGGAATTAAAAAGATAATTTCAATGTCGAACAGGATGAACAACATGGCTGCAACATAAAATTTCACGGAAAATCGCGTATGGGTGCTCCCATGTGCAGGCATCCCGCATTCGTAGGCCGTCCCCTTGATCGGGGACTTTTTCCGGATCCGTTGGCCCAAGACCTGGCTGGCGAAAATCACCCCCACCGCGATCACCAAAGCGAGAACAACTTGCACGAAAACGGGAAGGTAGGCAGCTAACGTCATCCGGACCTATTTTCAAACCGGGAGGTTACGAGTTTTCAAGCCGTTTTCACAGGATTGACCGAATTTTGTGAGACTTGCGGGTTAGGGGGATCGTTTCCGAAGTTACCCCTTTTTACCGGACCGTAATAATGCGCTCCGGGGAAAGATCCCTGCTTCCCACCCCGAGTTGCTCAGCGTAAGCGAGCATGGATACCTCCTCCGGAATGAGCGGAAAACGGTAACGGTCGCGCCATTGGTTGATCAGCGAAATCATGTAGGAATCAACCAAAACCGGATCCTCACTCAAAACAACCAGATTGTCCGAAACGGTGTATAGGCTGTTAAATTGGGGGCCACCGATAAACTGATATTTTTCCAGGCTCACGATGTTGAAACTCCAGGTGGCGCGCAATTCCGGTATGGCGGCCATTTCAGCCACCGCAACCGGGGCATTGGCCGGAGAGTGGAAAAAACGTAGGGTATTGCTGGCATTCCAAAGGGTGGCATTTACCAGCGCCCCATTTAAAATCAGCATTTCATGATCGCTTATGGCAGGCAGGTTTATCCAGAAATCGACATCGAGAACCAAGGAGGCCGGGATAAAGCTTTTCCGGTCCTCCGGAAGCCGCCGTTCAGCGCTGGGATCATCTTCAACAAATTCCTGAACCATGGGGGTGATGCCGGGGAGGTAATGCTCACGCGGAGGGACCGGGCT
>JAABVD010000167.1:0-2147 GCA_014529615.1 Opitutia bacterium
AACATGAATTGATAAATTTTCTACCCTGTGTTTGCAGGATGGGAAGCGAATTTTGCGAGAGTCGATTCCTGGATGCTCGATGCTGGTTTCTGGATGCTCGATGCTGGTTGCTGGCTGCTCGATGCTGGTTGGTGGATGCTCGATGCTGGTGGCTGGATGCTGGATGGTGGTTTGTGGATGGTGGAGGCTGGTTCGCGACCATGGCTCCTCTGTGGTTTTTATCGTTTTTGTGGCTAATTTTCGTATTTGTGCCCATCCGTGTAACCTGTCCTGCCGTAGGCTTCTGGCCTTGAATCTCGATCTCTCCTCATTCCCCATTCCAAATTCGCGCGCCACAGCGCGCCTTCTCATCCTGTCCATCCTGTGCAACTTGTCCTGCCGTAGCCCCTGGGCGAAGCGGGATCCATGTTCCATTCCCCTCTCCCAATTCCTAATTCCTAATTCCTAATTGGCGCGCCCCGGCGCGCCTAGAGCCAGTCAATCCTCGCTTTGCGAGTATCCAGATTCACCCGGATCCTGGCATGTTTGAAGGATCGGGAATAGACCCAACCATCTCTGACCGCATCTCCTTGAGGTGGGCCTAATGGCCTGTCGAATTCCTCGTACCAGTCCAGCGAGCCATGGTTTTCGCGGTAGCCCCAGGTATAGCAGAAATAGGAATGCTCCTGAGCAGCTATGAGGAAGCAGGCCAATGGAAAGGTGATTTCATCCCGAGCTTTTGCGAGGAGCGTCTCATACGGGATGGTTCGCATTTCCCTTTGCGTAAAGTTGAAGCTCGGCCAGCCTTTCATCACGACCATTTTCCCCTGCTTGCCGGCGACCATCATGTCCTCGATGTCGCGAGCCATGCTTTCCTTGGATGTGCTGAAAAAATGACCGAAGTGTTCTATGGTCGCCGCGTCGGTGTAATCCAGATAGTTCATTCCAAACCGGAGGGTCTCCGTATTGCGGATACCGTTGTACATGATTATTTTTTCGGGACCGATTTTCTCACGGGTCAACTTGAGGGTCTCAATCAGTCCAGCCTGTATGGCGTCATACTTCTTCGGCCTCCGCCTCTCTTGCCGAGGGCGCACACTCCATACATCGGGGCACGTCCATGCACACGGTCGCGTTCCTGAGCGCTGCTCGGGAATATCGGCGAGTCGACCCATTTACAAAAGCCCCTGCTTTCAAGTGTAAGCACTCAAGCGTATTGTGAGGCGCAAATCGGTTTGGAACCATAGGTCAAACCCTGCAACAAGAAATATTGGCTCGAAAATTCCAAATTCGGAGGCAACTTTCAGAAACCTCTCTTGAATTGTGTTTGACGTTCAACCTACCAGTTTTCCGGGTCGCCCAAAGGCCTTATTGATGATCGAAGAAAAGTCGTTGGCCTTTGTGATTGGCGATGAGCAACGCAAAGAGCTGGAGACGCTTGTTGAGTTTCCTCTCTCCCAATCCGTTACCGATCTCGCAGAGATTTCAGAAGAGATTTCCGGCTCAATCGACTTTATTATCTCCAGTTGGGGCGCTCCAATCATGGATGATGCGTTTCTCAATCGGTTCCCAAAACTGAAGGCAGTTTTCCACGCGGGAGGATCGGTCAAAGGCTTCGCAACAAAAAGCGTGTGGGAACGGGATATCCGCGTTACTTCCGCTGCTCGCATCAACGCCATACCTACAGCTATCTTCGCCTTTTCCCAAATCATATTCTGCCTTAAGCACGGTTGGCAAACCGCATTGGAAATGCGAGAGCAGAAGCAATTTCGCGAGCTGGATAATCACATACCCGGTACGGTGGATTCTACAGTCGGTATCCTCTCTCTAGGACACATCGGACGGGAAGTTGTCAAACGGCTCAAAGATCTCGAAATCAATATAATCGCATTTGATCCCTACGTTTCAAACGAGTTCGCTCGAGAACTGGGGGTGGAACTTACATCGCTCGATGATGTCTTTGCCCGCTCCCATGTAGTCAGTTGCCACACCCCGCTCCTCCCCGAGACCAAGGGCCTGCTCCGACAATGGCATTTTGAGAGCATGCCCCCAGGAGCCTCATTCGTGAACACGGCCCGCGGGGCCATCGTAAACGAACCCGAACTGATCGAGGCTCTGAAACGCCGCCCGGACCTGTTCGCCGCGCTCGACGTGACCGACCCCGAGCC
>JAABVD010000167.1:2257-7959 GCA_014529615.1 Opitutia bacterium
AGGAGAAGTGCAGGCCGCCCATCTGATGAAATCGGCCTGAGCGGGTGAAGCTGGGTCGACACGGACAGCGAACACCAGCAAATCGTATTTCGGACAAAATTATAGAAGGCTCACGCGGAGGCGCGGAAACGCGGAGAGAGTTGGACGACATCACCGGAGCGGTGGTGGACGCGGCGGTGAAGCTGCATCTGGTCTCCCTTATCCGTGCCCATCCGTGGTCAATTCTCCTTCTTCCTTTCTCCCCTCACTCCTCCCTCTAGGGGGGAGTCGGCAAGACAAGGGCGGCAGCGTATCCCCGTCCACCCAATGGCCCTCGACCAACACCCGTCGGCAATACTCAGGCTCTCCATTGTCACTGCGATTGATTTTGTCCACCAGAACCTGAACCGCTATCTGGCCGATTTGAAACGGATTCTGATCCAGGCCGGAATGGTTTCCCTCAACCTCGCGAACACTGGTCAAGGCGAGACCCAGATCGCGCGGAACACGAATCCCGATTTGCTTTAGCGAACCCGTTAGCGCGATATCCGAGGTCAGAATCGAATCCAGGCGATTGGAATCAATCCAATCCTTCAATTGCTTCAGCAATTTCGGATCCCCATCGCCCTCACCCATCGGCGCCGTCAAAATCAGCGGTTCAACGCGAGCCATACCCCCATGGTTTTCCAAACCGCGAAGCGCCCCCATCCTGAAATTTCCGTCCGTCTTCGCATCGAAAAGCTCGTCACTAAAATAGCCCAAAGCGCGATAACCCGATTGGTAGATCCTCGCCACTGCCAATTCAGCGCTTCTCATCTGATCATTCCCGATCATATCCGCCCGCAAATCACTGATGCTGAAACCAAACCGAACCACGCAAAAATTGTCCAACTCCAGCCCTAGGTCGACCCAATAAGGGTCTGCTTCATGCGGTGGAATGAGAAGCCCCTGTATTCCCCGAGCAAACAGTATATCTTTCAATCGACGCCCTTTCATGTCCTCGTCGACCACTAACTCTTCGATGCGATAGCCCAAGACCTCCGCAGCTGCGCACGCGCCTTGCCAATATGAATCAAATTCCTTGTGCCCGCGCAACTTCCTGGGGTCTTTCCACCGATTGATCCAGGCCAGTGCCGAAACGACCGGCTTCGCCTGCTTTCTTTGTCGATACGAAACGAGGGCGGAAAGTATCGGATCAGGCCGGTACCCGATCTCCTTTGCAATCCGATGCACCTCTTCGCGCCGCGCTTTTGAAATGCGGGGATTGTTTCTCAGAGCCATTGATACTGTCGCATGGGAAACGTTCAGACGGCGGGCGATATCCCTCATCGAAGGGCGTAGGTTTTCCATATCAATTTTTGCTGGGATAAAACGTTCGAGACGGGTAAAAATGATTGGACTCAGGAGCAATGTCCAGCCCTATCGCTTACCAGTGTAATCAATCCCAATATGGCATCGCCGTTTCCATTTTGAAACACTCGGACGGGTCAAGCGCCAGACCGAAGGAATTCCATCACAGATGCCTCGCATCCTCACAATAGTCGATCACACCGTTCAACCTGTCGGTACGATCTTCGACTGGACCATGAAAGCTAATGTCCTATCGATCGTTATTGCCGTTTTCCTGGTCGTATTTCTCACAGCCTGCCAATGCGCGCCCAACGAGCGGGCAACGCCCGATCCTTCGGCCCCTCTCGTCATCGGTTACGGTGAAAGCGTGTTTTCCATAGGCGAAATACTCTACTCCAGCCAATTTGAAGATCCTCAGAACTGGACGCTTCAAATTCAAACCAGCGATTCCAGCACAATCGAAAGCGCCGCATTCGTAAACGGAATCCTCGACCTCTACATGCCAGACCGGGGTTGCACCGCCTGGCTAAATCGGGCGTTCGAGGGCCCCATCGCAGTCGTTTACGACGTCTATTGCCCTGAAGAAACCTTGAAGGACAAGGGCATCCATGCGCGAGACATCAACAACTTCTGGCACGCAACCCATCCTTCACTATCAGGCAATCTGTTCGACTCCTCCCTATACACAGGTAAATTTACGAGTTACCACAAGATGCATGGCTACTATGCCAGCACTGGTGGCGGGCACGACATCGGAAATAAAAATACGCGGTTTCGTCGGTATCCAAGAGAAAAGGACAACGCGTTCGTTTCGCATATCGCCCTCAACCATCGCGATGGCAACCCCGACTATCTCATCACTCCCGGCAATTGGCATACCGTCCAGCTCGTCGCCTTCAACGGACTCGCCCAATACATCGTGGACGGAAAAGTCGTCTATGAGATCAAACCCGGCGACCAGGTATCCATCGAAAACGGAAACCAGCCCGCAATCGAAAAAGAATATACACTCAATGAATTCCCGCCTCACACCAAAGGCCACATCGGCCTTCGAATGGTCCGAACCCATCACCGCTACGCAAACTTTAAAGTTTACCGGCTAACCCCCCTCGAAGTAACAAAATGAAAACCACTATCTGTTCAGGGCTGTTCGTTTGCATCATTGCCACGCATGGAATGGCCGCAGATTCTGAACAAATTTCCAACGAGGACAGCGGATACCATACATTTCTGGGCGCCAGGATTTTTGCCCGCTATAAATCCGAAATGTTTCCCGTAGTTTCGGCCGATAGAAAAGGAATATATCTGGACATCGGAAAAAGGGCTCCCAAACGGGTTCGCTGGTCCACTCCCTGTCTGGCGAAACCCGTGACCAGCGCCTCGGACAACCTGGTAATAGCAGAGGAATTTAAATACAAATTCTACTATCGTAAAGATGCATACCAAGAGGAAAGAGCTTACGACGACATTCGCGACAAGGAGCGAGAAACATCGTTCCAAATCGGCCTGCTCGGATCACCAAACGGCTCGACCTCAGACCAAATCGAGGAACTCGAATTGGAAAGAGATGAATTCGTCGATCAAATGGAGTCGGCCATCGAGAAGGACGAACTTCTCCAGGACGGTTTTGCCGACTCCGTAAATGTAAGCATTAAATTGACGCCTTCCTCAGACATCGAAGAGGCCTTCTGCGCTGTGATGGCGGACTACAACAGAATCGACGGTCAGAGACGCGTGGCGGTGAAAGTCCAAAGAATCGGCGAGATGTTGGGGGATATCCCAAAGGACCTCTCCCTCTCATTCCTCCTCGTCGAAGGAGACTACAAGCAGTCCCGATTGGAGTTTTTTCTTTTCTCAGGAGACGGATCGCCAATTCCCACCACCTTGTCGCGTGGGCTCAGGAAACTCACGAAAACCGAGCCTGGGGAGTAATCAGCCCCTGCTATTCCTTTGCTTCCCCTTCTTCCTCCGATACCGTTCCCAAGACCTCGAGGTCCCCGATCACGATTTCCTCTTCCCCGAAATAGGTCTTCTCATTCACCATCCGATTCAGGTGGGTTCCATAATAGGCTTTAGCTGCCCGCGTCAGGGCTGGCAGCGATGCATTAAAATTCGTGCCCACGGATTCCATACTGAAACGAGTCGTCCATAGAAGCTCGCTCTTGCCTTCTTTGATCTTCTTCTGCCAATCGAATGCCATAAGAATCATGAAGTAGCGCTCCGTATTCACCTGCGAAAGAATCCGATGCTCTTCCGCCAAAGTCATCCCTTTCGCTTTCAGAGCCCGATCGAAACCCAACATCGCTTTATCTTCTGCTGACATTCCTCCCGACAAGCTGTGCTCGTAATCGAATGTCGATTGACGGTCCAACATGGAAGAGACGAGGTCGAATCCTCCCTCGTCAATCGAAAGCGGATCTACTTCCTCCTCGTCGCCAAACCCGATATTGTTTTGAGGGTCCTCAGGATCGTAGGGTTCATCCGTCGATCCCCAATGCACGACAATCAGCAGATCGCCCTCTTCGAAACTACCCGCCGGATAGTAATTTCGGTAGCGCAATTCCCTCCGCAAATTCTCCACGATGTCCTGGAATTCCATTTCCACCAGAGACTTGACCAATTTCGATCCGCCGAAGAACCTTCCCTCCAAAAAGTGATAGGTTTCGTATTCCTGACCGTCGACGATACGGCTTTTCTCCTGATACTCCTCAGACGCCTGCGAATCGATAAACACGCTTGCCGACTGATTCCCTCGCACGTAGCCAGACGATGCTAGCGCCAGTCCGGCCAGAACACACTCAATGAGCTTTCTATTCCGAAAGTTTCCAAGCAGGATAGTCACAAGAAGTAGTTAAGGCGCTTTTCTCAATAAACGAAGACTTATTACGCTTACACTGTAAATCCAGCCGCAATATCAGCGCAGGGGGTTATCCCAATTTTAGTTGAAATTGGGTAGTCTTCCACTGGGGTCAGGCAGCTTTCTTCTGGTTCGATTTCATTTTCTCTTGAAGCGCTTAACGATGTAACTTGGAATGAGCTTCGAACCAGCGCCCACCCCTATAGGAAAATCCATGACGCATCCTCCAATGTCCTATTTTGCTGCCCGATCCATTCGCGTGACCACTCTCTTCGCGAGCGTGATTCTCGGACTCTCAGCAACCGGTCAAACCGCATCGACGCCAAGCGGACAGGAAATTCTCAGGAAAACGCTACAACTCTACGGTTCCGCTAAATACTATCAGTGCAAAGCCAGACTCAATTCCGAATCGATTGCCCAACCTGTTTCATTCCCGGATTCAGATACTTGGGAAAGAAGATTCACAGTATACCATTTTGACGTCGAATATCATAGGAACCGATCGTTCAATAGTAACTGGAAACAAGCAAGAGGAGGATTCCATCCATTCCATCGAAACTCCTTATGGAGCCTATCCACTCTAGGGTCCGCAGTCGTCGACCAATCGAGATCCGGTGGTGAGGCCACTCACTATAACAGCCTGTACGAGGCCATGGATGCCACTGAATTTGGAACTGGCACATTTTTCACTCTGCTGCGCGAATTTCTCGATCCAGCATTCCACGGTGATCTCCTAGCCAATAGCGTACAACTCACTGGAACCAAGCGCGTTTCCGGGAGGCAGTGCTATGCTCTTAAATTGAGTGGCTACAGGCATATGCGTATTTGGATTGATAGCGAATCCCTCATTGTTCGAAAAATCGAATATCGCTCCGATCGAGACCAAATGACCAATCAAATCGCCTGGCTCCATATGAAGCTCGATCAAGCCCGGCAAAATAATAATCCCGACGCCGAACGAATCGAAAGGCGGCTCGACAAAATGCAAAGGCGGCTCGACAAAATGCAAAGGCGTAAAGCGATCATAAAAAGTTATGTGGATCGTTCTTTAACCTTCAGTGAGCAGAAATTCAGCTTTGAGAGACAAGGATAGGATTATGCCTTGAATAGCTTTTTTGCGACACGCCTCAGAATAACGCCCACCAAAACAATAAAAAAGGCGGTGTAACTACTCAGGTATCTTAAACACTGGTCCGGGTGGTTGGTATATTGGTTACCTGTTGCGAAACTGTAGGAGGGGGGGTCGCGGTAGAACCGCCGGTTACCCGGCGGCCCCCGCACAGATCCCTGCGGGCGGGACTACCGCACAAGGCTCCTGCCTCGGGTCGTAACGTTCAAGCGATGTTCAGGATGGGGGTGCATGACACGCAGTTTCGGCATCCAGCGGCGGGCGATACGGTGGTAGAACCGCTCCCAATCGCAGTTACTTTTGTGGCTGCGACGTTGTAAGCTCTTCCACCAATATCTTTGCAACGCAGCGGTAAATACTCTCATGGCGGCACCGTTACGCGGTATG
>JAABVD010000168.1 GCA_014529615.1 Opitutia bacterium
TTCGGATTTGAAACGACCAGCATCGCCCCGGCATTTCTTTTGGTCGCTCTCCTGAGCGGTTTGATAACTTCATGGTTGACCCCTCTTTTCAGCATGTTGTCCCGGAAGCATGAATACGAGGCCGACGCATTTGCCAAAAAAGCCCTGGGCGAGCCCCATTCCCTGGTCGGCGCGCTTCGAAAATTAAACGAAAAAAATCTCAGCAACCTTACACCCCATCCCCTTTACAGTGCGTTTTATTATTCACATCCTACTTTGTTGGAACGGGAAGAAGCGCTTCTGGCGACCTCTTGACCATTGCGCCCTTGGAGCCATTGGGATTGGTCTCCTGGGATTTGTCCTGTTGGTCCGGGCCGAAACGACCCGTCTGCGCATCGCCACTTACAATTTGCGCAACTATCTGGAGGTCGATCGTTGGGTAGATGGAAGTTATCGCCCGCATTATCCCAAACCGGAAATGGAAAAAACGGCCTTGAGGAAGGCATTGATCGAGGTCGGGCCGGACATCCTGATCGTGCAGGAAATGGGACCTGAGCCCTTCTTGTTGGAGTTGCAGCGGGATTTGAGGAGGGAGGGTTTGGCCCTGCCCCATGCCTACCTTGCCCGTGGTTCGGACAAAGAGCGTCACGTGGCTTTGTTGAGCAAGTTGAAACCCGTTGCCTTAGAAACCCACGAGGACCTGGGATTCGATTATTTCGGGGAAATTATCCCGGTTAAACGGGGAATTCTGGAAGCGGTCTTTCAGCATGGGAAGTGGCGCTGGAAGGTGTACGGCTTGCACCTGAAAAGCAGATGGACCGACGTAGAGGACGATCCCTTATCAGCGCGACGACGTCGGTCGGAGGTTCTGGCGATCCGCAAGCGTGTAATGCAACGGCATGAAGAGGATGGGGTGCCCTATATTCTGGCGGGTGATTTCAATGACGTGCGCAGCAACAGTCCCATTCGCCTCTTGCAAAACCGCGGCAAGACCCAGGTGGCCAACATGGTGGAGTGCTGGGACAGCCGCGGGGAAGTTTGGACCTACTTCTATGCCAAAGAGGAAACCTACAGCCGGGTGGATTACATTTTTTTAAGTCCGGATTTCCCTGCTGTGGTGGAATACAACCACGGCCATGTATTTGATGCCGCTGGTTCAATGGACGGAAGCGATCACCGATTGGTCTGGGTGGATTTGGAGTTGGGGAGGTCCGCGGGCAAAGATGGCTGAGACGACCTCGAGACGGCTCGGTCTGTATTGCCACATCCCGTTTTGCGCAAGCAGTTGCGATTTCTGCGCATTTTACCGGGAGAAGCCTTATCGGAGTGACCTGGAGTCTTATCTGGATGGCATGGAAGAGGAGTTGGACTGGATGGAGCCGGATCGCCCCTTCGACACGATTTTCTGGGGTGGAGGAACCCCAACCTTGCTTCCGGCCAAAGATCTCGAACGCCTGGGCCGGGCTGTTGTTGAAAACGGGGGAGGACGGGCCGAAGAATGGACCGTGGAGATGGCCCCCAGCACGGTAAAACCGGATAAACTCGAGGTTTTGAAAGCGCTGGGGGTAAATCGAATTTCCATGGGGGTGCAGAGTTTCAATGAGCATTTCCTGGAAATCCTGGGCCGCCGGCATGGTTCGAGGCAGGTTTACCAAGCCTACGATTGGATCCGCCAAGCCGGTTTCACCAATGTCAACCTCGACCTCATGATCGCCTTGCCGGGCCAGGGGCTGGAAGATCTGCTGGAAGATTTGGAGGAAGCCTGCCAGTTGGAGCCGGATCACCTTTCCGCCTACGGTTTGACCTTCGAGGAAGACACCGTGTTATGGGCAAAACTGGCAAAGGGGGAACTGCGGCGAGACGAGGACAGGGAGGCCGACCTGTATGAGGCTGTCTGGGACTTTCTTCCGGCCCACGGTTACCACCAGTACGAAATCAGCAACTTTTGCAGGCCAGGTTTCCACTGCCGGCACAACCTCGATACTTGGAGAATGAAGGAGTGGATCGGAGTCGGCCCCGCTGCCGCATCCCAACATGAAAGAGTTCGTTACAGCAATGCGGCCGATCTGCCCGCTTGGCTCGGTCAGACCAGGGCAGAAGTGGGGGACCGACATGACGTTAGGTTATTGACGGACTCCGAACTATTGGAAGACGCTGTCATCTTTGGGCTCAGAATGGATGAGGGTGTTTCCATCAATGAATTGTCGAGGCGGTTCCCTAATTATCGAGGGGAAGCGTTTTCAGCCTTTTTCGAATTCCTCAAAGGGGAAGGACTGGCCACCATTGTGGGTGGGGATCGGGTGAAGTTGACCCGGTCGGGCAAGCTTCTCACCGACCGCATAGGGGTGGCATTTCTTAATTCTCTGTAAGTAAACGGTCATGTTGGAAGCAATAGAAAAATGGTTGGATGGTTTGGGCCTTACCCAAGGACAAATGGATGCCGCTGTGATGGTGGCGGGATTGGTGGGAATAGCGCTAATTGCCCTCATTCTCAATTTTTTGGCAAAACAGTTGATTTCACGAACGCTGTATCCGCTCATCAGGCGGAGCAAGACGCAATGGGATGACGTTCTGATAGAGCACAAAGTAATCGTTCGCTTGTCCCACCTCGTCCCGGCCATCGCCATCAACTGGTTTGCCCCCGTCTTTTTTGCCTACAGGGAAGGGTTTGTTTTGGCCCTCAAAATGGCCGTCAACATCTATTTGGTCATCATTTTTTTAGGGGTAGTCTGCGCTTTGCTCAATGCGGCGGTCGACTTCTACAATCGATCGGACAAAGCCCGCCGCATTCCCCTGAAGGGATTTGTTCAGGGAATCAAGCTGGTTTTAAACCTCATCGGCCTCATCCTGATCCTGTCGATCGCCTTTGGCAAATCGCCCCTTTACTTTCTTTCCGGGCTGGGGGCGCTTACGGCCGTTCTGCTGCTCGTTTTCAAGGACGCAATTCTAGGATTGGTTGCCGGAATTGAGATTTCAGTGAACAACCTGGTAAAGGTGGGGGATTGGGTGGAAATGCCAAAATACCAGGCAGATGGTGATGTGGTCGACGTGAACCTGACCATGGTGAAGATTCAGAATTGGGATAACACCATTACCAATATTCCCACCTATGCCCTTATTTCCAATTCCTTTAAAAACTGGCGTGGAATGTCCGATTCGGGAGGCCGCCGCATCAAGCGCTCTCTCTGCATCGACATGAACAGCATAGGCTTTGTCGATGGGAAACTCCTCAACCGCTTCAGACGCTACGAGTTGCTCAGGCCTTATCTCGATGAAAAGGTGAAAGAAGTCGATACCTACAATAAGGAGAAAAAGGCGGATCTATCGGAGATGATCAATGGCCGGAGGATCACCAACATTGGCACCTTCCGGGCCTATTGTGTGGCCTACTTGAGGAGCCGGCCGGACATTCACCAGGACATGACCTTCCTCATTCGGCAACTTGCACCCACTCCCCAGGGATTGCCCTTGGAGATTTACGTTTTTTGCAAAGACATTCGATGGGTTCATTACGAGGGAATTCAGTCCGATATTTTCGACCACTTCCTGGCGGTCATCCCGCAATTTGACCTCAAAGTTTATCAGCGGCCGAGTGGGAATGACCTGAAATTTCTGAAGGCGGAAGAATCGCGGGGCAGGGGATCGAATCTTGAGCGCCCAGCGGATGAATGACCCCTGGTGTAGGTTTATTGGATGCGGTGTTCCAAAAAGGCTATTAGTTCCAGCAAAAAAGCAGTATCGCCGGGCAGGTCCCGGCAGAGTCGCTTGGCTTTTTCGGGGTGGGCTCTGGCCTGCGACCGAGCTCCGTCCAAACCAAAAAAATCGATATAAGTGGCCTTCCCGGAATCCAGATCTGAACCGGTCGGTTTGCCCAGGGTCTTATCGTCGGAAGTGACATCCAATATATCGTCAATGATTTGAAAGGTGAGCCCCACGGATTTTCCGATGAGGACGAGGGATTGGATATCCCTCTCGGGGGCATGGCCAATGCGGCCCCCCATGGTCATGGCTGCAGTGATGAGGGCCGCGGTTTTGTTGAGGTGGATGTTCTTCAATTGTTCGGATGTATAGTTCGTCCTTTCCCCGAGCAGGTCATCCATTTGCCCGCCGATTAACCGTCGGCTGCCCGAAGCGTTGGCCAAATCCCGGATGAGGGAATTTCCCAGGGCTGGAGTATTCTGATAATGTCTTCCCATCAGTTCGAAGGCGTATGTCAACAGGGCGTCGCCGGCCAGAATGGCGGTTGCCTCATCGAATTGGATGTGGCAGGTCGGTTTACCGCGGCGCAGACTGCTGTCATCCATCCCGGGGAGATCATCGTGTACCAGCGAATAGGTGTGAACGCATTCCAGGGCAACCGCCGCCGGAACGGGGTCTTCCACCGGGGCGAAAAGATCGGCTGTGGCCAATAGAAGCACTGGGCGTAAACGTTTTCCTCCCGCTCCCAGACTGTAACGCATGGCCTGATGTAAGCGGGAAGGAGGGGTTGCGGCCGGAGGAACAAACTGCTCAATTCCCTCTTCAACACGTTTCTGGTAGATGTTGAGCGTTGATTTAAATTTTTTTTCCGTAAACATAGCACCTTCAAGCTAGCATGGATCATGGATTCTATTGAAAAAGTTTGGCGAAATATTTTTCAGTCGCCGGGGGTTTGGGCCAAGATTTTGGTGGGCACCTGTCTGTCCCTCATTCCCATAATGCATTTCTTTGCCCTGGGTTACATCTACCGGTTTACCCTGCAGATTCGTCAGGGTTACCGGATTGAATTGCCGGAATGGGATAATTGGAAGGATCTTTTCCTCGATGGCCTGAAATTCTTTCTGCTCCTTCTGGTTTGGCTGGGGATTCCCCTGCTCATTGGCCGATTTATCAATTTGGTATTGGGGGTGGTGGCCGATGATTTTGGAAAATTGGCCTTTATGATGAGCATTCCATTCGGGTTTGCGCTGGCCGGGGCAAGTCTCTTTCGTTTTCAGACTTTCGAGTCCTTCAAGGACGCGCTGGAATTGACCAAAATCATGCGGATGTATATCATTACTTTCAAGTTTGGTCTCGTTCCTCTTCTGGCTGCTTGCGGGATTTTTTGGCTGACCGGAATGCTGTCGATTTTACTTCTATTTACCATTGGTCTTCTTATTTTTGCCTATTTCACTTCTCTTTTCCGCGCCTTGGAAAAAGGATTCCTCTGAGAAAATCCCGTTTGACCGGTAGCAATATTCCCTGAACATCATGCCCACTTACGATTATGTGTGCCCTTCCTGTGGAGGCGAATTCGAGTTTTTTCAATCAATGATGGACGCTCCGCTAACCCGCTGCCCGACCTGCTCTGATAGAACTCTTCGAAGGAAAATTGGAATCGGCGCCGGGATTATCTTTAAGGGCAGCGGCTTTTACCAAACCGATTACAAGAATTCCGGGAAGCCCTCCGAGGCCATTGAGGCCAAAGCAGGGAACAAGAAGGAAGGGGAAAAAACTGACGGGGGTGGAAATTGCAGCCATGCCGGCGGCTGTGCTTGCTCCGATAACCATTGATTGCCCGTTACTAACCCGCATGTCTCACAAATTTTCTACTGCGCTCCGGAATCTCCGCCTTCATGTATTACGGCGTGACAAGGCCGGCGCTGACGCGGACTTCGTTGGATTTGCGGCTTTGCAGGGTGTCGACCCAGCATCACCCGCAAATCTGCACAAAACGCTAAAGGGCTCATTGGAGGACCATTTTTTAGGTTTGTGCCGGAACATCACTTCAAGGGCAGCCCGGAGTTGCCAGCGGCTGTGCGCCGGTTGACCATTCCCGGACGGATTTTCTTTGCCGCCCTCTTCTTCCTACCCGCATGGTTGTTTTCGGTTGAGCCGAATGGGGCATGGGGAAACCCCGCCGGTGGGCCTCACATCATTCATAGCAGATATTTCGTCCTTTTTGGAAGGGACATGGACATCCTCCGAAAATTCGAGTCCGCTTGTGATCGATCGGTTGGCGGATGCGGGGAAATTTTCGATTTGCCGGAATCCTTTCCCCAAAGAATTCGAATTGTCGTATCCGATAATGCTGTGCCACACATTGTTCGATCGACCGCCGGGGCGGTCATCCTGCAGGTCAATTCGGATCTGACCGATGATGAACGCGTGATCTGGGTGATACGGGCCCTGCTCACACGTTATGGAGGTTGGCAGGGCGTAGATGTCCCTCCGCCATTTTGGTTGATACGGGCCTGCCAGGTTCAGATTGAATTTCAGCGGAACCCGGCCTTCAGAATCCTGCTCCAAAGGAGACTTTCTCAAAGGGAGGTTCCGGTCCTCCGGGAACGCGTTGGAAGTTTTGATCTCCATACCGAACCGGGCTGGGACTACCTGGTCTACAAATTTGTTGAATCGGGTGGCCTGGACCAACCTTCATTGAGGCTGCGCCTGTTGCAGTTCTGGAAAAACGCCTATGATTGGTCCCAGTTTACCGCTTTTTTCGAAACCACTTATCCCGGAATGAATCCGGCCGAGCTCGGTCTTCTGTGGAGAACCCACGTCAGTGAATTCCTGGCCCGCGATTCAATTGGGTCTTTGTCGGAAGAGGATTCGCTCAGCGCCCTCGACAGGTTATCCATGCTTGAAATAAGACGAAACAACCAGTTGGAGAAAATCGCGGCAGACCTGTGGTTTTTATTCCGTCGAGATGATGAAATCCTCTCGCTGATGACTGCCCGCAATACCCATTTGTCTCAATTGGTATTGCGCGTTCATCCCTACTATTTCAACGCATTTCATTCTCTGCATGGCATGTTTGAAGCGGTATTTCGGGATGATCTCAAGGGCTTTCAGCAAGCGGCCAATCAATTCAAACAGGACGTGCTGGATGCCCGACAACTGGGTTATGAGACAGATGGCGTGATGGGCCGTTTGCAAAGGTAGATCATCCCCCCGAAGGGCGTGTGAGGCAACTTCCGGGACGCTACCCAAGTGGGACAGGGTGGTTGGTCGGGAATATTTTTGGTTTAAAAAGGATGACCAATTTTCCAGGGTAGGGATGCATTATGCCAAACCGCCTATGGAATGTATTCGTGGTGTCGATATCGACGGTTGGCTCGCGTATCCTGGGGTTGGCCAGGGATATTCTGCTTTTTTCCACCTTTGGGAGTTCCGTGGTAAATTCCGCGTTTTTGTTGGCTTTTACCTTTCCCAATCTGTTCCGCCGCCTATTGGGTGAAGGCGCTTTGACGGCGGCGATGCTTCCGCTTTTGGCCGAGGAAAAAGAAGCTTCAGGCAGGGTTGCCTTGTTTGCCCTGTTCAACAAAATCCTAAGTTGGTTGACCACGGTCCTCTTTGGCCTGGTGGTGTTGATTGGTTTGCTGCTGTTGTTGATCGGGGCCTTGCCGGACCTGTCTGCCCGATGGGAACTGGCCATGGTTTTGGGGGTACTGTTGATCCCCTATATGGCGTTGATCTGCCTGGCTGCGGCGTTTGCCGCCATCCTCAATGTTTTACAGCGATTTGCCATCCCGGCTTTGACCGCGGTCTGGCTGAATTTGGCCATGATACTGTTTCTGGGGGGGATCGGTTTATGGGTGGCAGAGGACATGCATGCCCGCATCTACTGGCTTTGTGCCGGGGTCCTGTTTGGGGGTTGTCTGCAACTGGCGGCGCCATGGCTTGCCCTGAAGCGCCAGGGTTGGAAGTTGGCGCCGGATTTCCAGCCCAACTCTCAAATGCGGGAATTAGTCAGGTTGCTCCTTCCCGGAATAGCCGGAGCTTCGGTCATACAGCTCAACATTGTCATCAGTCGCTCCCTGGCCCATTTTATCGATGAATCGGCTGTTTCCGTTCTCTACCTGGCCAACCGGTTGGTGGAATTGCCTCTGGGCGTATTTTCCATTGCCATCGCCACGGTTTATTTTCCGGCTTTTTCTGAATGGGCGGCGCGCAAAAGCCCCGGGGATTTCAATCGGGTTCTTCAGCAGGCCTTGAGGTTGATTTTTGCCATCACCATTCCGGCGGCGGTCGGACTGCTTCTGCTGGGCGAACCTATTTTGCGCTTCCTCTTTGAATGGGGCTCCTTCCGAGCCGCTGATACAGCCCTGACCTTACCCATTTTGTGGGTGTTCGCCCTGGGGTTGCCCCCCTATTCCATGGTGGCTATCCTGGTGCGGGGGTTTTATGCCCACAAGGATACCCAAACCCCCATGAAGGTAGCCTGCATCAGTGTCGGGTTAAACGTAGCCTTGAGCCTGGCTTTCATGTGGCCGCTCGGGGTGATTGGCCTGGCCTTGGCTAATTTGTTATCCATTTCAGTCCAGTGCCTTCTCCTGACAGTAAAGTTGTCCGGCCTGATTGGGGCTAATCCACTGGGCCATATATGGAGAGAAACCGCCAAAACCGTTTTGGCCGCCCTGGTCATGGCCGTCTTGATTGTTATTTCCAGCCGATGGGTGGATACCTTTCCATTGACGTCAAAGGGAAATGCGGCAGTTAACCTCCTGGCCATAATACCACTTGGCGTGATCTGTTATTTTTCGGTTTTGTGGATAGCGAGGTTCCGCGAATTGGAAGAACTGAAAGCCCTTCTCCTGGGCTTGGTTCAGCGCCGCAAATCAAGAGTTGCGTGAAGGGTTTTTTGCAAAAGCAATGGTTGATCCTCGCCCTCGGCGGAGCCGTTGCCTTGGCCTTTGTCTTTCCGGAGTGGGGCGCCAGTGGGGGTTACCTGCGTTCGGAAGTGACGACGAAACTGGGCATTATTCTGGTATTTTTTCTTCAGGGCTGGGCCTTGCCCTCCGAAGTTCTGGCCAGGGGGGTCTTGCGTTGCACGACCCATCTATTGACTCAGGTCTTTATTATATTCCTTTATCCCCTCCTCTTCATTTTGGGAGATCTGGTTTGGTCGCAATGGATCGGCCATCCTTTGCGCATCGGGTTTTTCTTTCTGGCCGTGCTACCGACTACCATCACCTCGGCTATTGTCTACACCTCCCTGGCCGATGGAAATACCGGGGTTGCGCTTTTCAACACCACGGTGGCCAATTTCGCCGCCGTTTTGATCACTCCGCTTTGGATGATGGTTTTAGTGCAATCGGATGTGGGTCAAATGGGCGATTTTGCTGGCGTGTTCCTCAAACTGACCCGACTTATCCTGCTGCCCTTCCTTGTCGGTCAAGTCATTCACTATTATTTCAAGGAAACCGCCATCCGGCATAAAATCCTCTTCGGCCACATCAACCAGGGGGTCATCATATTTCTAGTCTTTGCCGCCTTCGCCAATTCCGTGACGGGGGGTAGCTGGGAGGCGCAGGGGCGGGGCATGCTGGGGTTTACCGCGCTGCGTTGCCTCGCCCTGGTCTTTCTGGTCAACGCTTTGGCCCTTCTGTTCATTCGCCTCGATTTCTTCA
>JAABVD010000169.1 GCA_014529615.1 Opitutia bacterium
TGTTGAGGACTCCTCGATTCTAGAAGTGGTTACTGAGAGATGAGGGTTAAAGTAAATCGCCCTTATTGAATCGCCAAAGGCTTATACTGATTGCCACGGCGGCAATGAGGGTCAAAACCGAAAACACAGGTAGCGTCTGGAGGAGCGTTTTACCTTCAAACATGATCCTTAAAAGGGCTTCAACCGACCAGTAGACAACCGTCAGCCGGCTAAATACCTGAACCTGTTCCGCCATGAAGGAAACCGGAAACCAAGCCCCCCCAATGGCCGACATGGAAATGATGACCAAGGTCCCAATTCCATTTGCTTGGGCCGGTGTTTTTGAAACCGAGGTGATCAACATCCCAATTCCGGTGCAGGCTGCGGAAACAAATAGAAGGGCAATCAGAAGATTTCCGAAGGAATGGAAAATATCCTCCTGAAAAAGTGCCCAGCTGAAGATAAACATGGTGAGCATCTGAACCATTCCCAAGAATATGCTGAAAAGATACTTGCTCCATAGGATGTCCCTGCGTCTCACCGGTGAAGATAATAGACGCAAAAAGATCCCGGTCTGTTTTTCTTCAAAAAATGAACTTGCGAAACCGGTCATGGTAAAAAGCAGGAACATGACGGAGTATCCGGCCACGACTTGCACTCCCATCGGATTCCTGATTTCCGCTCCCACCAATTGCTCCTTTTCTAGCGTCATCAATTGGGCGAACAGGTTTACCGCCCCTCCGTCTTCCAGTTCTTCTCCATCGGCGCCCTCGCCTGCCCTTGAGTCGGATATGAGTTTGATAAAATCCGGAATAAAGCTGTCCTCCCGAAAGACACTGCGGATTTCCTCTTCGGGAACGTCCCAGAATTCACTGATGAGTTCAGACAGCGGATCAAGCCATTCCTCGACCAATTCCGGGTCCGCTTTAAAAAATGGCAGGTCCCAAATGTTCTCAAAATAGGCCGACATGAGGTCTTTCTGGATAAGGCCTTCCATTGTTTGAGTTTCAATCTGGTTCCGGGGATTCTGGATGAGTTTAACTTTGAAGCCAAAACCTTGGGCAAACGCATCCTCTGGAAATATCAGGGCAAATCTATAACGGTTGTTCTGGATATCGTTGCGCGCGTCCTCCGCCGTTAAGGGTATTCTCTCCTCATTCTCTCCCAACCGGCCACGGATGATCCGGAAAGCTTTGTCATCATCCACCGCCTGAATCATGGCCCTGGCCATGTCAGAATCGGTTTCATCCACCGCTGCCAGGCGAATGCCGGATAGTCCCGGACCCTCATTATTTCCATTTTTTGGAGCTATTCCCATGATGTTCCCCATCAGGAAAATGATAAATGCCGGCACAAAGAAGGTCAGCATCACAGCTATCTTGTCACTCCAGAAGCCCTTCCAGTCTTTAATGATCAATGCCCAGACTATGTTCATTCCCGCATTTGCTTTCCGGTCAGGTGGAGAAACAATCCCTCCAGGGATGGTTGTTTAATCCGAAACCGGTTATAGGGTATATTGCCTGATTCCAGAACGGCAAAAAACTCGGATAGCTTGAAACCCTTCTCCGGATGCAAGGTGCCCTGTTTTCCATCTTCCTCAATGGTTCCAAATTGCAAGAATTGCTCCCTCAGGGCCTGGTCCACCTTGGCAATATCGAATTGAATTGAGGTATTGTAGGGTAGCTGCGCCACCAAATCATTTCTGGAACCCATGGCAATAATTTTTCCCGCATCGATAATTGCGATACGATTGCATAAGCGCTCAACCTCTTCCATGTAATGGGTTGAATAAACAACGGTCAGGCCGTTCTCATTCTGCTCCTCCAAAAAATCGAAGATGGCGTTGCGGGACTGGGGATCAACCCCGACCGTCGGTTCGTCACAAAGCAGAATTTCGGGATCATGCAAGAGGCTCGCCGCCAAATTCAGGCGGCGTTTCATACCCCCGGAAAATGCTTTGACTTTGTCTTTGCGCCGGTCCCAAAGCTGCATCTTATCCAGCCAGAACTTGATTTTTTCCTTCAACTCCTTAGGGGGAATTCCGTAGGTGCTGCCAAAGACCTCCAAGTTGACCATGGCGGAAAATTTGTCGTACAAAGCGATACTTTGGGGAACCAGCCCCAAAATCCTGCGACCTTCCTTATCAGTGTCTTTCAACGTTTTTCCGGCCAGCTCGAGCTTTCCCTGGTCGGGAAACAAGTAACCGGACAAGATGTGCATTAGCGTGCTTTTTCCAGCTCCATTGGGCCCAACCAGCCCAAAAAACTCACCTTTCTCCACGGTAAGGCTCACTCCGCTCAATGCCCTGATCTGCCCGAAGCGCTTTGATAGGTTTTCAATAGATATCATACCGCCGACAATGGTAGAATGGTCTGGTCCCTGGGATTTGTCTATTTCCCATTTCCTCAATACAATGCGGTGCTCTTTGCAGTTAACAAGTCTTTCCCAGAAGGTCGAATTGAGTATCGATGGCTCTTACGATTTCGAATAAACCGGCCTCCAGCTCAAACCAAAATGGATTATCTCGAAGATAGGTGAAGCTGAAAGAATTTGACATATAGTATCACTATGATACTGCCATTTTGTGCCTAAGAAAATTCGAGAACTGCTGTCTGCGCTCAAAAAGCATGGATTTATCGATCGGGGCGGGAAAGGCAGTCATCGAAATCTGGTTCACAAACAGGGCATAAGAATTACAATTTCCGGGAATCTCCGAAGTGATGCCAAACGTTACCAGGAGCGAGCCGTAGGAGAAGCAATAAGGAGAGTTAGAGATGAAAAAAAGAAGTGATGCATATCTCAAGGTAGTGGAATGGAGTGAAGAAGACCAATGCTATATCGGTACTTCACCAGGTCTCATGTTCGGTGGTGTAGACGGACCGACTGAGAACAAGGTATATGAAGAGTTGTGCCAAGTGGTGGATGAGTGGGTGGAACAACTCGATACCGATGGGATTCCACTGCCTGCGGCAACGGCGGACAAGAGATACAGCGGAAAGTTCGTTCTTCGGGTCGGAGAGAATGTCCACAAGGCCTTGTCAATTCGAGCTATGCAGAAAGGCCAGAGCCTCAACTCCTATTGCAAGCAAGTCCTTGAAAAGACGGGAGTATGAAGATTTGGTAGATATGCGAGGTATTAGACCAGTTGAGGCGCAATCGAACGCTATCTGGCTTTAATATCTTGGAGGCGTGACATTTCCAGGTCGATTTGCCGGAAATAAGAACCTCATTCCATTTCCGAGTCGGGCAGGTCGGATTGCCTGTCGACGTCCTGAAAGATTTCGGGGGAATGAACCTCCACCTCGGTCAAATTTTCTCGCTCACTGTTCAGGATAGATCGAGCTCCTTCATCCCCGTCCAGTTTCCCCAACTCCATCCCGTAAGATCCAGGAAAAATGACCGGATGGCCCCGGCGGCCTTTGACCTTCGGAACTATAATGCGCTCACAATCCTGTTGCCGAAAAACCCCGATAACCCGTCGAACCATCCCGGAAGAGAGAAAGGGCAAATCGCCCAGGCATACCAGGATGCCCTCGCAATTTTCCCTGTCCAGCGCCTCCACCCCCTTGGCCAGGGAGGTTCCCATACCCTCCGGCCACCTTTCGTTTCGGACCAGTTTGACCCCGTATCCCCGAAGCAGGGATGTTACCAAGGCATAATCGGCCCCAGTTACCACAACCGTCTTATCAACTCCCCCTGCCATCACCGCATCTACCACCCTTAGCAGCATGGGTCGGCCATCCAATTCGAACAGGAGTTTGTTCCTTTTACCAAAACGCTCGGATGGTCCAGGCGCCAGAATGACAGCTTGGATCTGGCCGGATCCGGGTTCGGTCATGCCTGGGCTGCCTTGGCTTTCAGGGCCGGTTTTGGGGGATTCAGATTCTTCTCCCGCACGATTTCCGCCATGATACTGATGGCAATTTCGGCCGGCGTCCTGCTTCCAATATCCAGACCTATGGGACCGTGAATACGCCTCAGATCCTGCTCCCCGAATCCCGCAGCGGACAATCGCTTCAACCGCGCCGCATGACTGCGCCGACTGCCCAGTGCGCCCATGTAACCACAGTCGCTCTTCAGGAATATGGCAAGGGCTTGGTCATCGATCTTCGGGTCATGTGTCAGCATGGCCGCACAATCCATTTCGTCCAACTCGAAGGCGGCAAGGGCCACCTCCGGCCAGGACCCTATCAATTGATGGGGCGCTACCTCGAAGCGCTCCGATTGGGCGTAGGATTCCCGTGGATCGATGACAATGGCCCGATAATTTAGGGATCGGGCGATACTGACCAGATGCACTGCAATATGCACCGCCCCCACAATAAAAAGACGGTTGGGTTTGGTCAGCGACCTGAGGAGGAGCTTTCCGTCCCCCGTTTCAATTTCCCTTGTTTCCGCCCGCTCAGCCAAATGTTTACGGGCCAATCCCAAGGTATGGGCGGACCATTGCGATTCCTCTCCCACCAGTGAACCGTCCTCCCTCAAAAGGGCCTGTTTCCCCTCCCCATCCATCCAGGTCGCTATTTCGCTATTATCCAGGAGGGACATCAGCTCAGGTAAAACCACCTCATCGTATTCAAAGGGCTCGATGCGCACCCGGATCTTTCCCCCGCAAGAAAATGCGACCTCCCAGGGCAACCCCTGACTGGGACCGAATTCGGCCCAGCGGGTCATGCCATCCTTCATACAGGCCCGCGCCACCTCTATCACCTCCATCTCCACGCACCCGGCGCTGACAGAGCCGATAAACCGTTCCCCACTGGCATCGATGGCCAGCACGGATCCAATACCGCGGGGGGAAGGATTTCTAGCCTTTACCACCGTGGCCAGGGCGAAGGGCTCCCCCGCTTCCACCCATGGCTTGAGCTGTGGCCAAATGTCGTGCATGTCCTGAATTCCTCCTTCCCATAGACCGGCTCAGAGAATATGGTCTTGAAGGTTTATGAAAAATATATTCTGAATCAAGATCATGGCTACTATCCAACTCAAGGTTAATCAGGAAGGGCGCGAACTTCGCGATATCGACCCCGCTACCCCGTTACTCTGGGCTTTGCGCGACCATCTGGGTCTGGTCGGCACTAAATTCGGATGCGGCAAAGGACTGTGCGGCGCCTGCACCGTTCACATCAACGGCGCGGCCATTCGCTCCTGCAGCATGCCGGTTTCGTCCGTGGCCGGGCAATCGGTTACCACCATCGAAGGACTGGCCCCGGATCACCAAAACCTGCACCCATTGCAGGAGGCTTGGATGGATCTCGACGTTCCCCAATGCGGTTACTGCCAGGCCGGCCAGATCATGAACGCCGCTTCTTTGCTCCAGGCCAACCCCCATCCATCGGATGAGGAAATCGATAACGCCATGTCAGGCAATCTCTGCCGCTGTGGCACTTACACCCGCATCCGTGCCGCCATTCACACCGCAGCCGGGAAAGGAGGCGCCTCGTGAAGAACAGATTTTATCGTTCCGACCTCATTCCGGACATCGACATGCCGGCCGAATTCGTCAATTGGGAAAAACGGATGGATGCCGAACAAGCCGGCGGCGATTCCAGCGCCAGCCCCTTTATTCCCCGCCGCCAATTTTTGAAATTATCGGGTTTGGCCGGGGGCGGGCTCATTCTGGCATTTTCCCTGGGGCGTGGATCGAAGGCAGCCGCTTCTCCGGACAAGCAATCTACCGGCGA
>JAABVD010000170.1:0-7996 GCA_014529615.1 Opitutia bacterium
CTTTGGAGTGGAACTGCTTTGCAGTTCATTCTAGTGTGGCCTTCTTTAATCCAGGCGAAACCTGAGCAGTTACAACGGATCTAATTTCGGTTGGATTCCGGGAGCGTTCTGTGGGCGATCTGGTCCAGAATGAGGTCCCGGAATCCGGCTACAGGGTAGGGGCCTTCCTGGCTTTTGGCCACGCGGGAACGAATGGTCACGGTTCCTTTTTCCACTTCCATTTTTCCGATGACCGCGGCAAATGGCACCTTGTCCAATTCCGACCGGCGAATTTTTGCGCCCAATTTTTCTGATGCGGCGTCCACCGTTGCCCGAATTCCGGACGCCTTCAGCTCGGCTTCCACTGTTTTGGTGTAGGGGAGCACGGCATCGTTGATGGGCAGGAGCCGAACCTGTTCGGGTGCGAGCCAAGTGGGGAAGTTCCCCCCGAAGTGTTCGATAAGCACGCCGCAAAACCGTTCCATCGATCCAAAGGGGGCGCGGTGCACCATGACCGGACGGTGCGGCCGGTTGTCCGAACCGATATAACTGAGGTCGAACCGTTCCGGCAGGTTGTAATCCACCTGCACGGTTCCGAGTTGCCACTCCCGTCCGATGACGTCCTTGACCACGAAATCGATCTTGGGTCCGTAAAATGCGGCCTCGCCAGGTTCCCGGGAAAAGGGAACGCCCATGTTTGAGGCCACTTCGAGAATGGCCTCCTCCGCCCTGTCCCAGTTTTCGGGGGATCCCACGTACTTGGAGGATTCATGGTCCCGAAGACTGACGCGCACCCGGTAATCCTCCATTCCCAGAACCTTGAAAACGGTTTTTACGATGTCCAGGCAGCCCTGAATCTCTCCCGGCAATTGTTCATCGCTGCAAAAAATATGGGCGTCATCCTGGGTAAATCCTCGCACCCGGGTCATGCCGCTCAACTCCCCGGATTGTTCCCAGCGGTAAACCGTTCCAAATTCGGCCAGGCGCACGGGAAGATCGCGATAGGAATGGTGTTGCGAAGCAAAAATCTTGATGTGCATGGGGCAATTCATGGGTTTCAGCAGATAGCCCTCGATTTGCCCCTCCTCCAGCAAGTTGCTCAATTCGGCACAGGTTTTGGCCTCGTGCGCGAGCCCGGCCAGCGACTGCCGGGAGATGACCGGTGGGTATTGAGAGGCCTGATAGTAGGGAAAGTGGCCCGATTTCCTGAAGAGATCCAATTTGCCGATATGGGGGGTAAAGACCTGATCATACCCTTGTTTGCGCAATTCCTCCGCGATGAAGGTTTGCAGTTCTTGGCGGATGATGGACCCCTTGGGCGTCCAAAGGACAAGTCCTTGCCCCACCGTTTCGTCGATGTGGAAAAGCTGCATGTCTCTTCCGATTTTGCGGTGATCGCGTTTGCGAGCTTCCTCCAATTGGTCGAGGTATTGTTGCAACTTCGCTTTGCTCGGAAAGGCGGTTCCATAAATGCGCTGGAGTTGCTTGTTTTTTTCATCTCCCCGGTGGTAGGCGCCGGCCACATTGAGCAGCTTGAAGGCTTTGATCTTCTTGGTATACCTGACGTGGGTGCCGGCACAGAGGTCGACAAACTCCCCATTGCGGTAAAAACTGATGGCCTCGCCTTCGGGAATATCGTCCAGGCGGCCTAGTTTATACGTTTCCTGCCCCATTTTCCTTATCAATTCGACCGCTTCTTCCCGGGAAGTTTCCAACCGTTCAAATCGCTGATTTTCCTTGATCACCTTTTTCATCTCCGCCTCGATGGCCCCGAGATCGTCTGCCGTAAACGTGTGATCGAGGTCGAAGTCGTAATAAAATCCCGTCTCGGTGGGCGGTCCGATATCCAACTTTGCTTTGGGAAATAAACGGAGCACTGCGGTAGCCAGGACGTGGGCAGAGGAATGCCTGATTTCTTCCAGGGGTGACATTTCTTTCATCGATGGGGTAGGGGTCAGGTTGAATTGGGAATGAGATCGTAGCCATCCTTGCGGTCCCTGACCTGCCATCCGCCGGCGAGGAGCCTTTTACGCAACAAATCCGCTTTGGCCCAGTCTTTATCCTGTTTGGCCTGCCAGCGTTCTCGCGCCAGGCATTGCAACTCTTCCGGAACTATCGCGGGCGTTTCCCCGCCTGAATGATAAAGCTCGATGCCCAAGGCGTAGAAAATTCCAGCCAGAGCCTTGAGGTCATTTTCAGGGGCTACCGCCCCCGGGTTCGCTTTGGCCATCCGTGCCAATCCCGTAAAGATACCGCCCAAGGCCCGGGATACATTGAGGTCGTTGGCCAAGCCTCTCCAGGCCTCCTCGAAGAGACCCCACTCGGTGGGAAAGGGGGGAGCGGCCAGAGCTTTGAACTCCTCCTTCGACATTCCGCTGCCATCCAGGTGCGCCTCGATGGCTTTCTCCAACCGCTTCAATGCGCTCCGACTCGATTGCAACGAGGCCAGGGTAAAATTCATCGGTTGGCGGTAATGTCCGGAAATCAGAGCGTAACGCACTTCCATGGGGGAATATCCTTTCTCCGTCAAATCCGCCAGAGTGTAGAGGTTGCCCAGGCTCTTGCTCATTTTTTGGCCTTCCACCTGCAAGTGAGCGTTGTGAAACCAGTGCCGGGCAAACCGTTTCCCCGTGGCTCCCTCGCACTGGGCGATCTCGTTTTCATGATGGGGAAAGCACAGATCGATTCCCCCCGCGTGGAGGTCAATGCCGTCTCCCAGGTAGTGTCGGCTCATGGCCGAGCACTCCAGATGCCAACCCGGCCGGCCCTGCCCCCAGGGGCTGTCCCAGAAATTGTCCCCATCCTCGGGCTTTCTCGATTTCCACAGGGCAAAATCCGATATCGATTCACGATCGTATTCGTCCGCCTCGTTGCGACGACCCGCGCTGGTCGTTTCCTGGGTGGAGATTTCCCTTTCCCCCAAGCGGGACAGTTTGCCATATTCCGGATAGGCGGAAACCTTGAAATAGACCGATCCATCCCTCGCCACGTAAGCCAGATCATTTTCAATCAGTTGACCGGCCAGGCCGATTTGCTGGTCGATATGGTCGGTCGCGCGGGGTTCCCGATGAGGCGCAAGCATGTTGAGCGCTTCCGCATCCCGGTGGAATTGCTCGATCCACTGTCGGGTAAAGCCCCGTAAATTTTTTCCCTCCGATCGCGAACCCCGTATGGTTTTATCGTCCACGTCGGTCAGATTGCGAACGTGCATGGGTTTGAGGCCGACGATCTCCAGGGTGCGTCGCAGCACGTCCTGCACCAGAAAGGCTCTGAAATTGCCGATATGGGCCGGCCCATGAGCCGTGGGACCGCAGCAATAAAACCGAAAATGTTCACCGTCCTCCGCCCACAGGGGTTGAACGGTGCGGGTCATGGTGTCGTAAAGCTTCAGTTCCAAGGCCATTCCCTTACCAGGCAAATTCGATTGCGGAATTGCAAAAAGGGAGCACTATCAGGATTTGCCTAATGCGAATCAATCCCTTTGTTTCAGGCCTTCCATGAACCCCCATTTCGAACTTCACCTCCCGAGGCGTCCCCGTCGGTTGCGGAGATCCCCGGCCATCCGAAATTTGGTCGAGGAAACGACCCTTACCGTGAATGACCTGGTCGCTCCTCTGTTTGTAAAGGACGGTTTCGGTCCTTCTGAATCCATAGCTTCGATGCCGGATCAGTTCCGGCTCAACATGGACGACTTGCTCCGCGAGTGTGAAGCCCTGCTCACCCTGGGGGTGGAGGCCGTGGGCCTGTTTCCGCAGGTCGATCCCGGCCTGAAAAATTCAAAGGCGACCGAAGCGACGAATGAGGATAACCTCGTTTTGCGGTCGGTGAGGCTGGTTAAGGAAACGTTTCCCGACTTGGTGGTCATCACCGATGTGGCTCTGGACCCCTACACCGACCACGGCCACGACGGGGTCTTGGATGAATCGGGTAGGGAGGTATTAAATGACCCCACCGTCGGCATCCTTTGCCAGATGGCCAAGCAGCAGGCTGAAGCCGGGGTCGATTTCGTGGCTCCTTCCGATATGATGGACGGGCGGATCGGGGCTATTCGCGATGCTTTGGATGACGCCGGTCATACCCATACCTCGATCCTCGCTTATTCGGCAAAATTTGCCTCCGCTTATTACGGACCTTTTCGAGAGGCCATCGGCAGCGCTCAAGCCGCCGGAACCCACCTCCTGGATAAGAGGACCTACCAACTGAATCCGGCCAACCGCCGGGAAGCTTCCCTGGAGAACCAACTGGATGCGGCCGAAGGGGCCGATATCCTCATGGTAAAACCAGCAGGACCCTATTTGGATATCATACGCGATTTGAGAAATAATACCGAGCTTCCCATTGCAGCCTATCAGGTGTCCGGTGAATACTCCCAAATTCAGGCTGCGGCCAAGCTTTCCTGGCTCGACCTGGAGAAATGCCGGGACGAATCGCTTCTCTCCATCAAAAGAGCCGGCGCCGACATCATCCTGACCTATTTCGCCAAAGCCGTCGCAGCCAGCTTATAACCGGAATGGGTCCCGCCCCTCGGGTTCAAATATTTAGCATTTCAACTATCGTTTCAAAAGGCGGGGCGGATATGCATGATAAGGGATAATGGATACTAGCCCGCATATCTCACAAATTTTCTACTGCGCTCCGGAATCTGCTCCGCACAGAAGCAGGCGACTTTGCAGGGTGTCGACCCAGCTTCACCCGCTCATCGGCGCGAAGCCCACACCAGCGCTCGATCTTCGGTCGCTCGCTACGAATTTTGTGAGACATGCGGGCCAAGTCGAGGGGTCTATGGTCGATTCACGCTGCCGTGCTGCTGTTTGGCGTGGCCGGTTTATTCGGTAAAACCCTCGCCCTCTCTCCCCACGTCATCGTTTGGGGCAGAACCCTTTTTGCCAGCTTCTTTCTGTGCCTGTTATTACCGGCCCTGAAAATCGGGTTCGGTATCAAACGGCGGGCTGACCTGTTGGGTTTCATTTTCATGGGAGCAGTTCTGGCCCTGCATTGGGTGACCTTCTTTCACGCCATCCAAATCTCCACCGTGGCCATCGGACTGCTCACCTTCGCCACGTTTCCCATTTGGGTCACCTTCCTGGAACCCTTGTTCTTTGACGAGCGGATCAGCTTATTCGACCTGTTCATTTCGGTAATCGTCTTTTTCGGTTTGGCCCTCGTCTTGCCTGAATTCAACCTTTCCAATCGCTTTACTCTCGGGGCCTTGTGGGGGACCTTTTCGGGATTCACCTTTGCCCTTTTGTCGGTCCTGAACCGCGTATTCGTGGCCAAATACCCGGCCTTGAAACTGACCTTCTACCAAAATGCCGTGGCTTGCCTGCTTCTTTTACCCTTAGTCAGCGGTTCGCTAGGGACGTTGTCTGCCGGGGACTTCGCTCAACTCGCTTTATTGGGTGTGGTCTTCACCGCCTTGGCTCATTCACTCTTCATTCGGGGCATGCGCACGGTAAAAGCGCAATTGGCCGGCATCGTCAGCAGTCTGGAACCGGTTTACGGAATATTACTGGCCCTCGCTTTGCTCGGGGAAGTTCCCTCTTTACGCGAGATCCTGGGAGGAGGAGTGATACTGGCCGCCATTATCTCGGCTACCTGGTTCAGATCATGAAGGATCAAGACGTGGAAAAGTGATGCCCTACAGGGTCAGTTGCCTTGTAAAAGTGTATGAAGTTCAATGGAATGCAGTTTTCAAGGCCTGACCCTTTTCTTGTAGAAGGCATCCCCTTCCTTTTCAGATCATGACCTCGATGAGGAAGGGGCCCGGTTCTTCAATTCCCCGGCGAAAGGCGTCGATGAAAGCTTCTACCGTGGCGACGCGCCTGGCCGGAACGCCCATCCCTTCGGACAGGGCAACCCAATCCAAATCCGGATCATCCAAGCGCATCATGGCGGAGGACTTTGGTCCGGCTTCCTTTCCGCAGAGGTTTTTCATTTCGGCCTGCAATATCCGGTAAGTCCGATTGGCGAAAATGACCGTGAGGACGTTTAAGGACTCACGTGCCTGGGTCCACAAGGATTGTAAGGTGTACATACCCGATCCATCCCCTTCCATAACAATTACCTGGCGGTCCGGATGGCCGATGGCTGCGCCGGTCCCCACAGGCAGGCCCTGTCCAATGGACCCTCCGGTGACGTGCAGCCAGTCGTGGGGGGGAGCCGTCTGGGTGAGGGGACCGGCCATTCGGCCCGCCGTGATGGCCTCGTCGCTGATTATCGCATTCTCGGGCATTAATGCCGCCACGGTTGCCCAGATCGTTTCCGGGGAAAGGTCCCCTGTTGGCAGGGGTGGACGCCGCAAAGGCGCCAGATCGGGGAAGACCTTGGATGCTCCCAATGCTTCGGCCAGACCTTCGAGGGCGGCGGGAATATCTTCGTCTACGTCGACCAGACGATGGATTTGGGCATCGGGGGGAGCCAGCAGGCTCGGTTTATTCGGGTAAGCAAAGAAGCCGACCGGTTCCTTCGCTCCGACCAGAACCAGATGCCGGGTTCCCTGTAAAATCCGGATCGACTGCTCTACCGCATAATTCAGCCTTTCATACACCGGCCTGCCGGCGCCTCGAGAAATCCGTGAGCCATACCAGTTACCGATGAGGCGGGCGCCGCTGCTCTTGGCAATGCGACTTGCCAATCCACTCAGTCTTTCATCGCGCATTACCGGATCCCCCATGAGAAGGACGGTATTTTTCCGCTGCCGGAGCAGTTGGGCCACCTCGGCGATTCGTTCCGGAGGTGCGGGGGAGGGTTTGGGGGGTGATAGCGTACTCACGGGACCTCCGGCCGGATCCCAGTTGGCGTCGGACGGAAGGATGAGCGTGGCAATTTGCCCCGGCGGCGTTCTGGCGGCCAGGATAGCTTCGGCCGCATCCGCCGCCGCAGTTCGAGCATTTTGGGTCGTTCGCACCCAATGGGAAACGGGCCGGGCCAAGCCTTCGATATCGGTAGAAAGCGGAGCGTCGTAGGCCAGGTGAGAGGTGGCGTGCTGGCCCACCAGGTTAACCATCGGCGTGTAGGCCTTCTTGGCGTTGTGAAGGTTGGCAATACCGTTTCCCAAACCCGGACCCAAATGGAGTAGGGCGGCGGCCGGTTTTCCCGTTACCCTCGCGTAACCGTCGGCACATCCGGTTGCCACCCCTTCAAACAGGCACAGCACCGAATGCATTTCCTTTACCGAATCCAAAGCCGAGACAAAGTGAATCTCGCTTGTCCCGGGATTCATGAAACAGGTGTCCACCCCGCCTCCGATCAAGGTTTTGATGATCGATTCAGCGCCGTTCATAAATCAGAGATTTCTTCGAGGCAAAAAGGAGGTCAAACACGAATGGCGCTTATTTAATCAAATTTGCCATGAAATATCGAATCGAGGCCGGGGCATTTTGGAAATAATTTGTGGAACCCCGTTGGGGTTCAATCATAGGTGCGACTGGTACCCCAGCGTGCGCTGCGCGACGCTGGGCTCCGGAGTTTAACGCCGTTGGCGTAAAAACCTGGTGCTATTTGCCCATTACGCTCTCGTATTCGGGGAAATAGCGGCCGATTACAGGTAAATCGAAAGAGGAAAGAATACTGGTGTTGGGTTCGCGTCGCAGGAGGAATTCAAATGACCGTCGGATCAAGTCCTCTTTAGTTCCACCAGCCTGACTCAGCCTTTCGAAATCGGAATCCGTCAAGGTGACCCGATGGGTGGTCGTAATTCTGCTGTGCACGGTTACGGTGAAGGCATCTCCCGCCTCCGGTTCGATCTGTATTTTTGCCATAGCCCCCAGATTGGAGATGCGCCCATTGGATTCAAGCCTTTGGCGTGCCAGAAAGTCGGATCCTTGATGCTGGATGCTCGATGCTGGATGCTTGAAAGCACCATTTTTCGGTCAGGATCAGTATTGAAATGGCGGACATCTTGCTTGTGCGTCACTGCACCCAGACAGGGGGAGAAGAGTTCAGTGTGCAGAGTTCAGAGAGAGAAGAAAGGAGAGCGCACTTGCAGCCCCATAATCGTGATCCTGATCTTGATCTC
>JAABVD010000170.1:8038-13637 GCA_014529615.1 Opitutia bacterium
ACACTGGGCTTTGGAGTGGAACTGCGTTGCAGTTCTTTCCAGTGTGGCCTCCTTTAATCCAAGCTATGTGGATCTGAGTAGTTACAATAAATCACGGATTAAACCTCTTCTTCTTCTTCCTCTCCTTCTTGTTCCTCGTCCCAGCGCATTGTTTCGTCCTCCGGAATGGCTTCCTCGCCTTCGGTCGGATCGGGGATGTCCCGGGCGATTTCACCCTCATCCGAAGGTTCTCGCTCCTCCTCGGGGTCTTCTTCTCGGTCGTACCCGGCCGGAACGTACTCCAGAATGAAGGTGATTTCAGTGAAGTGGTGTAAACCTTTCCCTTCGTAATCGAGATTGATCATCTCGTCCCGCAATACCTCTTCCAAATCCGACCGGGTCAAGTTTTGCCCAAATTCAATGAGGTCGTTGAGTTGCTCTATGCGGAGCATAATGATGTGGTCGAGAAATTCCGCGTAAGGGCCGTTTTCCTCATTTACTACGTCAGGAAGGACAAAAAGCGCGGTCTCGTTATCCAGGATCAAATCGGAGCTGCGGGCCATGCGAATGCGGTTTTCGCCCAGATTTTTTTCGATGCTGAATCCGATAAACGCTCCTTCCACCAACTCCGTAACCAGGCCGAATTCGCGTAGTGGATCCATGTGATCCATAATATAATTCCACTGCTTCGGATCGATTATTCCCAATCCGTCAAAATCCCAATGGATGGGGTCGCTCACATCTTTGACCCACCAGTTGAAATCCTCCCCCGGCGAAGCAATCAACCATTCAAGTTCCGGATATTTGGCTGGCATAAGACGGTTGGATGGATGGTATCGGAAGCTGGTCTCTCAGTGGTTAACAGTTGTGGATATCTCAACTACCTCTTTCAATTTGAGCCCTTTCCGGCAAAGACAAGATTTTTTTTCAATTTTCTTTCCCAGTTGGGAGAATTTTTCCATTAAGGAGGTTCCTTTTCCATGGGTAAGTTCTACGAATCTGTCCTCCGCCCCTATTTGTTTCGCCAGGAGGCGGAAAAAGCTCACGAGAGCGCGGTCCACTATTTACAATTTCTGGGGCGGTTTCCCTTTCTCTGCCGCATGATGGAATGGCGCAATCTGAGGCCTCCCCGGAGCAAGTCCATCGCGCTGTTCGGGTTGCAATTTCCCAACCGTGTGGGCTTGGCCGCCGGGATGGATAAGAATGCCAAATTTTGGCCCGTGGCCGGCGCCTTGGGCTTTGGTCACGTCGAAATTGGAACGGTGACCTATCACCCTCAGCAAGGGAACCCTCGGCCCCGGCTCTTCCGCTATCCCGAACAGGAGGCCCTGATCAACCGCATGGGTTTCAACAACGATGGGGCCACTTTAATCGAAAAACGGTTGGGAAAGCAGATTCGAAGAAACCTCAAGCGGATTCCCCTCGGAATCAACATTGGAAAATCGAGAATAATCCGCATTGAGCAGGCGGTGGAAGATTATCTGAAATCCTATCATCTATTGGCCGAGCACGCTGATTATTTTACCATTAACGTCAGTAGTCCCAACACCCCGCATTTGCGCAAGCTGCAGGGATCGGAATATTTGCCGGCCCTTTTGGAAAATCTGGCCACCGCCAATTTTGAGCGCGCCCGAAAACTGGGAACCAAGCCCATCCCAATGCTGGTGAAAATTTCCCCCGATCTGACCTATCGGGAAATCGACTTCATTATGGAAACGGTCCTGGACCTGAATTACGATGGGATTATTGCCACCAACACGGCAGTGAGTCGACCCGTTCAATTGAGAACCCGATCTGAGCCGGGAGGGTTGAGCGGAAGGCCGTTGCAAAAACGATCCACCGATATCATTCGCTACATCAGCAAATCCACCCAGGGAAAGTTTCCCATAATCGGAGTCGGTGGAATTATGGATTTCGCATCCGCTGGGGAAAAAATCGATGCCGGCGCTTCCCTGATCCAGATTTATACCGGATGGATTTACCGCGGGCCGTTCTTTGCCAAGCATTTGGCCAGATCCTTGGCCCACGGTCACAAGAAATGGATTTGATGCGGCCCCGTTTCCGGCCTTGTGTTAATTCCGAAATTGGTAACTACTCAGGTATCTTGAACAATCGTCTGAATGGCTTTTGTAACATATTACGAAACTGTAGGAGGGGGGAAGCGCGCCAAAGCTCGCGAATTAGGAATTAGGAATTGGGGAGAGGGAGGGAATGATGGAATGATGAATTTGTGGGTTTGCGATGGATTATTGTTTTTCAGCTGTAGGAGCGGCTTTATGCCGCGATTGCGGTGAGGCCTTTTGGAGGATCGGGGCGTAAAGCCCCTCCTACAGTTTTAAACCAATAGCTTAGAACCTATCCCAAAACCCTTTTCCCCATTCCTAATTGGCGACAACGGCGCCTCTCCCCCCCTCTGTGATCTCTGTGACCTCTGTGGTTAATCCCTCCTGATTCATACTTTCCGACGATCCAGGCTATGTGGACCTGAGTAGTTAATTCCGAAATTTAAAATCGTGACACACAAAAAGAGATTCCAATAATCGCCAGGAAATGAACACCACAACCTCAAACCTCAGCACATAAGGATTATGAAAAAACTCAATATCGGTGTAATCGGTTACGGATTTATGGGTAGAACCCATTCCAACGCCTACCGCCAGGTTTCCAAGTTTTTTGAAACGGAATATGAGCCAGTCCTCAAGGTGGCCTGTGCCAGGAACGAGGAACGTCTCAAATCGTTTGCCCGGAATTGGGGATATGAAAGCTATGAAACGGATTGGCGCAGGCTCATCGAACGCGACGACGTAGACGCCATCGATATCGCAGCGCCCAATAACATGCATCGCGACATTGCCATTGCCGCGGCCGAGGCGGGCAAGATGGTGCTCTGTGAAAAACCCCTGGGTCGCAACCCGGAAGAGAGTCGGGAAATGGTGCAGGCGGGTGGCAAGGGCGGAGTTCCGAATCTGGTCTGGTTCAATTACCGCTTCGTCCCCGCCGTTGCCCTGGCCAAGAACATTGTCCAAAGCGGCAAATTGGGACGAATCTTTCACTATCGCGCCAACTTCCTTCAGGATTGGACTATCGACGCCGATCTTCCCCAAGGTGGCGAAGGATTGTGGAGGTTGGATGTGGACGCAGCGGGAAGCGGGGTTACGGGTGATCTTCTGGCCCACTGCATCGATACGGCCATGTGGATCAACGGGCCAATCGCATCGGTTACGGCCATGACTGAAACCTTCATCAAAGAGCGCATGCACCAGGATACTGGAAATGTGGAAAAAGTTGGAATCGATGATGCTTGTGCTTTTTTGGCCCGCTTCGCCAACGGTTCCCTGGCCATCTTCGAGTCCACCCGCTACGCCCGCGGGCACAAGGCGCTCTACACCTTTGAAATCAACGGGGAAAATGCCTCCATCACCTGGGATCTCCACGATCTGCATCGGTTGTCCTATTTTGATTATGCCGACGACAAAGCCGTGCGCGGATGGCGTAGCATCCATGTCTCCAACGCGGGTGGAGAGCACCCCTACATGGACAAATGGTGGGTCCCCGGTTTGAATATCGGATACGAACACAGTTTTACCCACGGCGCCTTTCATTTTCTCAAGAGCCTTGAGGGTGAAGAGGGAGAGCGAGCCTTTCCCACTTTTGCCGATGCCCTGCAAACGGACAAAGTTTGCGCCGCTGTCCTGGAGTCCGGCAGCAGCCGCAAATGGCAAGAGGTTTAACGGATCCGGCTTTCTTTTCCTGCCATGACAACTTCCCAAATCGCTCAAGATGCCCTCGTCCAAGGCCAGGGCATTCTTCGACTGGCTCCCAATTGGGTCCCCCGTTCCTTCTGTATTCCGGGAAGGCGACTGAAACTCCATCCCGATGACTACTATGCCCTGGGAGGGGAGAGGGGCGGTATCGACGAGCGCTGGTTTTCCAGCGCCACCCCGGCCGACAACGGTCCCTTGACCGGAAAAAACGAAGGTTTGAGCATGGTCGTATTCCAAGACGGCTCCTCTTCCCGGCAAATTACCCTGCGCGATGCCATAGACGAACTCAAAGGAGAGATCATTGGTCATCGCCTTTGGGATGAGTATGGGAAATGGCCTGCTTACTCCAAATTTTTTGACAATAAGGGGCCCCTTCCTCACCACATCCATCAACCCGACGATTACGCTGCCAAGGTGGGCCAACTGGGCAAGCCGGAGGCCTATTACTTTCCACCCCAGATGAACAACTACGGGGCGGATTTCCCTTACACTTTTTTTGGTTGTGAACCGGGAACAACCAAAGACCAGATCCTCCAATGCCTGAAAAACTTTACCAAGGGTGACAACAAGATAACCAACTTCTCCAAAGCTTATCGGTTGGATCCGGGCACCGGGTGGGATGTTCCGGCCGGTATCCTCCACGCCCCGGGGAGTTTGTGCACCTTTGAACCCCAAAGGGCGTCCGACGTCTTCGCCATGTATCAATCGGTGGTCAATCACCAGGTCGTTCCCGAGGAATTGCTGTGGAAGGACAGCCCGGAAGAAAAACGGGGAGATTACGAATACCTTATCGAAGTGTTGGATTGGGAAGCCAACGTCGATCCCAATTTTGTGGAAAACCATTTCATGGAACCCCTGTCGATTTTCTCCTCCGCCCAGGAGATCCAGGAAAACGGTTACGACGAAAAATGGATCGCCTACCGCAATACCGCCTACAGCGCCACGGAGCTTACCGTGCTTCCGGGAAGGACCGTAACCGTAAAAAATGCCGCCTGTTACAGCCTGATCATGATGCAGGGACACGGCGCTCTGGGGGCCTGGCCGATCGAAACACCCACCATGATTCGATTCGGGCAATTGACCCACGATGAATACTTCGTAACCGAATCAACCGCGCGTGAAGGGGTAACCATTCACAACCCGTCCCGCACCGATCCCATCGTCATGCTCAAAACCTTCGGTCCGGAAAACCCGGATTGGGTCGCGGCTTTCGCCTGATCTCCACACGGCAGATCCCCTTTCCCCCGCCATTGGGTTTATTCTCTATTTTTCCGCTATACACGACTGTGGCCGGACCGGTAAGGTTCACTCCTTCGATGGAGTCTCCATCCACCTGAAAATCGACCGACAAGGTAGCGCCTCCAGCCACCTCTAGGTGGACGGGCTTGGCCACGTTGTGAACGAGGTGGGCCACGATGGCCACTGCGGCCACACCGGTTCCACAGGCGAGGGTTTCGTCTTCCACTCCGCGTTCATAAGTGCGCACGATTACGCCGTTGCCGTTGACCCGGGCAAAGTTGACATTGGCTCCACGTGGAGAAAATGCTTCGTGGTAACGCAGTTCCGAACCTTCCGCCACGATATCGACCTCCTCCAAGTTGGGGACAAACTTTATCACGTGCGGAACTCCGGTATTGGCGAAGTGCAGAAGGGCGGGGCCGGTGGCGAGAGGGAGGGTGAAATTCAGCCGCAAATCTGAGGTTGGGGTCATTTCCACGGTGTATTGCCCGCCCATTGCCCTGGATACCAAGTCGCCCGCATCCGTGCGGAAGCTCAGGCGCAGAGGACTTCCCACTCGATGGGCCTGGGCAAATGCGGTAAAACTACGGGCCGCTTTCCCGCACATATCGGCGCGG
>JAABVD010000171.1 GCA_014529615.1 Opitutia bacterium
GGCATTGCACTCCCTGATAAACGGAAGGAAGAAAACCGGAACTCCAAAGGGCTTTACCTACACGAGGTATTCTTCCGCCTGAAAGAAGCACTATGAAACCCGGAAGGTCCGAGTTCTCCGTTCCCAAACCCCAGGTAACCCAGGAACCCAAGGATGGATGACCGATGCGGGGTTGGCCGGATTGTACCATGAGCTGGGCAGGACCATGATTGAATTGGTCCGTCTGCAGCGTTTTAATAAAACTCACCTCATCCACCACTTTGGAAAAATGAGGAAGGCGATCAGATACCCAGGCGCCGGACTCGCCGTATTGTTGAAAGGGGAACTGAGGACCCAACATGTTGGGAGTACCCTGAATGAAGGGGAAATTCTTGCCTTCGAGAAAAGACTGGGGACAGGCTTGACCGTCGATTCGCTCCAAGTCGGGTTTGTAGTCGAAGAGTTCCAACTGACTGGGCGCTCCAATCATATGAAGATAAATGACCCGTTTGGCCGTACCTTGAAAATGTGGAGGCAGCGCATTGAGCGGATTGGAGGGATCGTGCCGAGGCTGTAAATAACTTCCCGAGGCGGCCGCCGCCTGACTGGCCAGGAACATCGCTCCAAGTCCCGTGGTGCATCGGGCGAGAAACTGTCTGCGCGTCTCCTGTTCCAATGAACGGAGACGGGCCTCATCGAGCAAAGATTCGAGTTTCACGGCGGATCAAAACGTTAAGGTATCATCGAGATTAAGGAGGACTTGCGCCACCACCCTCCAGGCGTTTTCGGGCGATTCCATATTCACTTGGCGGTAAAGCTGAGTCAATGTTTCTAACCGGTCGGAATGGGCGGATCGTCCCGTCACCAGACGGTGGGCTTGAGCAAGCGCTGCTTCCGGCGCCTCCGGATAATCGCGTTCAAGCTGTTTGGCCATGGCTTCGGCACATTCGACAAAGGTCTGGTCGTTCAAGGTAACCAGCGCTTGCAAAGGGGTATTGGACGTAAGTCGGCGCGGTGTGCAGAACTCGCGCGACGGCGCATCGAAAGTCGCAAAGGCCGGAAACGGGATACTTCGTTTGACGTGGGTATAGATTGAACGGCGGTAGCGGTCCGGGTTGCCGGGCTCCGGCGTAGTCCACTCGTTTTTTTTCTGAAACGGCTGCCACACGCCTTCCGGCAAGGGCGGATAGACCGACGGTCCTCCGACTTTTGAGGAAAGGAGTCCGCTCACGGCGAGAGCCTGGTCGCGAACCATCTCGGCGGTCAGCCGGAGACGGGGGCCACGGGCAATCAGGCGATTGTCCGGATCGCGTTCCAAAAGCTCGGGGGTCACAGGTGACGCTTGTTGAAAAGCGTAACTGAGAACGATCTCGCGCAAGATCGCTTTCACGCTCCAATCATAATCTTTCTGGAAACGAACGGCCAGATAATCGAGGAGTTCCGGGTGCGTGGGCTTCTCACCAGAGGAACCAAAATCTTCCAGTGTAAAGACAATCCCAACCCCGAATAGCTGCTCCCAAAGTCGATTGACAAAAGCTCGGGAGGTAAGCGGATGATCATCCGAAACCCACCAGCGGGCCATGGCCAGACGGTCGATCGAACCTTCGACAGGGGCTACCTCGGTCAGCGTCTCAGGCAGGCCGGCAAAAACCTCTGCCCCTTTCTCCCTAGAATTGCCTCTTATGAGTAGGTGGGTCGGCCTGGCCAACTCATTTGGGCGCCGGTGCATTATGGGAACGGTCGTTCCAGGTATTTCGGAATAACGCGTTATCGCTTCGGTCAGTTTTTGGCTTCTTCGATAGTCTTTACTTAGCTGATCGCCCAATTGCTCCCAACGCTCGTCGGAACTGCTGGCCAAGTGGCCACGTTGAATAACCATCGGATGACTACCACCTGCGCCTCTCTTATTGCAGTGAATATATAAAGACAGCGTTTCTCCTTCCTTCACGCGTATTGGCTGCTCGGGAACAAGCGCCAATTGCCTCGCATAATGAATAAGCGTGTCGGCCCCCCAATGCTGCCCGTTGGGGCCAATGCTTTGCATCGGGTCCGTAGGCATCCAAGGAACATCGGGAACACTCCAACGGAAACTGACGGGGGTTTCGGAACCACTCTCAGACGTGACCCATGCCTCCAGGTCATCCACCACAAAACCCCATTCCGGACTATGAATTGCAGTTTCCGGATCCCAGGGTAACACGGTCAATTGCAACGCCCTTATTTCCTCCCCGCCAAAGCTGGAACCAGGGACATCGATCCGGGTGTGCGTTTGAGTCTCAACTGTTCCTACGGTGTGAAATTCGTCGTGTGTCTGTTTTTCGACTACGGCGTATTCCGTGCTATTGTTAGACGATACTTCGAGTTGCCTGAGGCCGGTCCATTCCACTTTATCGCGTAGAGCGGTGCCACTCTTCCAAATCGCCTTTTTAAGATCCAGAATCCGCTTTCGCAATGCCCCTGCCTCTTTGTATCGATTCGACTCATCGGGAACTTTCAGTAAGGGAACGTCGTTAATCAGGTCCGAATCCGCGGAATTATTGTAGAACGCCATGAATTTGTAGTATTCATCGTTCCGGAAAGGATCATAGGGATGATCGTGACACTGAGCGCAGCCAAAGGTGACCGATCCCCACGTTTGCCAGGTCGTATTGATGCGATCCACAACTGCCTCCACCCGGAATTCCTCGTCGTCAGTGCCGCCTTCCACGTTAGTCTGCGTATTGCGCTGACAGGCTGTGGCAACCAGATCCTCGATAGTCGGGTTTGGCAGCAAGTCGCCGGCCAGTTGCTTGATGGTAAACTGATCGAAGGGCATATCCCTGTTGAAGGCTTCCACAACCCAATCCCGGTAGGCCCAAATCGTTCTTGGCTGGTCCTGACCCAATCCGCCGGAGTCGGCATAGCGAACCAGATCGAGCCACATCGTGGCCCATCTTTCACCAAATGCCGGACGATCCATGAGGTCGTCGACTGCTCTCTTGAAAGCCCGCTGGGCATTCCTCGAGTAGGCCCGTTCAAACGCGTTCAACTCCGGCAAACTCGGAGGCAAACCGGTAAGGCTCAGGCTTAGTCGACGCAATAACCGGCCTGGCTCTTCCTTGGGACTTGGCTCAAGCCCTTCTTTCTCCAATCGGCTGAACAGAATACGGTCCAGGTTCCCGTTTGCCAGTTTGTCGAATGCAGTCTTGGGAACCCGCGGTTTTCCAGGAGCCTCGAAGGCCCAATGACGACCCCACTTCGCACCTTCTTCGATCCATTGCTCGATCAGGGCAATTTCCTTTTCAGATAGGGAATCATGCTCATCGGGCGGCGGCATGCGATCGTCTTCATCGTCAGTAGTAATACGGAAATACAGTTCCGATTCCTCCGGGATTCCCGGTTTAACCACCGTGTAACCCGATTTACCTTCAAAGTCGACCACGCGGTCTTCGTAAACATAGGACACGTTGCCCGATGCTTTTAAGCCCCCGTGGCACTCTATGCAATTGGCATTGAGAATGGGACGAATGTCCCGAGCAAAATCGACTTCGGCCGAGGCAGGGAAGCCCGGAAGGCCAAACCCGAAAATGAGCCCCATTCCACCCAAGCGAACGCATACTGGAAAAATGGAGGGAGAAAACTTCATTGAGCGCTTTTAGAGAACTGTAGGAGGGAGGGAGAGGGATTAACCACAAAAAGCGCAAAAGACTCAAAAGGAAAGAGGAAAAGGAATTGACCACGGATTACACGGATGGGCACTGATGGCTCTCAATCTTGATCTTGATCGTGATCTTGATCCTGATCCTGATCGAAAAATTCCACCTCCCGAATTATGAATGGGGGCGAAGGGCAATGGCGGACAGGAATGTCCGCCCTCCAATTTAAAATCCTGTTCATCCTGTCCATCCATGTTCCATTCCCCATTCTCCCTCCTTCACATAAATACAGGTATCAATAAAATAAAGTCTTCCATCGTATCCGATGAGGACATTCTCATCGTGGAGATTAATTCGGGCTAAACGACTTCTTTTGTCCGCTCGGCTCGTTCCTGGCGGCGCTTGAAGTTCGCGACGGCTTCGGCGGACGACATCTTCGGCTGCTTCGAAAGTGAGTTTAATACCCGTTCCCGATCTTTCCTGAGGTTTTGAAAATGGGTATTCCTCTTCTTCCGAGGGACTATTGTCGTCTTCATGCATTGTATCATATCATGGTCGTCAAGGAATCAAATGGGGACGGACCTTGAGGGACAACAAATCCGTCGCTGAGATGGTTGATCCTGAAATCGGTCCAAATGGTGGGTTTAAAGCGCCGCGCTCCATTGCACATTTTTTGTGCTTGACGATTATTGTGCCGGGTCGACCCTGTTCAATATGAAAAATATCACCTTAAAACTCGAAGAAAAGTTAATTAATCGGGTAAAGCACATTGCGGTGGATGCCGACACCTCGGTGTCTGCGTGGGTGGCCAGCTTGATAGAGACCGCTTTGCGGGACCGTGATGAATATGAAGCGTCACGCAAAGGCGCATTGGAAGATCTGGAAAATGCGCTGCATCTGGGAGGGACTCCCCTGAACCGGGAAGATCTGCACATCCGCTGACATGCAAGTATTCATAGACTCCAATATTTTAATTTATGCGCAGGATGTTGATGCCGGGGATAGACATGAGCAAGCCAGGGCGCTGATCCGGGATTTATGGAAGTCCCGCAAATTACCGGCGATCAGTGTGCAAGTATTGCAGGAAACGCATGTCAACCTGATCCGCAAAGGTGTTGCGATTGAAGAATCTGCTCGTCGTGTCAGCCGCTATCTCTCCTGGAGGGTGGTGGAGAATACCAAAGATCTCTTTTGCCGATCATTGGAATTACAACAAAGCCATCGACTATCTTTTTGGGATGCCATGATCGTTGCGGCGGCCCAGCGCTCTCAGGCCCTTGAACTGTGGACGGAAGATCTCAATCCCGGGCAATCATTCGATGGACTGACTGTAGTGAACCCGCTCAGGTAATACGTATAGGGATAGAAGGATTTTTCCCCCAGTCCAAGTTGATACCGAGCGCTCATTTTAACCAACTATTGAAAGGAAACGCTACATGGCATACCAGGATTCATTGATCGTGGATCACATTGTGGAAACAAGCGTCACGATTCAATAAGGCTGACAAAATGGAATTGAAGATGAAAAAATTCCGATTCTTCAACGCCGGCAGAGAGCGGCAATCCGAACCTGAGTGGAATGGCCGGTTGTCGTTCCATTCAAAGCTGGCGTTGCTGACTTGCCTTATTCTATGCCAGTTTAGTTTTCAAACTTCAGCTGCGCGTAATTCAAAACCACAATTGCGTGAAGTCATTGTCAGCCACACCGATGAGAACGATATCCTCCAACTCTATCGCATGAAGGAGAACGGGGCGGATAGCGTTCAACTGACGCATTCCGAAAAGGGCTGCCGCATGCCCGCGGTTTCACCCGATGGCAAGAAGCTGGTGTATGCGGAAGTGGTTGACGGTGTCCTGTCGCTGCAGCTTTCAGACATCGATGGCAAAAACCCTCGCGCACTTGTGAGCGAGGGCATGAACTTCCTTCCCTCGTGGCTGCCGGACTCCCGCCATATTGTCTGGATGAAGACTGAGCGGGGAGAAAAAAGCCAAGATCCCGCCAGCAACAGCCAGATCCACATCATGGATACAGAAACGGGCCAATCCCGAAGACTGTTCACCGACCCGGAGCAGATCAAGTTCAGCGATGCGATGCGGTCGGTATCCCCGAAGGGCAATAAGGTCGCCTTTGTCTCCAACCGAGGCGGCGCCTTTAGAATCTGGGTGAGCGCATTCGACGGGAGTAATGCCAGGATGATCTCGATACCGCCCTCGGAACAGGACGAGAACCTCGAACTGCCCATCGAGCAAAAGGTCCCCACGTGGTCGCCCGATGGGAAATGGATTGCCCACTGGGAAGGCGTGGAGGTGATTCACATGAGCCCGTTTACCGGGGTCAATAACCCTAAGCGTGACCGGCTGATCTCAGCAACCCATCATGTCTGGGTGGTCAGCAGCGATGGCAAACAACGGCGAAAAGTTGGACGTGGCGATGACCCCACATGGTCACCCGATGGATTTGTGACACGGGCTTTTCCGGATCGAGAAAGGGGCGGCCCCAGGGTCATGGTCGAAACCGAAGACGGGGAGAAGCAGTTGCCCATCGTGCCTCGTAAAAAGAACTGGGGTCGATTTGCCTGGTTGAATAACGAATATGAATTAAAGAAGGCGAACTTGTCCAAATGAGTATGTCTCGTCTTTGACCCATGGGGAATCGAACCCAGCGTTACAGTCGAAAGCTTGAACGAACTATGCGAGAAGATAGACGGCCAGAGAGAAAATGAAATACTACCGAGAGAATATTAAAGAGCCCATATGATACTTCCCACTTGTTTCACTACAGCAAAACCCCTCAGACTCTTCGTGCTTTGTCTTGCCGCTTATTCAACATTGTTTCAAGCGGCCAGCGCAGAGCGCCCCAGCGTGCTCTTTCTGAATATTGACGATTGGAACGATTGGAACAGCGTGCTCGAAGGTCACCCTCAGGCGATCACGCCGAATCTCGAGCGCTTTGCCGCTCGCAGCGTCACCTTCACTCGGGCGATTTGTTCCTCGCCCGTTTGTTTTCCCTCTCGGACCTCCCTTTTTTCCGGATTGCATCCGTCGCGCACCGGCGCCAAATCCAACCCCAACTGGGGCAAACCCTGGCGAAGCTATGTCCTCGATGCCGTCACCCTGCCAAAGCATTTCAGCGCGCAGGGCTGGAAGAGTATTGGAATTGGCAAGAACTTCCACAATGCGGACAAGGCCGAATTCGATCAGTACAGCGGCCGTGACAAAGAACCCGAGGTCATACCAAGCACTGCGATGAGAATCAGTCGCAATGGCAGGTGGGGAGTGGCCGCAGTACCGACCACTCAAATGCCCGACTATATTTCGGTCAGCAAGGGGATTGAAGCCTTGGAGTCGAATCGCGACAGCCTTTTCCTCTCTCTGGGAATTTTTCGACCTCACGTGCCCTGGGTGGTGCCGCAAGAATACTTCGACAGGCATCCACTTGAGAACTTGGTCATGCCCGAGCGGCGCGCCGACGATTTGGATGACTTGCCCGAGCGTTTCAAACTAATGGCCCACAACGAAGGCAATTTCGGCCCCGACTATCATCGCAAGGCGGTGGCTGCCGGTCACGACAGGAGCATGGTTCAAGCCTATCTCGCCTGTGTGAGCTTTGCCGACGAACAGGTGGGCAGAATCCTGGACGCTTGGTATGCCAGTCCCCACGCCGAGAGCGGCTATGTGGTGCTGTGGAGCGACCACGGCTACCAGCTAAGCGAGAAAGAGGGTTGGTCAAAAATGAAGCCCTGGTACGACTCGTCCCGCGTCAACTTTATGATCTCAGGCCCCGGCCTGGCCGAGGGAGTGTTCTGTGATAAGGCGGTGTCCCTGTTGGATCTCTACCCCACATTGGTTGAGTTGCTGGAGCTACCGGCGCCACCGCAAACACTTGATGGCAACAGTTTGGTCCCTTTGCTCAAGAACCCCCAAGCTGTTTGGGACAAACCCGTTCTAATGTCGAGCGAAGCAGATGGCATACGCTACGACGTGGTCATGGACAATGACTACCGCATGACACGATTCGCCACTGGGGAGACGGAGTTGTACAAACTCGACAACGATCCCCACGAGTTCATCAACCTGCTTGCCCTGCATAGCCCGCAGAGCGACGAAGGGGCCAGCAATCCCGAGTACGCCGAGGTCATCGCCAAACTGAGCCAGCACCTGAGTTTCAAACACCCCAAAATGGGCAAAGACGGATGGTTGGAGGCAGAAGAGTTGCCTCACCAAACCTCATCCGACTATGGCCAGCGCGGCAACTTTCACTACCCCAAAGATCAGGCCGGAGCTTCGCAGGGGAAGGTGGTTTGCGCCGACTTGCGCATGGGAGAAGGCAGCTATCTCGAATTTGTTGTGAAGATCGAACAGGAGGGAAATTATGAGCTCTCAGTCGCGCTCTCTGCCGAGGGCCCCTGCTCGCTCTCCAAAGCTGCCGTTGTCAACGATGCTAAACAGGCAGATTCCGGGTACCCAATGAAGAAACTGATGACAATTGAGAAAAGCAAATCTGCTGCTTTCCAGACCGTTTCGGCTGGTACCATTACCTTTAAGCAAGCAGGTCTTCATCTCTTGCGCTTCAGCTCCGAAGTCAAAAAGCAACTCCTGCAAATCGACCGCATACAGATTCAAAAACTCTAGTTCAAATGAGTATGTCTCGTCTTTGATTCCCGGGACGCGTTGACATTTGTGTTCAACTCACCCGTAAATATCATTTTAACCAACTAAAGAAAGGAATACCGAAATGCCCAGGCCCAAGATTTCAGAAGTCGACCCCTATGATAGAAAAGTTATCTCCGTATTGGATAGCACGATGTCCTACATCGATGTTGGAGAAGGGGATGCAATTGTTTTTGTACACGGGAACGGCACCTTTTCCTACGCATGGCGCAATATCATTCCGTACGTGGAATCCCTGGGACGTTGCCTGGCAATGGATCTGATGGGCTGTGGAAAATCGGGAGACATTCCATCGGGATCGTACCTGATTCCGGAGCAGTCCCGATACCTGGATGCCTGGTTTGAGGCTACGGATCTCGGGCATAACATCCACTTGGTCCTGCACGACTGGGGCGGTCCTCTCGGATTCGATTGGGCCTATCGCAACCAGGAACGGGTAAAGAGTATCACCTATATGGAGACGCTGGTTACCCCGTTGGAATGGGAAGACTGGCCGGAGGTTCGAAAAGACCTGTTCAAGCAGTTTAAATCGCCCATGGGTGAGGACATGGCCTTGCGGGATAATCTATTTATCGATACGATCGAAACGCGTATGATCCGCAATTTGACGGAGGTAGAATGGGCAGCCTATCGCGAACGGTATGACGAGCCGGGCGAATCCCGCAGACCAACGTATGATTTTGCCAGGTCCTGCCCGATCGCAGGGGAACCCAAAGACATTATCGACATGGTTAACCGCTTCGGGGAGTGGCTGTCGACCAGTCAAGTGCCGAAGTTGTTTCTTAATGCCTATCCGGGTTCCATCCTGACAGGACGGCAGCGGGAATATTGCCGCACCTGGCCCAACCAACAGGAGAGAACAGTGATCGGCATCCACTACCTTCAGGAGGATTCTCCCCATCTGATTGGCCAGGGTGTAGCGGAATTTATTGGATCTCTCGATTAGGCAATTGACCATATGTCTGTCCTGGGAAACCAATTATACTAACCACGAACGAATCCTGGTATCATGAAATTCGCGATAGGAGGCGACAGCACTCCATACATAACCAAATCCATAACCAAGCACCTGGAAGATAAAGGAATTGACCTGAT
>JAABVD010000172.1 GCA_014529615.1 Opitutia bacterium
TTCCTGTCCGCCATTGCCTTTTCTTTGCGTTGCTTTGCGTTGCTTCGCGAGAGTCACGATCAGGATCAGGATTAAAGTTTATTGGCGGACAGGAATGTCCGCCCTCCGTTATCTCTCGCCACTAGCCACTTATTCCTGACCACGGATGGGGAGGGGTCAGTTGTCCTCTTTTTCCTCCTCATCGGGGAAGAGGGCGGAGCGCATGGGATTGGGGGACTTTTCCCTGGGTTTGAGTTTAAACCGGCCCTCTTCGATTTCCCTGGGGAAACGGTTATTGGCCAAGTCGGCGTCGGCGAAGGCGTTGTCGGGGTCCAGGACGACCTCCCGCACTTTGCGATTGCTGATAAACGGTATCTTCACCTCATCCTTCCCCATTCGCCAGATTTCGGGCGGTATTTCCAACCGTCGTTTCCGACCCTTGGTAAACTCGATATCCAGAACCAGAGGCATGATCAACCCGCCTACGTTTTTCACCGTGACCAAGTAGGCCGTTTCGCCGAACTCGAGCTGTTCCCTTTGCCAGTCCTCCAGCTTCTCCCGTTTTTTTGCGTAGTCCTGCAGGTCTTTTTCCGATGGCTCATAGGGATTGAAGGAGAAATACCAGTCCTGCAGGCGCTTATTGCGTTCCGCCACCGTTCCGACTTCGTCGAGGAATTCCTGGTAAGGGGTCAGGGGAACGGCATCCTCCTCCTTTTTAGCCATGGCCATGCTTCGGCCCGGTTCCCCGTCGTCCAAGCGGTATGCATTTACCCCTTCAATGGACATGTCCACGTGGTCGTTTCCAAAAAACCAGCCCCGCCAGAACCAGTCCAGATCTACTCCGCTGGCATCTTCCATGGTACGGACAACGCCTGGCATACTCCTGGAAAGCGAAATCAAACAATTTTCGCCCCAGGATACCCTCACGCAGCACCATCAAACCCAGGGTTGGTTTGGAATAAGCCTGGTAACCGGCCCGGGTCATGTTGTCCGCCGCGGTCATGATGACGGGGTCGTCCTTTTGGGTCATGGTTTCGATGACCTCTTTTTCACTTCTTAAATTTCTCTTTTGCAGGACCGGATCGAATTCACTGCCGGCCAGGTGATCGACGAAACTGTTCAGGCCTTCGTCCATCCACATCCAATTCCGCTCATCGTTGTTGATGATCATGGGGAACCAGTTGTGACCCACCTCGTGGATGACCACTCCGATGAGGTAGCCGCGATGCCGCATGGGGTAGGTTCCCTTTTCGTCGATGTCTCTGGAAGTTTGGAACGAAATCATGGGATATTCCATTCCTCCTTCCGCACCCCAAGCCGACCAGGCCACCGGATAGGGGTAGGGATAAACCATCTCTGAGTATTTTCTGAGGGCTTGCGCGACCGCCTCGGTGGAGAACCGCTGCCAAAGGGGGATCGATTCCGGGGGATAGACGCTCATGGCCATGACGGTTTGGCCGTCCACCTCGACCCCCATGGCGTCCCAGAGGTAACCGCGCGATGCGGCGAAGGCAAAATCCCGAACCTTTTCGGCTTGGAAAATCCAGGTCTTTTTCTGTCGGGATTTCCTGTCCAAATTGTCTTTGGCCTCCTCTTCACTCACGATCATGACCGGTCTGTTACTGGTTTGGGCGCGTTGCAGCCGCTCCCGTTGGGTGGGGCTGAGGACTTCCTCGGGGTTGACCAGTTGGCCCGTGGCTGCCACCACGTAGTCGTCCGGGGCGGTGATGCGCACCTCGAAGCGGCCAAACTCCAGGGCAAATTCTCCGGCCCCGATATAGGGTTTAACCTGCCAGCCCTGGCGGTCGTAATAGGCGCACATGCGGGGATACCACTGGGCTATGTGATAGGCATAATCGCCCTCCTTCAATTTCCGGCGTCCATAGCGGAAGGCCAGGGCCTCATCCACGATGTTGAACTCCCAACCGATTTTGAAGGAAAAGGATTGTCCCGGCTGAAGGGGCTCGGGCAGATCGACGCGCATGTTGGTGTGGACCACGGTGATGTCCAGGTTTTGGCCCGCGCTATCGGTTACGTGGGTCAGCCCGTATCCACCCCGGAATTCCTGATTGTATACAAACGAACGAAAGGAATCGAATTCGATTTCGGCAGGTTTTCCGGATTCCTCTTCAAAGGGCAGAGGCCAGCGCACGCGGGACCGTTTGGAATCCATTTTGAAGGCGTTTTGGTCCAGTTGCACCCACAGGTATCTCAGCACGTGGGGGGAGTGGTTTACATATTCTATGGTTTGATTGCCCAGGATCTTGGAGTTCCTTTCGTCCAACTCGGTTTCGATAAGGTAGTTTGCCTCCTGCTGCCAGTAATCGGGACCGGGCGCCCCGGAAGCCAGTCGAACTTCGTTGCCTTCGGGGAGGATGGAGCCCAACTGTTCGAAGTCCTGATCGTGCTCGGCGGAGTGGACCGCCGCGAGAGGTTGGAGGAAGCAAAATAGGAAGAGCAATCCTTTCGGCCCGGGGGGGGAACTGAATTGGGGGAACATGGATTATGATCAATTTCCGAAAACGAGGAGATGATTGAGGAGTGATCCCCAAAGTCAACCAATCCGATTTCTCCTTGAGAAACAAACGATAGAGACCGTTAATTACGGAATGCGCCACCTCCCGACCTTTTTGAAAGACCGCCAAGAAAGATTATATTTCAGGCAATGATAATTGTAGGAGCGGGTTTATCCCGCGATAAGATTCGGAGGAGCCCCAAACAATCGCGGGATAAACCCGCTCCTACACTTTGCAGTCCTCTCAACGATTCCCGAGCATGAGTTCCGAAAAGCCCCTCAGCATTGATAATCCGGAAGGGCGGGCCCGGAAATTCAATCCGTCCTACTCCTATTACGCCCTGGGGGTACTCACGGTCGCCTACATCTGCAATTTCGTCGACCGGCAAATCCTGGCCATTCTACAGGAAAGCATCAAAGCCGAGCTGGGTTTGATGGATTGGCAGTTGGGGCTCTTGTCCGGAATCGCATTCGCCATTTTCTATGTCTCGGTCGGTATTCCCATTGCCCGGTGGGCCGACAAGTCCAACCGGAGAAACATCGTGGCCATCGCCATCGCCACCTGGAGTTTCATGACGGCGCTTTCCGGCTTGGCCCAAAACTTCGTCCACTTGCTTCTGGCCAGAATTGGGGTAGCGGTGGGCGAAGCGGGGGGCAGCCCCCCGGCCCATTCCATAATTTCCGACCTGTTCCCTCCCCACCGGCGCGCCACGGCGCTTTCCATCTATTCCATGGGAGTATATTTTGGAATTCTGTGCGGATTTTTGATCGGGGGATGGGTCAACGACTTCTACGGCTGGCGGATGGTATTCTTTGTCATCGGAATTCCTGGGATTTTATGGGCCTTGGTCGTTCGCTTTACCCTGCGGGAACCGCCCCGGGGTCAGTCGGAAAATATTGAGAAAGTGTTGGACGCGCCTCCCGTGGGGGAGGTTTTGCGGCTGCTTTGGTCCCGAAAATCGTTTCGTCACATGTCCTTGGCCTCGGGACTGCATTCCTTTGTGGGCTACGGTCTGGGGCATTGGATCGCCTCCTATTTTATCCGCACATACGATCTGACCAGCACGGGCGAACTGGCTACCTGGCTGGGATTGATCACCGGATTCGCCGGGGCTGCGGGAACGTTCGCGGGAGGTTATCTGGCGGACAGGTACGGACGTCGCGACCCCAGGTGGTATCTATGGATTCCCGGCTTGGCCGCGTTGTTGGCCATACCGTCTTTCCTCCTGGTTTATCTCCTGGAGGCCTATCACCTGGCCCTGGTATTTTATATCATTCCCCAATTCCTGGCCGCCATGTTCATCGGCCCCACCATCGCCATGACCCACGGTGTGGTCAGCTTGCGCATGCGGGCCCTGGCATCCTCCATCCTGTTTTTCGTCCTCAACCTCATCGGGCTGGGTCTGGGTCCGCTCTTAACCGGTATCCTGAGCGATGTCCTGACCCCGACCTTCGGCCAGGGAGCCTTGAGATACGCCTCCATGATAGTGGTGTTCATCTATATTCTGGCCGCCTTTCACTTCTGGCGGGCGTCCAAAACGATTGGGGAAGACCTGGACAATGCCCCGAAATAGGAATAGGTTTCGCCAAAACTAAAATGAACTTACCCTTGAGGTAACCCACTAACCCGCATTTCTCACAAATTTTCTACTGCCCTCCGAAATATCGGCACTGGTGCGGACTTCGCTGGATTCCCCTGCCCGTGCTTCGCACAGTTGCAGGCCGACTTTGCAGGGTGTCGACCCAGCTTCATCCGCGCCTCCGCCCGAAGCCCACACCAGCACTCGATCTTCGTTCGTTCGCGACGAATTTTGTGAGAAATGCGGGCTAACCACCACGTTCCAACATCCCCATCCAATGGAAGACACCACAATACTCGGCATTTTCAAACATCTCAGCCCCTCGGAGGCCTTCACAATTTTCGGTTTGCTAATTTTTGCCATAATCGTTATTCTGCCATTTTGGCTCATATTCAAAAGAGCGGGCTATCCCGGTCCCATAGGACTATTGGCGATAATCCCATTTGCAGGAATCGTATTGCTTTATGTCCTGGCCTTCGCCCCTTGGCCCAACCTGAAAAAGGACGAAGAAGAGTGACGCCGGCCAACCCGCAGTTCTCAGGAACCGTTGGGCTTTTCCTATGATGGTTTGATTTCGCTGAGTTTAACCGGCCGGCGCTCCCGGATCGATTGAGCTGCGGCCAGGCCCATCACCAACGGCTGGCGTCCGTCCAGCCCAGTTACCAAAGGCTCCGCATCTTGCCGAAGGGCCTCGAGGAAGCTTTTGAGTTCAGCAATGTAGGAGTCCCGGTACAAATCCAATACATTGAAATGCGGCGGGGCCGTGGTAGCGCCATCCTTGGCATGGAGATTCACGTTGTGGGGGCGATTATTGTTGGCGATGACCACACCCTTTGAGCCGAAGACCTCGACTCTCTGGTCGTATCCGTAGACGGCTTCACGACTATTATCGATGGCGCCGATTGCCCCATTGGCGTAACGCAAGGTGATGATCACGGTATCGACATCCCCCATTGCGCCGATGGCAGGATCGACCAGGACCGCTCCCACCGCGAAAACCTCTTCCACCTCGTGGCCGATCACATAGCGGGCCATATCGAAGTCGTGGATGGTCATATCCAGGAAGATGCCACCCGAAACTTTGACATAGCTGATGGGTGGTGGAACCGAATCGCGACTGGTGATTCTGACCAAGTGCGGTCGGCCAATCTTTCCCGCCGCGACTTGGTCACGGACCTCCTTGAAGTTGGCATGAAAACGTCTATTGAAGCCTACCTGGAGTTTTACGCGGTTTTGCTCGACGACGGCGAGGGCTCGATCGATCGAGGCCAGATCCAAGGCGATCGGCTTTTCGCAGAAGATGTGCTTACCGGCTTGCGCGGCTTCGATTATAAATTCCACGTGAGTATCGCTACTGGAACATATGGCGACGGCGTCAATCTCAGGGGAATCGAAGATGGCCTCGGGATCGGGCGCGACCATTGGGATTTGAAAATCGGCCGCACATTTTTCGGCTTTCTCCACCACGACGTCGTGCACCATGAGCAAGTTGGCTGCGGGTATGCGGCGCGCCAGATTCTCCGCGTGGAGTCGTCCGATACGACCTGCGCCAATAAGGCCTAGATTTGTTTGTTGCATGGAATTCATCATTGATGGGCAAGCCTCGCTCGGAAGTCAGAAATGCGGGTTGGTTGTGGCATGGAAACAATCCATCTCGGTATGAATAATCCTTCGCATCCGATGCGTTGTCTTGTGCTTTTCAGTTAATCCTGTCAGTGCTCTTCTCATGCGCGAGAAAATACCAAGTGGCCGGCAAAGTGTTTGGTTATCGGGATTCCGACGAACAAAGCGCGCTGTCGAGCCATCGCGCGAATTGACCTCGTCCAAGCTTGCGGCTCTCTTCTTCTGTCTTTTTTTGGGGGGAGGTTGTGGCGATGAGGACAGGGGAACTGCCACCGCCGGGCAGGCCGTCAGACCGGCCCCAAAACCCCTGGTCATTCCCTTCGATGTAGCCCTTCAGGGAGCTTTGAACGGCCAGACCAGTTTGGTCAGGCAGGCTTTGGATTCGGGAACCCACCCCGATCAACGCGATGGGGACGGGCGCACCATGCTCATGGTCAGCGCCTTTAACGGGCACACAGGGACCGTAGGGGAACTGCTGGTGGCGGGGGCGTCTCCGGACGTGCGGGACCGGGCCGGCCGAACCGCCCTCATGTTTGCATCGACCGGGAAAAACCGCGATACGGTGGCCCTTTTGCTGGCCAACAAGGCCCAGATCAATCTGATAGATGGCCAGGAGGGTTGGACATCGTCGAACTCCTGCTCCAGCACGGGGCCGACCCGACGGTTATAGACGTGGATGAGTCCACCGCCGAATCGTTTGCCCGCGACAATGGCCACACCGACCTGGCCGACCTGATAAGGGAATCCGCAAAGGGGTTCCGAAGCGCGCCAAGGGGCGCAAATTAGGAATTAGGAATTAGGAATGTTTCGATTTGGAGGTTAACGGGTGGAATGATTGGCCTTTGGCGCGCTTCCTTCTTTGCGGCTCTCCGCGCTCTTTGCGAGAGTCACTTCTTAAATTCCCCGCCTTCCCGAGAAATTCCCCTCAACCCGCTGAAAGAACTGCGAAGCCCAGCCCGCATTTCTCACAAAATTCGTCACGAACGAACGAAGATCGAGTGCTGGTGTGGAACGTCTGCCCTATAGCCGCTTAACCAAGTGCCA
>JAABVD010000173.1 GCA_014529615.1 Opitutia bacterium
AAAAAATCATGTCAAGTTGCGATCGGAGTTAGGGTTTTATCTTGCCCAGCCCTATCTCGACCAAAATGGATATTGATCCGAAATGGTCTTGACTATTCCGTAATATTATCCGAAAAAGTCGGGCCATGAATGAGCCCCACATCCAAAGGCTGTTTACCCTTGCATTGAAGGATCACTTGAAATCGAACCGCCATATGGCATTCGTTTCAGGACCTAGGCAAGTGGGTAAGACGACGGTATCCCTGGATTTGTCGGACTTCTATTTTGATTGGGATAATGTAAATCATCGGGAGATGATGCTTGCGGGTCCGAAGTCGATTGCCGGAGCGTGTGGATTGGATGTTCTCAAGGGGAAAAAACCGGTAATCTCCTTTGACGAAGTGCATAAGTACTCGAAATGGAAAGACCTTTTGAAGGGTTTTTTTGATACTTATGGTGGCGGTGTCCTCATCATTGTAACCGGTTCTTCTCGGCTGGATGTATTTCGAAAGGGCGGGGATAGCCTGATGGGACGATACTTCCTCTACCGCATGCATCCGCTAGGTGTTTCGGAATTGGCCGGTATCCATAGTTTGGATGAATTGCTGCGCGACCCGATTCCGATCGCAGATGAAGATTTCGACGCTCTCTGGAACTATGGTGGTTTTCCTGAACCGTTTGTCCGGAGGAATGACCGTTTTCATCGTCGCTGGAAGCGGTTGCGGAATCAGCAGTTGTTCAAGGAGGAAGTGAGGGAACTGACCCGTGTCCAGGAACTCTCCCAGTTGGAAATACTGGGAAAGCTTTTGGCTTCCCGATCTGGCGAACAAATCAGGTATAGCGGTTTGGCCAGAACCATCAGGATCAATGACAAGACCGTAAGGAATTGGGTGGCTCATTTGGTTTCGCTTCACTACGGTTTTCTGGTGATGCCGTGGTACCGGAATGTCTCCCGGTCGCTGAGAAAAGAACCGAAATGGTATTTGAGAGACTGGTCGGATGTGAGGGATGCGGGAAAGAAGGCAGAAACCTTCGTGGCCTGTCATTTGCTTAAGGCGGTCGAAGGCTGGACGGATTTGGGACTTGGGAGTTTCGAACTGAGGTACATCCGGGATAAGGACAAAAGAGAGGTCGATTTTGTCGTGATCAGGGACGAGGAGCCCTGGTTTTTGGTAGAGGTTAAACGCTCCAGTATGAGCCCGTCTGCGCAGTTGGAATATTTTCAAAAATCGACTGGATGCAGTCACGCTTTCCAGGTGGTCACGGCTTTGGATTTTGTCGGTGCGGACTGTTTTGAAAGAAACGAGCCCGTCGTGGTCCCGGCGAGAACGTTTCTTTCTCAGTTAACCGTCTAGCCCGAAAGCTTATTGCCCGCGACAAGCACGGGCAACCCTCACCCGGCGCTATGCGCCACCCTCTCCCAAAGGGAGAAGGAAGGGAATTAGGAATTGGGAGAGAGAAAGGGATTAACCACAAAAAGCACAAAAGACTGGGACAAAGGCACAAAGGCACAGAGGCACACAGGCACAGTGGGGGGGAAGCGCCCGGGGGCGCGAGGAGAAGAGTTCAGAGTTCAGAGTGCAGAGTTCAGAGAGAGGGGGAGAGGGAAAAGCGCCAAAGCGCGCCTATTAGGAATTAGGAATGGGGTGAGAGATCATGATCAGGATCACGTTCACGATCAGGATTAAGAGGGAGAAAGGAGGGGAGGGGGGGAGAAATCGGAATGAAAAAGGCCCGCCGGTGTGGCGGGCCTTGGTAAAATCAGGGTTTTGGGAAGTTAGAACCGGAAGGTGTTGGTGAGAAAGAACTGTTGTTCATTGGGGATGCGAATAACGGCCACGGTGCCGTCGATGCTGGCGTTAACCGGTATGTCCTGAGAGCCATGCTGCCGGTAGAGGTTGCGCGCATTGAACTGGATGGTCCAGTCAACATTGCCGTCGAAGATAGACCGACCATAGCGAAAGAAAAGATCTCCATTGAGTTCGTCGGGTCCCAGCCACGGATTCAAAATATCCGGGACCGCATTGCCGAATTCATCAAAGATGTTCGGGTATCCGGTGGCGATGGAATCCTGATAGCGAAGTCCAGCGCCGACGCTGAATCCGTTCAACAATCCTTCGAGGAAATCGTAACGTGTAACCAAGTTGACTCGCCATTCCCTTTGTTCTTTAGACACGGTGTTGTCCTTGGCCTTCTCAATCCGAAAGGCACGAATTTCACCTTCGTAACGGGACGCGCCTATCGCTCCCCGTTCCACCTGGAAGGGTGAGTCGCGCACGTCATACAATCCTTGGTCGATGATCCGGTCCAAAATCTCGAAGGCAAGCGGAATGGCAACCGGGCCGGTATCTGAGGTTACCGTTTCCTGTTGGGCCACATTGAGGGAGATGCTCCAGTTGTTGGTTATTTGTCCCCCCACATCAATTTCCATACCTTCGGCAACGAAGTTCTGGGTGGACCATAAAGCGCCGTCCAGGGGAGTGCTGAAGACGTCGATCGTTCCATTGGGGTTTTTTATAACTTCAAAGTTGTAGATGCTTTGAACCTCCGGAGGGAGAATATTAATTAAGCGCGTGTAATATTCATCGTAGGAATTTACGCCGATAAGGTCGGCATCGGTGCCGGTTGTACGCTGACGGTTATCGGGTACGGTATCAAATCCGAGATCCGCATCACTCAGGCCGGACCCGTCATTTCTGAGTTCAGTGCTGGGGAACAAGGTGAGACCGCTTTCTTCCGCTTCGGCGATTCGTTCAATAAAGAAGCGAACGCGTCCAATGACATCGTTGACGTTACCAGCCAAGTTCGTTCGGGCATTGGCATTCACGGTTTCGAACCAATTAAAACGAAGTGAAAGTCGGCTATCAAACAATTCAACGGTAAAACCGTATTCTTCGGTGGTTCCAAATGGGCTGGTAAGCGGTTGATTGAGCACGTTGACCTGACCTCCGGCAGGTTCGAAACTTTCCGCTTCGTAATAGTGGGCTGAGATGTCCATTCCCCAGGGCAGTTCACCGAGCAAATTTTCCGGATACCGGCCGATGATACTCCAAGTGGTAGTGGAATCCTTGTTGACACTAAAGGGCGTATCTTCGAGGAAGAGTAATGCTTCATTGAAGTTACCATCCGTTTCATTATTGCCCGGGTCGCTGATTCTTTGCGCCATGGAGCCTGTGGGTCCGCGAACGGTGGTTTGCTGAAGGCGTCGGAATGATCGTTGCTCATCCTCCCGCCAAGCATACATCCCCACGATGTGGCCATCAAGGAACCTGCTTTGCAGGTTTAATGCGGTGGATTCCAGTTCCGTCCGGCTCACGTTAGCCGACTGCAGGGCTTCGATAATCCTCCAATTGTTTTGAACGCCATCCTCGACACTTCCACGATTGTCATAGTACCATATGCCGTAGGTATCTCCAACCTGGGGGAACCCCATGTTCAAGACATCGGTAATGCGGAGTTGATCGGGGCTGTTGAGGCCGCTGGCAGCCGGGCCAACATAAACTTGGCTCTTAACAATCCGGCGGAAGTTATCATTGTCTCCATTGGAGATGAAACCTTCGCCGGGGTAATCACCCTGATCGGCCCACCAAGCGCCCCGCGTGCCTCGGCTCGAGTTGTCATTAGCTCTGTCTTCATAGAGTCCAGTGAGTGTGTGGGAGCCCAGTATGCTGCCAAGTGTGCCTTCCACCATGTCGGCCAAATCAAGGGTGCCGAAGATGGTGGCGCGGAAGGTTTCCTGTTCATTCCTTTCGTTAGTCGTGGTATTGTCATTCCATCTGATGACGGGTCTCCCGAGGTTTTCGTTGACAAGCCTGTCGCCCACTCCGTCATAGTCGATATCGCCCGGAGCATGGTGGGATGAAATGTCAAGGCGAATACTCTTACTATCGCCGGAAGAGAAGGCATTGAAACGCTTCTGTTGGCGCTTCTGCTTGTCATAAGCGATTTCGATACCGGCATAACCTCCCAGCAACCCCTGCTCTACGATAAATGTCTGTATTTCATAATCGGTTTCTACGATATTGGTAGTGCCCTGAAACAGGTTTTTGTGGTAATCGAAAACATTGCGATTCTGAATGGATGGCACAAGAAAACCCGGGCCGGCTGTGGCTGCATTGGTCCAAAAGAGGTCCTTTAAACCATCATTTGTGCGCCAGCGACCCATGATTCCCTGAATGCCGGCTAGTTCCGGACTGTCCCAGCCAGGTTGGGTCCCCGCGTCACCACTATTGTAGTTGATAGCCGGAAATAGGAAGTAGGGAATACCGCTGGCTGTATTATTTCGACCCGAATTTCTAAAACGGTTAACCACGGTCTTTGGAATAAACCGACCTTCGACTGCGGCGTACTCCTCCGCAGTCATGCCTTCGGGAACGGTAACCAGACCGGCGCTGATGGCGCCCAGAACTTCCTGTTGGGTAACGGCGTTGTTACCGATATTGGCCAGGGTAACTCCTGGTTGAGCGAGGGCTCTATTCAGGACATCCTGGCCGCCCAGCCCCACGAACCAGGAAGAATAGCGGTCTGAGGGGGGAACTGTGTCGGGCGGATTTCTACTGATTGTTATTTCCTCAAAATTGCCGCGAAAAATTGTTTGGCCCAAAAATTGGGAGTCTAGGTTTTCAAACAGTATGGCATCCCAGGCCATGTAAAACCGCTGATCGTCTTCGTAGGCCGGTTCTTGCCGGAACTGAATTTGTTCATTCAACATGGCAACCCGGACGGCCAGACGGTCTTGGATCAGAGTCTTGTTGTAATCGAAGCTTTCCCGGTGTCCGCCCCTGTGGTCGAGCCGCACGGATAGTTCACCGAAATTGGTGCCGATATTGGCTTGCTTGGTAGTGTTGTTGATGACTCCCCCTGGGGACCCCAGGCCGAACAGGATGGAATTGGGGCCGCGGTTGACGGTGACGCGGGTGGTATTATAAGCATCAAAAGGGACATCGCTCTGAAAATAATCCCGCGTCAAAACGGCATCGACCAATCCTCGAACCCGTTGACTCCTTTGGGGGTTGTTCCTGGATGTATTGGTGTTTACCCCGTCATCCCCCACGTTGGAGAAATTGCCCAGCACCCCGCCCACTTCGACGTTACCAACAAAGTATAGCAACGATTCACCATCGGTGGCCCCGGTATCTTCCAGGAAATCTTCCGTGACAATGGCTATGGAAGCGCCGAGGTCGCGCACATTTGAGCGAATACGGGAACCGGCCAAAGTGGTAGTAGCCAGGTAGCCCTCCTCCTCGGAAGCGTCGATGGTGAATGGGCTCAATTCGTAGACTTCTTCTTCTTCCTCTTCCTGAGCATAGGTATGAAAAGAAAGGGGCAATGCAATGGAGAGCATCGCAAACAAAGCACGTTTGGACCAGCGGAGTCGTTTAATCATTAGAATGAGGGTTTGAGTTGTTGTAGATCGGCTAGAGTTAGAACCCTGAAGTTCACTTCAGCTCGCCCAGGGCCTTCAAATTCCAGCTTAATGCAGGAGAAGAAGAGCATTAAATATGTTGTGAAAGGGTTGTCTAGATTTTTTTAGTTATCCAAGATGTGGGCAAGGGCGCGAAGGCGGGGAGGGGGGAAATGGAATGATGGAATG
>JAABVD010000174.1 GCA_014529615.1 Opitutia bacterium
GGCCGGTCAGGCCGACGCGGGTGTGCTCCGGCCGTTTCAAGGGGATGAATACCCCGAGGAGATTCGCCCGACCGGCGTTGCGGTCACACTGGACCATAATCCGCGCCATTGCTCCATCAATGTTTACCAGGGAGCCGTCAACGCAGTAGTGGAAGCCTTCCGCAATATCTCGGCTGTCGGAGCCTCCCCTCAGGCCGTGACCGATTGTCTATGCTTCGGCAACCCGGAAAAGGAAAACCAGATGGGACTGTTTGTGGCGGGCGTCCAGGGAGTGTCCGACGCCTGCAAGAGCATTTGCCTCAAGGAACACCCCCAACACGCCGTACCCATCGTGGCGGGAAATGTTTCCTTTTACAACGAATCCAGGGCGGGCAGCATTCCGGCCAGTCCGATTATCGGATGCGTGGGAAAAATGGCCGACGCATCCAAGGCCATCGACATCGCTTTCAAGGAGTCCGGCTCGGTCATCTTGCTCCTGGGAGAGCGAAAAAACGAGCTGGGAGGCTCGGTCTATTATGAACTTTTCGACGAATTAGGCGCCTCTCTTCCCATTCCCGACCTGGGGGAAGTCCAACGACAAAATCACACCGTGGTCGATCTTATCGAGGAGGGATTGGTCCTGGCTTGTCACGATATTTCCGATGGAGGTCTGGCCGTTGCCCTGGCCGAAATGAGTTTCCCGAACCGTATCGGCTGCACCGTGGTGGTGGACTCCGAACTTCCCCCTTCTCGCGTCCTGTTTTCGGAAACGGGCGGATTCATACTCGAGGTTTCTCTGGGGAAATTGGCCGCAGTACTTGAAATTCTGGTGGATCGGCAACTGGTCTTCCAGATCATTGGAATGACCACCTCTGATTCGCGACTTTCCCTGCATGACGTCGTCGACCTCGATCTCCGTGTGGCACGGGAGCGTTGGGAAAACGGCCTCCGCGAAAAACTGTTATGAAGACTAAAGTTGACTACAAATCTGCCGGGGTCGACATCGATGCCGGGAATGAAGCGGTCGAACGCATCAAGGACAGGGTCAAGAGCACCTTTTCATCCCACGTTCTGACCGGATTGGGCAGCTTCGGATCGATGTTCGACCTGAGTGAATTTATCGCGTCCTATAAACACCCGGTGCTGATTCAAAGCATCGATGGAGTAGGCACCAAGGTGACGGTCGGCAAAATGGCGGGGAAATACTATGGCTTGGGAATCGACGTCGTCAGCGCCACCTGCAACGACATCATCGTCCACGGGGCTCGGCCGCTCACCTTCCTCGATTACGTGGCCAACCAAAAACTCGTTCCCGAGATCGTCGAACAAATTGTCTTTGGAATGGCCGATGCCTGTCGGGAAAACGGCATCTCACTGGTTGGCGGGGAAACGGCCGAAATGCCCGGGACCTACCGACGGCACGAACACGACATTGTCGGTTGTGTGACGGGGATCGTGGAAAAGGAAGGCCTCATCAACGGATCTACCATACGCCCTGGGGACATCGTGTTGGGCCTGGCCTCGAACGGCCTGCATACCAACGGCTATTCCCTGGCCCGAAAGGTATTTTTTGAAATCGGGGGGTATACAACCGAAAGCGTGCTTCCCGAATTGGGCTCATCCGTGGGTGAAGCCTTGCTCCAACCCCACATCAACTACAAACGGGCCACGGATGCCCTGCTCGCTTCTCCTGTGGAGGTCCACGGCATGGCACACCTTACCGGAGGCGGGTTCATTGAAAATGTTCCTCGCATTCTCCCCCACAACTGCCGGGCGGAAATCGATATCCGCACTTGGCCCACACCCCCGGTGTTCCACGCCATTCAACAGATCGGGAGTGTCGACGTGCAAGAAATGTTCCGCACTTTCAATATGGGCATTGGATTCGTGGTCGTCATCCGGCCAAGCGCCCGTGATGAAGCGCTGGAGCAACTGAAACAGTTTCCCGACATTCCCGCCTACGAAATTGGCCGTATTATCGACGGCCCCTGCGATGTGCACCTCCACAAATGAACAAAATCGCCATCCTGCAATTCCCCGGAAGCAACTGCGAAATCGAATCGGCCGCCGCGGTCAAGCGGGCGGGCATGCAGCCGGTTGAATTCCTTTGGAATGGGGATTACTCCCATTTGAAAGCGCTGGACGGGTATGTCATCGTGGGAGGCTTTTCCTATGAAGATCGTTCCAGGGCAGGGGTTATTGCCTCCCTCGACCCGGTCATGGAAATAATCCGCCAGGAGAGTGAGAAGGGAAAGCCGGTTTTGGGCATCTGTAACGGGGCTCAAATCCTGGTGGAAACCGGCATGGTTCCCGCTTTGCCGAGATATCGCCTGGGCATGGCATTGGCCCCCAACCGGCGAGAAAAGGACGGCCATTTGCTGGGAACGGGATTTTATAACGTGTTCGCCCACCTGAGAATGGGAGTAGACCCGAAGTCCACCGCGTTTACCCGCCATCTGGAACCCGAAGAGGTTATCAGGATACCCCTCGCCCACGCCGAAGGGCGCTACGTCATTCCCGAACCCCTACTCGGACAAATGGTAGCCAACGGCCAGACCCCGTTCCAATATTGCGACCGCGAAGGCCGAATCGAGGACAGTTTTCCCACCAATCCCAATGGCTCGGTTCACAATCTTGCTGCCGTGACCAACCCCCGGGGCAACGTCATGGCCATCATGCCCCATCCGGAACGCGTTCCGGCCGGAAATCCGATTTTTTCATCCATGCGCGCTTACATCGAATCGGGCCATGCACAACCTTCAGCGACAAAATTTTGCCCCTTTGAACGTCCCGAAATCAGTGTCGGTAACTTTGCCCCTCAATCCCATTCCTTCGAGTTGCTCATCGATATGATTATTACCGACAACACTGCCCTATCCGTGCAAAAGGCTTTGCAGGTGGCGGGAATCAAGGCCGGAATCGCGCGCAAGACTCATTGGGAAATCTCCCATTCCGGTGAGGAAGCCGTGCTACGAAATTCCGTCAACCAGTGCGGGGAACTGTTCAACAGTAACAAGGAGTATGTATGCGACCTTTCCTCCGATCCCTCCACTGTCCGGATTCTCGTCCACGACCACGAAGATTTTACCGGTAAGCAAAAACTGGAAACGCTACGGAACCGCTTTCATCTCAACGCCGTATCGAATATCCGGCATTCCACCCTTTGGGAAATAACTCTCCCCCACTCCGACCATGGCCCTACCCTGCAAAAACTCATTGATACCCACATCCTGTGGAACCCCTTTTCCCAGTCCGCCCGCTACTACCCTTCCCCCGATGTAAACTGAGCATTTGGTCCATAGATGGGGTAAACGCCAGGGAGGCAGCCCCACTCATTGATGAATTCATTCTTCCTATAAATCATACCCAGACCATGAACCGAAAAGAAATTATCCGATCCCAAATAAACAACTGCCTCGAACTTACCGACTTTCCCGGAAAAAAGATACAAGGCAAAGTGCGCGACATCTACCCGCGTCAGGACGACATGATCTTTATCAGCACCGACCGGCAAAGCGCATTTGACCGCGTCCTGGCGGCCATTCCCTTCAAGGGTCAAGTCCTGAACCTGACCAGCAATTGGTGGTTCGACCACACCCGGCACATCATCCCCAACCATAAGATAGCCGTTCCCGATCCCTCCGTTACCATAGGGCACCGTTGTGAAGTGTTCCCGGTCGAATTCGTCGTTCGCGGTTATATGACCGGGTCCACCAGCACTTCCCTGTGGACCGTCTATCGGAACGGATGCCGCAACTACTGTGGCAATCCATTGCCCGAAGGCATGAAAAAAAGTCAGAAATTGGAAAAGAATATGCTGACCCCGACGACAAAATCGGATGTCCACGACGAGCCGGTCAGTCCGGAAGAGGTGCTGGAGATGGGGCTGATGAATGAAGCGGATTGGGAGGTGGCCTCCCGGGCAGCCATGGAACTCTTTGCTTTCGGACAGGCGGAGGCAGCCAAACGAGGACTTATCCTGGTCGATACCAAGTACGAATTCGGCCGGGACGCCGAGGGTGTCATTCGCCTCATCGATGAGATCCATACTCCGGACTCGAGCCGTTTCTGGCTGGAGGATTCCTACCAGGAGCGCTTTGCCACCGGGGAAAATCCTGAAAACATCGACAAGGAATTCCTGCGGCTCTGGTTTGTGGATCACTGCGACCCTTATAACGATCCTGAACTGCCCCAGGCCCCGGATGACCTCGTGGTGGAACTCTCCAGCCGCTACATCCAACTCTTTGAAATGATCACTGGAGAAACCTTTGCCATGACCGAACTGCACCTGCCACCCCTGGAACGGATTCGCAAGAATCTACAAGCTTTGTTTGCTTAGATGAGCGATCCCATCAGACATGAGTGCGGTATCGCCCTCGTTCGCCTGAAAAAACCGCTCTCATATTATCAGGAGAAATACAACTCCCCCTTGTGGGGATTTTTTCAGATGTTTCTCCTTATGGAAAAACAGCACAACCGTGGACAGGATGGCGCGGGAATTGGCGCATTGAAGTTGAATGTCCCACCCGGCAAACCCTACATCTTTCGCAAGCGAAGTATTCAGCCCAACTCGCTTAATCTCATTTTTCGGGGTTTGATCGAATCTTATAATGCAATGGTCGAACGCGGAGACATTCACCCCGAATTTGCCGCCACTGTAAAAGAAAACTTCGATTTCGGAGCAGAAATCTACCTCGGCCACCTGCGTTATGGGACCTCCGGAGGATATTCCGAGTCCAGTTGCCACCCCTACTTCCGCCGCAACAACTGGCCCACCCGCAATCTCATGGTAGCGGGGAATTTCAACATGACCAATACCGCGGAGTTGAATGAGCAGCTCATCAATCGCGGGCAGCATCCCATTTTCGATACCGACACCCAGACGATTCTGGAGGAAATCGGTTACCACCTCGACGAGGAACACCGCCGTCTCTACCACCTAAACCGCGATGTGAACGGTCTTTCCGGTATGGACAACGCCCGGGCCATCAGCGAACAGTTGGACATTGCCGAAATCCTGCGGAAATCGAGCCGGGAATGGGATGGCGGGTATTCCATTGCCGGAATGATCGGCACCGGGGATTGTTTTGCCTTGCGCGATCCCTGGGGGATTCGCCCCTTCCATTTTTTTGAGGACGAGGAAGTCGTAGCGGTGGCATCGGAGCGCGCCCCGCTTATGACCGTCTTTGCCAAATCGGCCGATGACATACGGGAGATAGAACCGGGGGAGGCCATAATCATAAGAGGCGACGGTCGGGCCCAACACCATCAAATTCGCGATCCATTCGAACGCGTATCCTGCTCCTTCGAACGCATTTACTTCTCTCGCGGCAACGACGTGGAAATCTACCGGGAGCGGAAAGCTTTGGGCCGGGCCCTCATCGACCAGATCATGGAAGCCATCGACAACGATCTGGAAAATTCCGTCTTCAGATTTATTCCCAACACAGCCGAAATGGCCTATTACGGTCTAATGGCCGGCCTGCACCAAAGACGACGGCAGGAAGTCAGGAAGGAGATCCTGGAAAAATC